>NZ_JADCLG010000022.1:0-124167 GCF_014982425.1 Enterobacter cloacae complex sp. I1M | reverse complement strand
ACTGGGGATCCCTCAGCCCTTTGGGAGAAGGTTGGGGTGAGGGCATCAGCCCGCACTAAATCTACTTCTCTTCCACCGCCGGCACATCCGGCCACGCGTGGACCACGGCTTTAATCAGCGTCGCCAGCGGAATGGCGAAGAACACGCCCCAGAATCCCCACAGCCCGCCGAAAATCACCACTGACAGGATAATCACCAGCGGATGCAGGTTAACTGCTTCTGAGAACAGCACCGGTACCAGCAGGTTCCCGTCCAGTCCCTGAATAATCAGGTATACGGCGAAACAGCTCCAGAACTCCGTACCCAGACCAAACTGGAACAGCGCCACACCGACTACCGGAATGGTCACCACAAACGCGCCGATATACGGGATCAGAACCGAGAATCCGACCAGCACCGCCAGCAGCAGCGAGTAGTTCAGCCCGAAAATCACGAAGCCAATCCAGGTCGCCACGCCCACCACAATCATCTCCAGCACTTTGCCGCGAATGTAGTTGGTGATTTGCTGGTTCATCTCCTGCCAGACCTGTCCTGCGAGACCGCGATTGCGCGGCAGCACGCGGCGCACCGCATTCAGCATCTGCTCTTTATCTTTGACCAGGAAAAACACCATTAGCGGCACGAGAACAAGGTAAACCGCCAGCGTCAGCAACCCCACCAGCGAGGCCAGAGAGTATTTCACCACCGAGTCACCCATGGTCATGATGCGGGCGCGCATGTTTTCGGCCATCGCATCGATGATCCCGGCGTCCATCAGCGCAGGATAGCGGCGCGGCAGCGTGGCGGCAAAATCAGACAGTTTATTCAGCATGCCGGGCATGTCGCGGATCAGGTAGATCCCCTGTTGCCAGGCGATGGGCATCACCACGAAGGACATCAGCAGCAGAATGCCGACAAACAGCACCAGGACAATGCTGGTCGCCCAGCGACGGGAACAGCCGATATGTTCCAGACGCGCGGTGGGCCACTCCAGCAGATACGCCAGCACAATTGCCACCAGAAGCGGTGCCAACAGGCCACTAAAGAAGAACAGGATACCGAATCCGGCAACCAGAATGACCAGCAAAGCAATGGCTTCCGGATCGCTAAACCGACGCCGATACCACTGCATTAACATTTCGAGCATACAACCCTTCCCTGAATCGAATGGCAGGAGTGAGACGGTGAATTGTATCTAACTGTCACAAAAAAGACTTTCCTTTTTGTTTCACTGTCAGGTTTCGCAAAACCCTGATGAATGGGATTTTCTTCATCTCTTAACACGGCTACACTCGCAGAGCAGCGGAGATGAACGTTATGCGGGTTCATCGGTCAAATTAGCACATCCAACATACAGGACAGTTGTTATGTTCAGGCAGTTGAGAAAAACACTGGTTGCGACACTGATTGCCGCCGTGACGGTGGGTCAGGTGTTGCCCGCTTTCGCTGACTCGTCCGATTCATTGCCGGACATGGGCACCACGGCAGGAAGCACGCTCTCCATCGGGCAGGAGATGCAGATGGGTGATTATTACGTACGCCAGCTGCGCGGCAGTGCTCCGCTGATTAACGACCCTTTGCTGGTGCAGTACATCAACGGTCTGGGGATGCGACTGGTGGCGCACGCAGACTCGGTAAAAACGCCCTTCCACTTCTATTTAATCAATAACGACGAAATCAACGCCTTCGCCTTCTTTGGCGGGAACGTGGTGCTGCATTCGGCGTTGTTCCGTTATTCCGATAACGAAAGCCAGCTGGCGTCCGTCATGGCGCACGAAATTTCGCACGTCACCCAGCGCCATCTGGCGCGTGCGATGGAAGATCAGAAGCGTAACGCCCCTCTGACCTGGGTGGGCGCGCTGGGCTCTATTCTGCTGGCGATGGCCAGCCCGCAGGCCGGGATGGCGGCGCTTACCGGGACGCTGGCGGGGACGCGTCAGGGGATGATCAGCTTTACCCAGCAGAACGAGCAGGAAGCAGACCGCATCGGCATTCAGGTTTTACAGCGTTCCGGCTTTGACCCGCAGGCCATGCCGAGCTTCCTGGAAAAACTGCTCGACCAGGCACGCTACTCGTCGCGCCCGCCTGAAATTCTGTTGACCCACCCGCTGCCGGAAAGTCGTCTCTCGGATGCGCGTAACCGTGCTAACCAGATGCGTCCGGTCGTCGTGCAGTCCTCGCAGGATTTCTACATGGCCAAAGTGAGAACGCTTGGCATGTACAACTCCGGACGTAATCAGCTCACCAGCGATCTGCTGGACGCGCTGGCGAAAGGCAACGTGCGCGAGAAGAACGCCGCGCAGTATGGTCAGGCACTCCAGGCGATGGAAGCAAGCAAGTACGATGAAGCGCGTAAAGCGCTACAGCCGCTGCTGGCGTCGGCGCCTGACAATCCGTGGTATCTCGACCTCGCAACCGATATCGATTTAGGACAGAAAAAAGCGACCGATGCGATCAACCGTCTGAAAGGGGCGAAAGACATTCGCAACAATCCGGTATTGCAGCTAAACCTGGCGAACGCCTACTTACAGGGCGGCCAGCCCGGCGAGGCGGTGACCATTCTGAACCGCTATACCTTTAACAATAAAGATGACCAGAACGGCTGGGAGCTGCTCGCCCAGGCCCAGGGGCAACTGGGTAATCGCGATCAGGAGCTGGCCGCGCGTGCGGAAGGTCTGGCGCTGGCGGGGCGCCTCGATCAGGCCATATCCCTGCTAAGCAGCGCCAGCTCACAGGTGAAGCTCGGTAGCCTGCAACAGGCCCGCTACGATGCGCGAATCGACCAGCTGCGTGGCCTGCAACAACGCTTTAAGCCGTACGAGAAGATGTAATAAAGGAGAAGTCATGACAGTCGCGGTAAAAATTTACCATAACCCTCGCTGCTCCAAGAGCCGCGAGACTCTGAATTTGCTGAAGTCTAACGACATCGATCCGGAAGTGGTGTTGTATCTGGAGACGCCCCCGGACGCGCAGACGATCCGCCAGCTGCTGAAGATGCTGAACATGGGCAGCGCACGCGAGCTGATGCGTCAGAAAGAAGATCTGTATAAATCGCTCAATCTGAACGATACCAGTCTCACTGAAGATCGGCTGATTCAGGCGATGGTCGACAATCCAAAGCTGATTGAGCGCCCGATTGTCGTGGCGAACGGCAAGGCGCGTATCGGCCGTCCGCCGGAAGACGTACTCGGGATCCTCTAATCGTTACGCCGCAGCGCTTCCAGAAACGCCTGCGGCGTACTCTCCCCCAGCTTTTTCTGCGCTTTTCCCCGGTTGAAAAATTCACACAACTGGATCAACAGTTCTCCCGCCGGTTCACTATTCACGCGCGGAATGATCTCACGTAACGGCACGGTGACCTGAAGGGCAAGATAATACTGTGAATGCACTTTTACGGTGACGTTATGCTCCGGCAAGTTCACTGCCAGCCCAAAAGTCTCAATAGATTGAATATCAGCCGGACATGCAGCCAGCACCTCGTTCGTCCAGCGGGTCAGCAACTGCGGCGAGACACCGGCATAAAGCCGGGCGTAGCACCAGCCGCTGACGGGTTCACGCGCCCAGAGCAGGTGTTGCTCCCCACCGTCGTCCATATGCAGCGATAGCGGCTGATGATGCAGAAGTAGCTTCTGCGGCATGATACCGGCCTTCAGTGCCTTTTTGCCCTGCAACGACGCCCCCTTTTGTCTTACCGAAGCCGGTTTGAGGTAGCGGTTCAGGGTCGCGCGGGAAACGGCGATCCCGAGTCCGTCATTCACCAGCAGCAGCAGTTCATCCAGCGGTGCCCCAGTGATATCCCGCAGGGCATTTATCAGTGCCGCCTGCTCTTGTCTCAATGCTTTGTGTATCACTTTTGGCGTTGTGTGGTTATCCGAAACCTGGTCGCGGTTGCGCCAGCGCCTGACGGTGGTGACCGAGATCCCCAGTTCAACAGCTAGCTCTCTGTCGCTTTTATTCGACTGCTGAAGATAGCGACGGATACGCGGTGTGGTGGTGGCGTTAGCATGCAGTTTGATTTCCATCGCGTCTCTCTCCGCAACTAATCTTATGAGATTTATAGTAGAACAGCGAATGCTTTGTGACCGATTTCACCTTTCGCTCGCCGCGCTTCACTGATAATCCACAGACATAACATAAACAACACCTCTCAATCTTGTACGGAGTTCACAATGAACAATGTTCTGGGATTTCTTGAAGCAAAACTGATGCCGCTGGCGGCGAAAACGGCCCAGCAGCGTCATCTTGGGGCCATTCGTGGGGCCTACGTTTCATTCATGCCGTTTATCATCGTCGGCTCCATCCTGCTGGTGATCTCCTCCTTCCCGAATCAGGCCTATCAGCAGTTTATGTCTCAGGCCTTTGGTGAGAGCTGGAGTGCGATTATAGAGATTCCATTCAACGCGGTATTCTCAACCATGTCGCTGTTTATCAGCTTCCTGGTGGCCTACCGCCTGGCTGAGCACTATGGCGAGGACCGCATCTCCTGCGGCATCCTGGCGCTGGTCGCCTTCCTGATCCTGACGCCCTTTATCAAAGTGGCGGAAAACGGCGGCATTACCGTGATGCCGGTGGAGTGGATTGGCAGCAAAGGGTTGTTTGTGGCGATGATCGGTTCCCTGCTGTGGACGGAACTGTTCTGCTGGCTGAAGCGCAAAAAGCTGGTCATTAAAATGCCGGACGGCGTACCTCCGGCGGTGCAGGAGTCGTTCGCGGCGCTGATCCCGGCCCTGCTGGTGATGATTCTGGTGCTTATTATCCGCATCATATTTGAAAACACCCACTACCACACCATCCACCAGTTTATTTATGAAGTGGTTGCCACCCCGGTGCGCCACTACGGCACCTCTTATTTCGGTGCGCTGATGACCGTATTCAGTATCACCATTCTGTGGTCAGTGGGCATTAACTCCGGTTCGATGATCAACGGCATTATTCGCCCGCTGTGGATGGAAAACCAGACCGACAACATCGCCGCGATCCAGGCGGGAACGACGCCGCCGCACATCATCACCGAACAGTTTTTTGACATGATCTGGATGGGCGGCGCGGGCGCCACGCTGTCGCTGGTGATAGCGATGCTGATTTTCGCCCGCAGCAAAAACATGCGAGAGGTGGCGCGCCTCGGTGCGGGTGCCTCGGTGTTTAACATCAACGAACCGATCCTGTTTGGCCTGCCGGTGATCATGAACCCGATCATGCTCATCCCGTTTAATCTGGTGCCGCTGGTGCTGGTCACCGTGCAGTATACGGCGATGAAAATTGGCGCGGTCGCCGTCACCACCGGGGTGTTTATTCCCTGGACCCTGCCGCCGGTTATCAGCGGCTTTATCGTCACCGGGCACCTGAGCGGCAGCGTGATGCAGCTGATCAACCTGCTGATTGGCGCCATGCTGTACCTGCCTTTTATGCGTATCCTGGATAAACAGTACCGCGCCGCGGAGCTGACTACCGCTACGCAACCCGACACCACCCTTGCAAAACAGGAGTAAAGCATGTGGGGAATTATCGCAACCTGGCGAATGGCACTTGAAGGGGTAACGGAATCCGCGTCTGCCCTGGCGGCGGGAAAACCGGTCGCTTCGGCGGTGGTCGATGCCGTCGCTGCCGTGGAAGACTTTCCGCTGTATAAATCCGTCGGCTACGGTGGCCTGCCGACCGAGAACGGCGAGGTGGAGCTGGACGCGGCCTATATGGACGGCGACACGCTGGCGTTCGGCGCCGTGGGGAATCTGGTGGATATCGCCAACCCGGTGCGCGTGGCGCACGCGCTCAGCCGTCAACGCTATAACAGCCTGCTGGTCGGCCAGGGCGCGCGCGAATGGGCGCTGTGCCAGGGCTTTGCCGACAAAACCATGCTCACGGATCGCGCCATGCAGCACTACCGCAAGCGCTGCCGCGAAACGCTGGATAAGGGGTTAAGCCCCTACGACGGACATGACACCGTCGGCATCATTGGCCTTGATAAACAGGGTTCGATGAGCGTCGCCACCTCCACCAGTGGCCTGTTTATGAAAAAACGTGGTCGCCTCGGTGACTCACCCATCATCGGCTCCGGCTTTTACTGCGACAGCGAAACCGGCGCGGCCACCGCCACAGGCGTCGGTGAAGACCTGATGAAGGGCTGTACCAGCTACGAAATCGTTCGCCGGATGGCGCAAGGGATGACGCCGCAGCAGGCGGCGGATTCAGTCGTATTCGAACTGGAAGACAAGCTGATGTCGCGCTTCGGTCGCGCGGGCGATCTCTCCGTGGTGTGCATGAACAGCAAAGGAGAATTTGGCGCCGCGACCAACATAAAAACCTTCTCGTTCGTGGTAGCGACGGCTCGCCAGCCCCTCACCGTTTTTCGTACTGAACGCCTGCGGGAGAAAACGCACTATCACGCGGTAGATGAGGAGTGGATGCAGGCCTATGCCACACGGATCCGCGCGCCGATTGAGGAATCATGATGATCACGTACCAGTTTATCAACGCGCTTTCAGACGCGAAGCCGAACAACCATTTGATTGCGCGCGCTGACAGTTCCCTGTTACCGGATAGCGCTCTTGTCGCTGAAATGCGCCAGCAGAGCACCGTCGCGGACGCGCGCTTTGGCTGCGCGCCGTTTGCGCGCATTACTCTGTTGCCGGACACGATCTGGCATGACGCCCTGACCGAAGGGTTGCTCACCGCCCTGCGACCGCTGCTTACCGCCCCCGCCAGCGCCGAACTCGTGCTGGACGTGACGGATATCGACGATGTGGTGCTGGCGCAGGTGCTGCGTTTTCTCTTTAATCAGGCGCACAGGCTCAGTGACCTGAAGCTGAAGAAGACGAACGAAGCGGTGCGTCTTACCTGCATCACTGCCCTCTGCCTGCCGGAACAGCAGGCGAAGCTGGAGACGACCTTCCGCCAGCAGCAGGCCATTGCGCTCGGCATGATCGCGGCGCGACGTCTGGCGGATATGCCGTCCGACCGCTGCACGCCGCAGTTTGTGGTGGAAGAGGCGCAAAAACTGTGTGCCGCCAGCCCTGCCCTGCGCTGCGAGGTGCTGAACGAAAAAGATATTGCTGAGCAGGGTCTTGGACTGCTGCACGCCGTTGGCAAAGGGGCGACCTGCCCGCCGCGTCTGCTGGCTATTCATTATGATGGTGCCAACGACGGCCCGATGCGCTGCTACGTGGGAAAAGGCATTACCTTTGACACCGGCGGCCTGTGGCTGAAGGAAGGCGCGGGCATGTACACCATGAAATATGACATGTGCGGCGCGGCCAACGTACTGGGGCTGATGCTGACCGTTGCGGAGCTGAAATTACCCGTGCGCATCATGGGCGTGCTGGCGCTGGCGGAAAACGCCATCGGCCCCGACGCCATGCAGCCCGGCACGGTGGCAACAGCCTGTAACGGAACCACCGTTGAAATCAATAATACCGATGCCGAGGGCCGGCTGGTGCTGGCTGACGCCATTGCCTGGGCCAGCCAGCGGTACCCGCAGGCCCGCTACATCATTGATATGGCGACTTTGACGGGCGCAATGGTGAAAGCGCTGGGGTATGAGCTGAGCGGGCTGATGACCCAGGATGAACCGCTGCGCGCCGCGTTGACGCAGGCAGGTAAACGGAGCGGTGACGAGGTGTGGTCTCTGCCGCTGGACGCACGGCTGAAAAAGCAGACCGACAGCGCGATTGCCGATCTGTGCAATACGCCGACTAACAATGCGGCGATAAGCGCCTCGGCGGCGTGGCTGCTGCATCACTTCTGTCCGCCGGCGATCCCATGGGCACATCTGGATATCAGCGGGACGGCGCTGTGGCGTGAGAACGGCAGAAGCGTGGCGTCGGGAAGACCGATTCCGCTGCTGGTTGAGCACCTGATGGGGGATCTTTAGCCCGGTGGCGCTGTGCTTACCGGGCCTACGGGTGCCAAATGTAGGCCGGGTAAGGCGCAGCCGCCACCCGGCATAACTACAGCTTAAGAATATCTTTCACAAACGGAATGGTCAGCTTGCGCTGGGCGGTGATGGAGGCGCGATCGAGCTGATCGAGCGTATCAAAGAGCGTGCGCATCTCCCGATCAAGACGCTTGAGCAGGAAGCGCCCTACGTCTTCCGGCAGTTCAAATCCGCGCAGTCTGGCGCGCAACTGAAGTGCCTGGAGTTTGTCTTCATCCGACAGCGGTTGCAGCTTGTAGATTTGCCCCCAGTCCAGACGAGACGCCAGATCCGGCAGCCCCAGATTGAGCTGACGCGGCGGACGATCGCCGGTGATCAGCAGCCGGGTTTTGCCCGACTCCAGAATGCGGTTGTAGAGGTTAAAGATCGCCATTTCCCACGGCTCGTCTCCCGCCACGCATTCAATATTATCGATGCAGACCAGGGAGAGATGTTCCATGCCCTCCAGCACTTCAGGCACAAACCAGGTGCGTTTATCCAGCGGCACATAGCCTACCGCGTCACCGCGCGCCGAAAGTTCCGCACAGGCGGCATGCAGCAGGTGGCTGCGTCCCGCGCCTTCGCGTGACCAGATATAGATGTATCCGCTGTGTTCCTGGCGCAGCACGTTTTGCAGTGCAGCCAGTAAAGAGGGGTTATCACCCGGCCAGAAACTCGCGAAAGTTTCGTCGTCAGGGAGATAAAGTGGCAGAGAGAGCTGTGCCGGTCCGTTCAGAAATACCTCAACCAGAGATCTTACATAAAATCGGAATGGAGTTTAACACGGAACCAGCAAGGAGAGAACCGGGCGGATCGTCCGCCCGGTTAAAGGATCAATGTGGTGCTTTTTCGCTATCGTCAGCGTCCAGGATTTCTTCTTCCGGACGAATGACCGAGATCAGCTTGAAAATCAGGCTCAGGCCCACGCCGACGATGGTCGCCAGCGCCATACCCTTCAGCTCTGCCGCGCCGATGTGCACCTTCGCGCCGCTCACGCCGATGATCAGGATAACGGAGGTCAGGATCAGGTTCTGCGCCTTGCTGTAATCCACTTTGGATTCAATCAGCACGCGAATACCGGACGCACCGATCACCCCGTAAAGCAGCAGGGAAACGCCGCCCATCACCGGAACCGGGATAATCTGGATCGCCGCCGCCAGTTTGCCGACGCAGGAGAGCAGAATAGCGATGATCGCCGCGCCGCCGATAACCCAGGTGCTGTAGACGCGGGTGATCGCCATTACGCCGATGTTCTCCCCGTAAGTCGTGTTTGGCGTGGAGCCGAAGAAACCGGAGATGATGGTGGAGAAACCGTTGGCAAACATGGAGCGATGCAGGCCCGGGTCGCGGATCAGGTCACGCTTCACGATGTTCGCCGTCACCACCAGGTGGCCAACGTGCTCAGCAATCACCACCAGTGCAGCAGGCAGAATGGTGAAGATAGCAAACCATTCGAAGCGTGGGGTGTAGAAGGTCGGCAGCGCGAACCAGTGTGCCTCGGCAATCGGTGTGGTATCCACAACGCCCATCACGAAGGAGAGCGCGTAACCCGCCAGCACGCCGATCAGGATCGGGATAATCGCCATAAAGCCGCGGAACAGGACGGAACCGAAAACCGTCACGCCCAGCGTCACCAGCGAAATAATAATGGTTTTAGAATCCGGTGACTGACCGTCCGCAGGCAGCAGCCCAGCCATGTTCGCCGCGACACCCGCCAGTTCCAGGCCGATGACGGCAACGATTGCCCCCATTGCCGCAGGCGGGAACATCACGTCCAGCCAGCCGGTACCCGCTTTCTTCACAATGAAGGAGACCAGGCAGAACAGCACACCGCACATGATAAAGCCGCCCAGCGCGACCTCGTAACCCAGCGGCAGCAACAGCAGTACCGGGGAGATAAACGCGAAGCTCGACCCGAGATAGGCCGGGATTTTGCCTTTACAGATGAAGAGGTAAAGCAGCGTACCGATGCCGTTAAACAACAGCACGGTAGCCGGGTTAATGTGAAACAGGATTGGCACCAGCACGGTTGCGCCAAACATGGCGAACAGGTGCTGCAAACTAAGCGGGATTGTCTGTAAAAGCGGCGGTCTTTCACTCACCCCGATAGCACGGCGCGTCATAGTGTTTTCCTCTGAGTGTCATTGTTGGTTTTTATTCAAAAAAAAGCCGACTATCAAAGTCGGCTTCTTTATCGTTATTCGATTATTTAGTCCCAAAAATCTTATCGCCGGCATCGCCGAGCCCCGGGATGATGTACCCGTGCTCGTTCAGTCCCTGGTCGACAGACGCGGTATAGAGTTCAACGTCCGGGTGCGCTTTTTCCAGCGCCGCGATACCTTCCGGCGCCGCGACCAGTACCAGCACTTTGATGCTGCTGCAACCTGCTTGTTTCAGCAGGTCAATGGTGGCGATCATCGAACCACCGGTCGCCAACATCGGGTCAACTACCAGCGCCATACGCTCATCAATGTTAGAGACCAGCTTCTGGAAGTATGGGACCGGCTCAAGCGTCTCTTCGTTACGGTAGATACCTACCACGCTGATACGCGCGCTTGGGACGTGCTCCAGCACGCCTTCCATCATGCCCAGACCCGCACGCAGGATTGGCACCACGGTAATTTTTTTACCTTTGATCTGCTCAACCTGTACCGGGCCGTTCCAGCCTTCGATGGTCACTTTTTCCGTTTCCAGATCAGAGGTCGCTTCGTAGGTCAGCAGGCTACCCACTTCAGAAGCCAGTTCGCGAAAACGCTTCGTGCTGATGTCATGCTCACGCATCAGGCCCAACTTGTGTTTAACGAGTGGGTGTTTCACTTCCACAATCTTCATTCTCTTTCTCCTCTGAGGTGGCATCCGCAAAAAAATCGCGGGATTATACCGCTTTTTTCGGATTGCGCCATACCCATGTTGCTTGATGTACATCAATCAAAAACAAAAAAGCCGGAGGCTGGGCTCCGGTTTGGGTGCGGGGTCTTGCCCGGTGGCGCTGCGCTTACGCGGGCCTACGTGTAGTGTAGGTCGGGTAAGCGTTAGCGCCACCCGACAATTACAGGTTATCGCCGTTGCTCGCAATCACCTGCTTATACCAGTCGAACGATTTCTTCTTGCTGCGGTTCAGCGTGCCGTTACCTTCGTTATCTTTATCGACAAAGATAAAGCCGTAGCGTTTCTTCATCTCGCCAGTGCCGGCAGAGACCAGGTCGATACAGCCCCACGGGGTATAGCCCATCAGATCTACGCCGTCTTCCACCACCGCTTTTTTCATCTCGCGGATGTGGGCGGAAAGGTAGTCGATGCGGTACTGGTCGTTCACCGTGCCGTCGTTCTCCTGCACGTCGATCGCGCCAAAGCCGTTTTCCACAATAAACAGCGGCAGCTGATAGTGATCCCAGAACCAGTTCAGAGAGTAGCGCAGCCCGACAGGATCGATCTGCCAGCCCCAGTCCGATTTCTGCACGTACGGGTTAGAAACCAGGCTCTTGCTCTCGTCATAATCCAGCGTCGGATTATCCGCCGTCGCTTTGGTGGCGAACGACATGTAGTAGCTGAACCCGATGTAATCCACGCAGCCCTGCGTCAGCGCCACTTTATCTTCTTCGGTGATATCCAGCGCGAAGCCGCGACGTTCAAAGTAGTTGAGCAGATGCTGCGGATACTTGCCGCGCACGTGAACGTCGGTGAACCAGTAGCGGCGATGCATGGCGTTCATCGCCATCATCATGTCGTCCGGGGCACAGGTCAGCGGATAGATGGGGCACATGGCAATCATGCAGCCGATATGCAGTGACGGGTTGATCTCACGCCCCGCTTTCACCGCCAGGGCGCTGGCCACCAGCTCATAGTGCGCCGCCTGGAACATCACCGGCTCGCGATCTTCTCCCGGGGCATATTTCAGCCCGGAGTTGGTAAACGGCGCAAAGTCTTCGTGAAAGTTGGCCTGGTTATTGATCTCGTTAAAGGTCATCCAGTACTTCACTTTGTGCTGATAGCGCTCAAAAACGACCTTCGCGAAGCGGACAAAGAAGTCGATCAGCTTACGGTTACGCCAGCCGCCGTATTCCGTTACGAGGTGGAAAGGCATCTCGAAGTGGGAAAGCGTGATCACCGGCTCGATGCCGTGCTTCAGGCACTCGTCGAAAAGATCGTCATAGAATTTGAGTCCCGCTTCGTTCGGCTCCAGCTCGTCGCCTTTCGGGAAAATACGCGTCCAGGCAATGGAGGTGCGGAAGCATTTGAATCCCATCTCGGCAAAGAGTTTGATGTCTTCTTTATAGCGGTGGTAAAAGTCGATGGCTTCGTGGTTTGGGTAATTTTTCCCCTCCAGCACGCCGTTGGTGATTTCACGCGGTACCCCGTGGGCGCCTGCCGTCATGACATCGGCAACGCTCACGCCCTTGCCGCCCTCTTTCCAGCCGCCTTCAAGCTGGTGCGCCGCAACGGCCCCACCCCACAGAAAACCTGCTTTAAATCCTGACATTCGCTTTCCCTCATTCTGCGTTATTTTCTGCAAAAACAGTTACAGAAACCGGTTTCATTTTGATGATGTGCAAAGGGGATAGCCGTTGCAAGCAGATCGCCGAAACCGGTTTCATTTTCGTGAACGGAGTCAAGTTTGTTGCCCTGGACAGTCCGCACAGAAAAAAAGATCCCCGCGCGGAGAATAGGCTCGCAAACGTTTGCCTGGACTGTTAGAATTGCGCCGATTTTTCTTACTAGCTATGCAATCGCGTGGGGATTTAAGCCGTGACCAACAAAACTTCTCTCAGCTACAAAGATGCCGGTGTTGATATTGACGCAGGTAATGCGCTGGTTGACCGAATCAAAGGTGTGGTGAAAAAAACCCGCCGCCCGGAAGTGATGGGTGGCCTGGGTGGATTCGGCGCACTGTGCGCGCTGCCGCAAAAATATCGTGAACCTGTGCTGGTCTCGGGTACGGATGGTGTCGGTACAAAACTGCGCCTGGCGATGGATCTTAAGCGTCACGATACGATTGGTATTGATCTGGTGGCGATGTGCGTCAACGACCTGGTGGTACAGGGCGCTGAGCCGCTGTTCTTCCTGGATTACTACGCGACCGGCAAGCTGGATGTGGATACCGCAGCCAGCGTCATTAACGGTATCGCCGAAGGCTGTCTGCAATCCGGCTGTGCGCTGGTCGGCGGTGAAACCGCAGAAATGCCTGGCATGTATCACGGTGAAGATTATGACGTCGCAGGCTTCTGCGTCGGCGTGGTAGAAAAATCAGAAATTATCGACGGCAGCAAAGTGGCTGACGGCGATGTGCTGGTTGCGCTGGCCTCCAGCGGTCCGCACTCCAACGGCTACTCTCTGGTGCGTAAGATCCTCGAAGTGAGCGGTTGCGACCCGCTGACCACCGAGCTGGACGGCAAACCGCTGGCCGATCACCTGCTGGCCCCGACCCGCATCTACGTGAAAAACGTGCTGGAGCTGATTGAGAACGTTGACGTGCACGCCATCGCTCACCTTACTGGCGGCGGCTTCTGGGAAAACATTCCGCGCGTGCTGCCGGACAATACCCAGGCGGTGATCGACGCCTCCTCATGGCAGTGGCCGTCCGTCTTCAACTGGCTGCAAACCGCAGGCAACGTGAGCGAGCATGAAATGTACCGCACCTTTAACTGCGGCGTGGGCATGGTTATCGCCCTGCCCGCCAGCGAAGCGGATAAAGCGGTTAAGCTGCTGACAGAAAAAGGTGAAAACGCGTGGAAAATCGGTACGATTAAAGCTTCCGATTCCGAACAGCGTGTGGTCATTGAATGAAAAACATCGTGGTGCTCATTTCCGGCAACGGAAGCAATTTGCAGGCAATCATAGACGCCTGCAAACAGAAGAAAATCAATGGCACCATTCGGGCAGTATTCAGCAACAAGGCCGATGCGTTCGGCCTTGAGCGCGCGCGGGAAGCGAACATTCCTGCGCACGCGCTGGAAGCCAGCCAGTTCGCCGGGCGTGAAGCCTTTGACCGTGAGCTGGTGCAGGAGATTGACGCCTACGCGCCTGACGTGGTGGTGCTGGCGGGCTACATGCGTATCCTGAGCCCGGCCTTCGTCGCGCATTACAACGGACGTTTGCTGAATATCCACCCTTCTCTTCTGCCGAAATATCCTGGCCTGCATACCCATCGTCAGGTGCTGGAGAACGGCGATGAGGAGCATGGTACCTCCGTGCATTTCGTTACCGACGAGCTGGACGGCGGTCCGGTCATTTTGCAGGCAAAAGTACCGGTCTTTGACGGTGACAACGAAGACGACGTGACCGAACGTGTACAGGCTCAGGAACATGCCATTTATCCGCTGGTGGTAAGCTGGTTTGTTGACGGCCGTCTTGAGATGCGCGACGGTGCCGCCTGGCTGGACGGCGTGAAGTTGCCCCCGCAGGGTCATGCGGCTGAAGAGTAGTTTGTTCTGTCGGGTGGCGCTGCGCTTACCCGACCTACATATTGCATTACCCGATATTCCCTTCTCCAACCCCCTAAAATCCCCAACAAAAAAAATAACTGTCATACTTTTCTGGCACTGTTGGACATATCGTGGAAATGCTCGCCATAATAAGGACGAGACGGATTTACCACGTCCTGTGATTGAACTGGAGTGTGAGCTGTAATGGGTCAGGAAAAGTTATATATCGAGAAAGAGCTAAGCTGGTTAGCATTCAACGAACGTGTACTTCAGGAAGCGGCCGATAAAAGCAACCCGCTGATTGAGCGTATGCGTTTTTTAGGCATCTATTCCAACAATCTGGATGAGTTCTACAAGGTTCGCTTCGCCGAACTGAAACGCCGAATCATCATCAGCGAAGAACAGGGCTTAAACTCCCACTCGCGGCATCTGCTTGGAAAAATCCAGTCTCGCGTCATGAAAGCCGATCAGGAATTTGATGGCCTCTATAACGAGCTGCTGCTGGAAATGGCACGCAACCAAATCTTCCTGATCAACGAACGCCAGCTCTCCGCGAATCAGCAAAACTGGCTGCGCCACTATTTCAAACACTATCTGCGCCAGCATATCACCCCGATTCTGATCAACCGTGAAACCGATCTGGTGCAGTTCCTGAAAGATGATTACACCTATCTGGCGGTAGAAATCATTCGTGGTGAGACCATTAACTACGCGCTGCTGGAAATACCGTCTGATAAAGTCCCGCGCTTTGTAAATCTGCCGCCGGAAACCCCGCGCCGACGTAAGCCGATGATCCTGCTGGATAACATTCTGCGCTACTGTCTGGACGATATCTTCAAAGGCTTCTTCGATTACGACGCGCTCAACGCCTACTCGATGAAGATGACCCGTGATGCCGAGTACGATCTGGTGCATGAGATGGAGGCCAGCCTGATGGAGCTGATGTCTTCCAGCCTCAAGCAGCGCCTGACGGCAGAGCCGGTGCGTTTTGTCTATCAGCGCGATATGCCGGACGCGATGGTGGAGATGCTGCGCGATAAGCTGACCATCTCCCGCTACGACTCCATAATCCCCGGTGGGCGTTACCACAACTTTAAAGATTTCATTGGCTTCCCGAACGTCGGCAAAGCCAATCTGGTAAACAAACCGCTGCCGCGCCTGCGCCATATCTGGTTCGATAAATTCCGCAACGGGTTCGATGCCATCCGCGAGCGGGATGTGCTGCTCTACTATCCGTATCACACCTTTGAACACGTGCTGGAATTGCTGCGTCAGGCCTCGTTCGATCCGAACGTGCTGGCGATTAAAATCAACATTTATCGCGTGGCGAAAGATTCCCGTATCATCGATGCGATGATCCACGCAGCGCACAACGGCAAGAAAGTGACCGTGGTGGTTGAGCTCCAGGCTCGCTTCGACGAAGAGGCCAACATCCACTGGGCGCGCCGACTGACGGAAGCGGGCGTGCACGTCATCTTCTCCGCGCCGGGGCTGAAAATTCACGCCAAGTTGTTCCTGATCTCCCGTAAAGAGGGCGACGATGTGGTGCGCTACGCCCATATCGGTACCGGGAACTTTAACGAGAAAACTGCGCGTATTTACACCGACTATTCACTGCTGACTGCGGATGCCCGCATCACCAACGAAGTGCGTCGGGTGTTCAACTTCATTGAGAACCCGTACCGCCCGGTGAGCTTCGATTATCTGCTGGTGTCGCCGCAGAACTCACGGCGCCTGCTGTACGATATGATCGACAAAGAAATTGCCAATGCGCAGAACGGCTTGTCGTCCGGCATCACGCTGAAGCTCAACAATCTGGTGGACAAAGGCCTGGTGGATCGCCTGTATGCGGCCTCCAGCTCCGGCGTTCCGGTAAATCTGCTCATTCGCGGCATGTGCTCGCTCATTCCGGAACTGGAAGGCATCAGCGACAACATCCGCGTGATCAGCATTGTGGATCGCTATCTTGAACACGATCGCGTCTATATTTTCGATAACGCCGGTGATAAGCGCGTATACCTCTCGTCCGCCGACTGGATGACGCGTAACATTGATTACCGTATTGAAGTGGCGGCACCGCTGCTGGATCCTCGCCTGAAGCAGCGTATCCTGGACATTATCGAGATCCTGTTCAGCGATACGGTGAAAGCACGTTATATCGACAAAGAACTCAGTAATCGCTATGTACCGCGCGGCAATCGCCGTAAAGTGCGGTCGCAGCTGGCGATTTACGATTACATCAAATCACTTGAGCAACCCGATTAACCTATGCCAATAAACGATAATACCCCACGCCCGCAGGAGTTCGCTGCGGTCGATCTTGGCTCAAACAGTTTCCATATGGTCATCGCCCGCGAGGTGGATGGCGCGATGCAGATCATCGGTCGTCTGAAGCAGCGCGTGCATCTGGCCGATGGGCTCGACGCGCGTAACATGCTGAGCGAAGAGGCAATGGAGCGCGGGCTTAACTGCCTGTCGCTGTTCGCAGAACGTCTGCAAGGCTTTTCGCCGTCCAGCGTCTGCATCGTCGGGACGCATACGCTACGCCAGGCGCTGAACGCGCCGGAATTTCTTAAGCGCGCGGAAAAGGTTATCCCCTACCCGATTGAGATCATCTCTGGTAACGAAGAAGCGCGCCTGATTTTTATGGGCGTGGAGCATACGCAGCCGGAAAAAGGCCGCAAGCTGGTGATTGATATCGGCGGAGGCTCAACCGAACTGGTGATTGGCGAAGATTTCGAGCCGCGTCTGGTTGAAAGCCGCCGTATGGGCTGCGTCAGCTTCGCGCAAATGTATTTTCCGGGCGGCGTCATCACCCGCGAAAACTTCCAGCGCGCGCGCATGGCCGCCGTGCAAAAACTGGAAAATCTGGCCTGGCAGTATCGTATTCAGGGCTGGAACGTGGCGCTGGGCGCATCGGGGTCGATTAAAGCGGCCCATGAAGTGCTGCTGGCGATGGGTGAAAAGGACGGGTTTATTACGCCTGAGCGCCTGGTGAAACTCACCGAAGAGGTGCTTAAGCACAAGAGCTTCGACGCCCTGAGTCTGCCGGGCTTGTCCGACGAGCGTAAAGCGGTGTTCGTACCGGGGCTGGCGATCCTCTGCGGCGTGTTTGACGCGCTGGCGATCAAAGAGCTGCGCCTCTCTGACGGCGCCCTGCGCGAAGGTGTGCTGTATGAGATGGAAGGCCGTTTCCGTCATCAGGATATTCGCAGCCGCACCGCGCAGAGCCTTGCCAACCAGTACAATATCGACCGCGAACAGGCGAAACGGGTGCTGGAAACCACGGTTCAGATGTACGAACAGTGGGAGGAGCAGAATCCAAAGCTGGCGCATCCGCAGCTGGCCGCGCTGTTAAAATGGGCCGCGATGCTGCATGAGGTGGGGCTGAACATTAACCACAGCGGAATGCATCGCCATTCAGCCTATATTCTGCAAAATAGCGATCTGCCTGGCTTCAACCAGGAGCAGCAAACCATGATGGCGACGCTGGTGCGCTATCACCGCAAAGCCATCAAGCTCGACGATCTGCCGCGCTTTACGCTATTTAAGAAAAAGCAATTCCTGCCACTCATTCAGCTTCTGCGCCTGGGCGTGCTGCTCAATAATCAGCGACAGGCGACCACCACGCCGCCGACGTTGAAGCTTAAAACGGATGACTATCACTGGACGCTGAGCTTCCCGCACGACTGGTTTAGCCAGAACGCGCTGGTGCTGCTGGATCTGGAAAAAGAGCAGCAGTACTGGGAAGCGGTCACCGGCTGGCTGTTGAAGATTGAAGAAGAGAGTTCTGAGGCGGCAGCGTAACGGCTAAGGCGCTCTCCTGAGAAGGCTGTGTTTCGAGCAACGTATCAAGCTCAACTGGCAACCCAATCAAGTAGCCCTGCACATAATCGATACCTAGCGCGTGCACCGCGCTACGTATCTCTTCTGTTTCCACACATTCCGCCACCACCAGCATTTTCTTCATCCGGGCCAGATGGCAAATGGATGCCACGATCTGGTAATCCAGACTGTTGCTGACAATATTGCGAATAAAGCCGCCGTCGATTTTGAGAATGTCGGCGTCCACGCTTTTTAACCGCGCATAGCTGGCGTAGCCGGTGCCAAAATCATCAATGGCGATCCGTATTCCCATTTTTTGCAATTGCCTGAGGGTGGATGCCGCCAGATCCGCATGACCAAAGGCGCTACTTTCGGTCACTTCAAAGATCAGCTGCCATGCTTCAACGGCATATCTGGCTAACAGGCGGCTCACTTCAAGCGGGAACTGCGCCCGGTAGACGGTAGAAGGTGCGAGGTTGATGGCAAAGCGTTGGCCCGGCAAACGCTGGCGGTGCTGTGCCAGGAAACTCAACGTACGCTCCAGTACCCATAAATCGACACGCGACGATAAACCAAACTCCTGTGCTATGGGCAGGAACTGCTCGGGAAAGATCAGCGCCCCGTTATCATCACGCATTCGCAGCAGCACTTCGTGGTAATGATCGCCGCGCAGGCCGCGAACGGGCTGAACTAACAGGCTAAAAGCGTTCTGCTCCAGCGCTGTCTGCAAACGGCTCATCATCGCCACCTTATCTTTCAGGCTACGCTGCAAGTGAACAGCCCCGCGCTGCTGAAGATTTTCCGGGTGATTCGTTGAGAGGGAGAGGTCAGCCACGATGCCCAGTTCCCCCAGCACCAGATAGAGGTGATTGACGGGTGAGCGTACATAGCAGTAGCTCACGCCAACCTGAGGCTGCACCGGCATACCATCCCAGATAAAAACAAATTGCTTAATATGCTCGTCCAGCGTCTCAATGCGCTGTTGATGCGACTCCGCCTCCAGTCGCACCGCCATGTCATATCCGGTGAGGTGATAGACTTGCTCTTTTGGCTGAAGGGTGCCATTTATCCATTGCGCCAGCTGCTGCTTATACTGGATCCGTAGCAGTACGCCGTAATTACGCCCCAGCACTTCCAGCTCGGGCACGCGCAGTAAACAGAGCGCCGACCAGGGGTTACTGGCCAGCTCTCGCGACAGCGCCCGCAGGTTGGGCATATGCACCACCGGATCGAGAAAAGCCTGACTGCGGGAGCGAATATTGATGGTCCGCTGACGTGTCGCCAGCATCGACATGTACGTCACAACGAAGGAAAAGACCAGATAGCTGGATGAGGTGATCGCCAGCTGAATGCCATAACCCCCCTGCACCGGAATGTAGTGATAAAAAAAGTGAATCGACACCAGCAGGACCGGCGTCCAGATGATTGACATTAGCTTGTAGCCAAAGCGCATCGCCCCCCAGAGCATCACGGGCATCAGCAGTGACAAAGTGTAGTTGGTGCTGAAAATGGAACTGTTTTCATTCATGGGCAGCAGCAGCATGGCCAGCAACCCACCAAGAGCTAAAAACCACACCACAAACTCAACGGCCGTCACCTTTTTGTCTATTTGCGTGCGGAGCTGGGACATCAGTCCCTTGAAATAGCGCGGATGACGTATCAGGCGGATCAGCAGGTAGCTTAGCGGCACACCCGTCAGCCCGCTCACCAGCAGCCCCTGATAGTTAATAAGGGTCCGAATATTGAGGGGATTCAATCCTGCAAGGCTCTGGCGGCTCTCATAGACCCCGAGATAAACCGCAAACTGAAATAGCACCAGAAAAAGCGTTGCCGGGCAAAACACCTGCCAGAAGATACGTTGCCCCATCAGGCGTATGTCACCGTAAGCGGTCATATTGCGTCGGGGCGCAAACACGCGGTAACCGCCCCAGCTGAGCACCAGGGGGACGATAAAATGTAGAATGCCGGTCACGGTTTCAAACAGCCCAACGGACGGGTAATAACGTAAAAACAGCGACACCACCACTCCGGGAAGGGCTTCCAGGCCAAAGAACAACATCAGCGTCAGCAGAAAGGAGAGCGGGAGATAATAGAGCGCAACGATACCGTCGCCCAGCTGCGTTAAGGTATTAGCCACACTAAGCACCGGGAGTAACACGACGGGTAATATAAGAGGAAGTGCCCACCAGCGGTCTTTATTTTGCTTCAGGATGTGGTGAATATTCATAGATGCTCGTTTACAACCCTTGCGCTCCAGAGGGTAAATGAAGACAGGCATCCAACCTGACGTACACGATGCCCGGAAAATTCCTGGCAAGCACAGTGGAGGTGGGATTTTAAATATCAACGACGAGATGCCGTTGACCTAAATCAAATTAATTTATCTGAATAAACATTTCTTACGTTTTATTTGAATATTTTTCCTGTAATTATCAATGCGATAAATAAAAGCGTTGTTTTTAATAACATAAATTAATGTAAGCATTGACGGTATTTTACATTTCGCTGAATTGACCCCGACTTGCGGCTGTGCCTTAATAGCCGTATCGCCCAAAAGGGTATACTCAGGAAAAGAAAGTGAGTCAGGCTACGCGTATGCGAAAACGACATCGATTTAACACCCGGATGACCCGCATCATACTGCTCATCAGTTTCCTGTTTTTCTTTGGCCGCTTTGTTTATTCCTCCATTGGCGCCTGGTATCACCATCAGGACAAAATTCAGTCGCAGCAATCAGGTCTTGTAGTGGATTCGCCCGAGCGCTAACGTCCATGTTCACGCTGTAACAGCCGAATAATCACCGTCATCCCTTTGCTGAGGATCTTATCCTGACGCATCACTATCGCCAGTTGCCGGCGCAGAACGGGCGTTAACGATTGAACGCGTAATCCCTCCCGGTCGTCGGCATGCTCCACCGCCATTCGCGGCACAATACTGTAGCCCAGCCCTGCACGTACCATGCGTTTGATGGCCTCAATACTGCCAAGCTGCATAACCGGTGAGACGGCTAGTCCGCGGGCTTCAAACCAGCCGTCAATCAACGTTCGCGTACCGCTGCCCGACTCAAACGCAATGAGCGGCTGAGCGTATAAAGAGTCTGGCGTAAACTGCTCCCCTTCTTCCAGCTGAACCTGCGCGCTAATCCAGACAAACTCTTCCTCCATCGCGTGCATAATCGCCAACGTACGACCGCTCGCCGGTAGCGTGACCAGCCCCATATCCAGCCGATTCTCCTCAATCGCCCTGACGATATCCGGCGTATTTCCCGTCGTCACTCCGATCCGTAACAGGGGATACTCCTCACGAAGCTGCTGCAACAGCGCTGGAAGCAGATGAATACAGGCCGTCGCGCCCGTGCCGAGCGTGATGGTGCCGCTCACTTCCTGATTGAACGCGCTAACCGAACGAATTGTCTCCTCAACCGCCAGTTCAAGACGTTCACCGTGCACCCGTAGCGCCTCACCGGCAGCAGTGGCTTTGATTCCACGCCCCGTACGTTCGATCAGCCGCGTCTGAAGAAACTGCTCTAGCTGGCGTATTTGCAGGCTGACGGCGGGCTGGGAAATACCCATTACATCTGCTGCCGCAGAAAAGCTGCCGCGTTGAACGACCAGACGAAAAGTGGCGAGGTGTCCCAGATTGAGCGTCGTCATGCAAAGTTTCTCTTATACGGTGAATAAGGATACGGCTCTGCCAGCACAATACCGCGCCCTGTATGCTCGGGACAACTGCCTAACGGAATGAAAAATAATGGAAACACCTGCACTCCCTCGCCGTCTTGCGCTCACTGCGGGATGTAATCAGCTCATTAACTGGGGGATATCCTTTTACATGCCGGGAACCTTTGCTCATGCCATTACAGCAGACCGAAGCTGGTCGTCCCTCGAAATCTATCTCGGCCTGACGCTGGCCATGCTGGTTATGGCTATTGTCTCGCCGTTTGTCGCTCCTCTGCTGGCGCGTTTTGGTGGACAAAGGGTGGTAATGAGCGGGACCTTGCTGATCGCCGTAAGCTGTCTGTCAATGGCCTTTACGCCCACACTTTCAGGCTGGTATGGCGCCTGGTTGCTGACCGGCATCGGGATGCGCCTGTCGCTGTATGATGCGCTTTTCTCTGCTCTTGTGAACCTATACGGACCGCAGGCACGCAGGACAATCTCTCGTGTCACCCTGGCGGGCGGGCTGGCGTCCGCTGTCTTTTGGCCGCTGGGAGACGCCTTACTGAACGTGATGGGTTGGCAGGATGCGCTGAAGATCTACGCCCTGTTCGGTCTGCTCAGTGCCCTGCTTCTTCGGCGCTTCCCGCGCCAGCGCTTTACGGTCAAGCCCAAAGCATGTACGCAGGTCTCCCCTCATGACAGGCGTAACGGCTGGCTTTATGCAACCTTCATTGCTCTCATCACCTTCGTCTCTAACGGCACCTCTACCCACCTTCCCGAATTTATCGCCAGCTTCGGCCTGCCGGTCGCCGTCGGCATGCTGTGGGGAATGGGGCAGACCGGTGCGCGCCTTATGGAGGTGCTGGCAGGGGCGCGCATCACTCCGCTAAAACTGACGCTTTTCACTGCGCTCGCCATGCCGCTTTGTTTTCTCATCGGACTGAGCAGCGACATGCTGGCCTGGTGTGCCGCCGGATTTGTGTTCGGCTTTGGTGCCATTAACGGGCTGGTGACTATCGTCAAAGCGACGCTACCCCTGGAACTGTTTAGTACAGAGCGCTATGCCAGCCGCACCGGGCTGCTGCTTATTCCAGGCCAACTGATGGCAGCCGCCTCTCCGTTTGCGTATGCGTGGCTGAATAAGTCGCTGGGTATAACAGGCGGAATGTGGGTTTCCGCAGGACTGACGCTGGTCATTGCGGGGTTCGCAGTGGCGCTCGTGCGCAGCCCAGGCAAACAAACTGTATCGCACTGTATCCCGAGCGCTACGCTGACAAACCGGTACAAAACGCCCGCAAAAGCAAACATCCCCGATACATAAAAATGGTCTTCTGTGTCCCTCGCCATAATAAACTGATGAGGAGAGCCACAGATGATTCGTCGATATTTCCTGCTTCCTGTATTTGCGCTGACGTCCTTTGCTGGCGCACTGGCCGCACCGTTGGATGGCCTGAGCGCCGCTGATGTTAATGGCCCGGCCGCCGTAGCGCCGCAGGAAAAACCCCAGCCGCCAGCAAAACTGATCGTCGACCCACCGCTGGCGGGACCGCTGAGTAAAGGTGCGGTCTTTATTCAGTACCGCGTCGAAAACCTGCGCATTGAACCTGTATTTGGACCCGACGCGCTGAAAGTCACTCCGCGTATCGGCCATATTCACGTAGTGGTGGATGACGCGCCCTGGCACTGGGCTGATACCAGCGGCGAGCCGGTGATCCTGGTCGGGCTGCCCGCCGGGAAACACAAGGTAACCATCATCGTTGCCGACCCGACGCATAAGCCCATCGACCATAAAACCGTTGAATTCACCGTACCGCCCCACGCGGCGGTTCATCACTTTTAAGGAGCCTGTTATGAAAGCATTGTCTGTATTAACAGCGGCGCTGCTGGCGGTTTCCACCAGCGCGCTGGCAGAGACGAAAGCCAGCGTGGTGCTGGTGCACGGGGCGTTTGCCGACGGGAGCAGCTGGAATAAGGTGATCACCCGGCTGCAAAAACACCATACCGAGGTCATTGCGGTACAACTTCCGCTCACGTCTCTGAAAGATGATGTCGCCGCCACGCAGCGTGCTATTGCCCGGGCTCATGGGGATGTGGTGCTGGTCGGTCACTCCTGGGGCGGGACGGTAATCAGCGAGGCGGGAAACAATGCCCGCTGAAGTCACTGGTTTACGTTGCCGCTTTTGCGCCGGATTCCGGCCAGTCGACGGCAGAACTGGCAAATAGCTTCCCTGCTCCGCCAGGGAGCGCCAGCCTCGCTAAAACGGCAGAGGGGTATTTATATCTGCCGACAAAAGCGGTCAGCGAGAATTTTGCCCCTGACGTGAAGGACGTTGAGCGCAGCGTGATTGCCGCGACGCAGAGCCCCATTAAGGCCAATGCGTTTGGGGAGAAAGTCGCGCATGCCGCCTGGCATGACAAACCGAGCTGGTATGTGGTCAGCAAAAATGACCGGATGATCAATCCTGAGCTTGAGCGCGCAATGGCGAAGAAAATCAACGCCAACACCACGGAGGTTGCGGCAAGCCATGTATCGATGGTCAGCCAGCCGGACGTTGTTACCCGTACGATTGAACAGGCGTTATCGGGTCAACAGTGATAAAAAAAGCCCGCATGATGAACGGTCCGACTTCGGGCCACGCCATCCTACGGGCTTTATGTACTTCCGGCTCCTGTAACGGGGTTATGTGCGGTTTTGTCACAAACGCGCCTTCGCCCTGACTGAACCATCAGAAGCTATACGTCACCTTCAAACTTCCCACAGGAGACGTTTTTCGCTGAACAATGGGGCTATCGCCCGCCTCTCCCGTCAGCTGCGTAACGCCAGCTGCGGCAAGCAGGCTCCAGCGGGAGGTGAGCTTATGGGTCCAGTCCAGGTTCAGTGAATAGGCGTATATGCCCGATCCGGCATCATGTCGGGCAAATCCCGATGCGGCCGACTGGGCGGCGCTGACCCCGTAGTACGTTTGCATGTACTTGCTGGATCCCCAGCTGCCGGTCAGCGCCAGCGTCACCGAGTTTTCAGGAGAGATGTAGAGCGGGCTGGCAATGCCGAAGTGCACAGCCTCACCGTTGTCTCTTTCCGAAACCGGGACCTCAGCCTGCAGCTGCACGTTAAGCCAGTCAGTTATCCTGTACCCCAGCCCCGGCACAACGACGGCCGAGCCTTTGATGTCACCCATCCCCCGCAGGTAGTCGCTGCCGGAGGCGATTGAATCGCTGCTTACGTCGCGATCCTTACGTCCTGCGCGATAGCTCAGCGCAGCGCTGTAATCCAGGTTGCCAACGCGGTTGCCGTAGCCGAGCCCGCGGGTGGTACTGATAAAGAGTCCATTTGCCATCGCGTAATCAACCACCTGAGCCGCAGTAACGCGGCTCTTATCCGAACCGGAATAGCGTGGCGCAACATCCACGCCGCCCCCCAGGGTTAACACGTTGCCCTGGCGCTGCCCGGCCGCCAGCGCTGGGGTAGCCAGTAACGCCAGGACGGCCCCCGACAGGATGCTTTTCACGCTGCGACCGATGAGTGAACGGGGGAACCTGTGACGCAGTTTGCAGTTTCTCATTAAAGAAGCCCTTTTGGATTCAGATGGTTACGATTCAGGCGGTGTTAAACGCCAGCGCGCTCATTCTGAATACCCTCCCTAAGGTTCTTATGAGCCGAAAATGAAGAAACGCTGAAGCACGTGCTGGTTATGTAAAGCTGAATGATTTCCTGATACCGTTTTTTTCTTAAGCTGTTCTTCATCCACTGCTGATACCGTTACCTTTGTGAAAATTCTACTAATTGAAGACGACCTGGATCTCGGCAACGGCGTACGTTTCGCCCTTGCAGATCAAGGATTTGATGTCATATGGGTACGCCGGAAAGAGGATGCGCTGCATCAGCTTGAGCTCTGCGTGCCGGAGCTTATCCTGCTCGACCTGGGGCTGCCCGATGGCGATGGCATGAGCCTGATGACGCGTCTGCGTCAGCAGCTCCGGGGGATCCCCGTCATTATCCTGACGGCGCGAGGCACGCTGCAGGACCGCCTGTGCGGGCTGGACGCGGGCGCGGACGACTATCTGGTCAAACCTTTTGTTCTCGCCGAGCTGCTGGCACGCGTGAGAGCCCTTGCGCGACGCAGTTACGGTTTTGAAAATGAGGCAATAGAAATTCGCGGTTTGTCGCTTCATATTCCGACGCGTCGCGTAACGGTGAGCGCACGCCACGTTGAGCTGACGGCAAGCGAATATGCGCTGCTTGAAACGTTAATGCTGCGCGCCGATCGCGTGCTTACGCGGCGGTATCTGGAAGAGAGGATATTCGGCACGAAAGAAAATCTCAGCAACGCGCTCGACGTGCATATGGGTAACCTGCGGCGAAAAATTGGCGATGGCTTTGTGCGAACGGTGCGGGGCGTAGGGTACGTCATTGATACCGTACCGGTTCAGAAGGCGGCAGGTTGATGCGTAATTTTTGGTACCGCCTCAGGCTCCCTACGCTGGTCAGGCGAATGCTGGTCGCCCAGATGCTGCTGCTTACGTTGCTCTGGTGTTTCTTTTTAACCTTCATTTTGCTGGAGGACCTGCGCAGCCCTCCAATACTCACGGGCAGTGAGACTTACGAAACCCTTTTTTCCCTTGTTGAGAGCATGGAGGATAGGCCGCAGGCGCGTAATGAGGTGCTGGCCGCGTTCAGCAAGGCGCTGCGGGAGGGTTATGGCGGCGGTGAAGATCCGGAGCTCGCTATCAACCTGATCGTTCGCAAGCATAATGAGATTATTTTTTCTTCGCGTGGCGCGCCAACGGAGGTGAAAAATAGCCGCCTGGGGGAAATGCAGCGCGTCCGGACTGGAGACCACACCTGGACGAGCCGCACGCTCAAATCTGCGCGCTCCGACGTGGAGGTCACCCTTTTCACCCCGGCCGGCAGCTGGAATTTCTTTATCTACCTGAACTCGCGCGGCTATTACGTCATGCCGCTGCTGGTATGCATCCCTTTTCTTCTGTTTCCCGCGTGGCTGTCAATCCGCATCGCGATGCGCCCCTGGAACAGGGTAGTGAATGAAATTTCATTGCGCACGCCAGACGCTCTCTCTCCCTTAAAAGCCGTTCCCAGGCACAGGGAGCTGCGCCAGACGGTGGACGCGATTAATGACTTTCTCGCCAGGGTGCGGGAAAGCGCCGAAAGGGAAAGGGTGTTTATTGCCGATGCCGCGCACGAGCTGCGTACGCCGCTGGCCGCGATGCGAATCAACGTCGAGGCGCTTCAGTCCTCGGTCATCAGCGAAAGCCAGCAGGAGCTGCTTGCAGGCATTGTTCGCAGCAATAGCCGTGCTGCTCGTCTCGTCAATCAGCTTCTGCTGATGAAGCACAGCGAAGCGCACATCGACACGGTAATGGAGCCTGTGCCGCTGACAACGCTTATTCAGGAGCGAATGGCCGCACTGGAGCCGCTGGCATCGGCACGCGGGATTGAGTTTGAATTCTTCGCCGACGATGAAATCCATGTCGCAGGCATTCGGGAACGTCTGGTGTCGCTGATCGACAATTTAATTGAGAATGCCGTGAAGTACAGCCCTGAGGGTGGACGCATTGAGGTACAACTGCAATCGCGTGATACGTCCGCTCAGCTGCGCGTCTCAGACGCGGGCCCCGGTATCCCGGTTGAACTGCGGGAGCGCGTGTTCGACAGATTTTTCCGCGATCCTAATCAGACCCAAAGCGGGAGTGGACTGGGGCTTGCCATCGTCAAAGCCGTTACGCAGCAACACAACGGCAGGGTCAATCTGAGTACGTCAGCCGAAGGTGGTCTTATGGTGACCGTTGATTTCCCGAATCCGTCGCTCGCATGAACGTAAACCCGGCGCTACACGTCCTGACATGTGTCAGCGCAGCGTTACTTCACGTATGCCGCAGATTGCTTCAATAAAATTACCGTATTTGTTATATTGTTACTTACTAATTATTCACCTCTGCGGTGCCAAAAAGAACAAGATTCACCGCAACCCAGGACAGAAAAATGTTAGATTACCGCTTCCCGACAGCTTTGCAGATGGTTCTCAGCGTAGCGATGGCGGAGCAATCGGGTGAACGTTCGACGAGTGCAATCCTGGCTTACGGCCTGGAAGCGAATCCGAGCTTTATCCGCAAATTAATGGTTCCTCTCGCCCGCGACGGCATTATCGTCTCCACGCTTGGCCGCAACGGCTCTATTCACCTTGGCCGCCCGGCTGAAGAGATCACCCTGCGTGATATCTACCTTTCCGTCACTGAAGATAAAAAGCTGTGGGCGTCCCGTCCTGACGTCCCGGCCCGCTGTGTGGTCAGCGCCAACGCCTGCTGGTACTTCAAATCAATCGCTGATGAAGCGGAGCAGGCTTCGTTAGCGGTTTTAGCGCGCCATACCGTCGCCAGCGCGCTGGAAGAGGTGAAAAAAGCCGATACCAGCGGGTGCGATCCGGTGCCGGAACTCTGTACGCAGCATAAAAAAGCGCCTTAATCCTGACGGATTGCGAAAAAAAAGCCGCCTTCACAATGAAGGCGGCTTTTTGTTATCTGCTACGTCCTACGCAGGCAACACCTCTCTTTCCGCTTTGCCGCGCGTCACGAATTTACGCAGCGTCACGTAAAAGACCGGCGTCAGGAACAGACCAAACAGCGTCACGCCCAGCATCCCGGAGAAGACGGTGATCCCGGTGACGCCGCGGACTTCTGCCCCTGCCCCGTGACCTAGGATCAGTGGAATGGTCCCGGCAATAAAGGCGATAGAGGTCATTACAATCGGGCGTAAACGCAGGCGGCACGCCTCCAGCGCAGCCTCCATGATGCCTTTGCCCTGAATTTCCAGCTCGCGGGCAAACTCCACGATAAGTATCGCGTTTTTACAGGCCAGCCCCATCAGCACGACCAGCCCCACCTGCACGAAGACGTTGTTATCGCCCCCGGTCAGCCAGACGCCGAACAGCGCGGAGAGCATCGTCATCGGCACGATAAGGATCACCGCCAGCGGCAGCGTCCAGCTTTCATACAGCGCCGCCAGCACCAGGAACGCCAGCAGCACCGCGACCGGGAAGACGATCAGCGCCGTATTGCCCTGGGTGGCCTGCTGGAAACTCAGGTCCGTCCATTCAATATTCATCCCGTTCGGCAGGATCTGCTTAGACATGGCGTCCAGCTGCGTCATCGCCTGCGCGGAAGAGAGCACGCGCGGGTCAGCATCACCAATAAGATCCGCCGCCGGGTAACCATTGTAGCGGATCACCGGGTCCGGCCCGTAGGTGGTCGTGATTTTCACCATACTGCCAATCGGCACCATTTCGCCCTGGTCATTGCGTGTGCGTAAATTCGCGATATCTTCCACGCTGTCGCGGAACTGCCCGTCGGCCTGTGCCATTACGCGCCAGGTCCGTCCAAACTGGTTAAAGTCGTTTACATATGACGAGCCCAGATAGGTTTGCAGCGTGCCGAAAAGATCGGTAAGCGATACGCCCTGCGCTTTCGCTTTATCACGGTCAACCTGCACATCCAGCTGCGGAACGTTAGCCTGGTAGGTTGAGATGGGGAAATGCATACCCGGCGTCTGCATAATCGCCCCGGACATGGTGTTCACCGCGTTTTGCAGCGCGCCATAGCCCAGACCAGCACGATCCTGAATATACAGGGAATAACCGGACCCTTGACCCAGCCCTAAAATCGGCGGCGGCAGAATCGAGAAGCCAAAGCCCTGCTGGATTTGCGCGATTTTCGCATTGATCTCCGCGTTAATTTCCGCCGCAGTATGTTTACGCTGGTCGAACGGCTTCAGGCCAAAGAAGACCGTCCCGGTGTTCGGCGTATTGGTGAACTGGAGCGCGTTCAGGCCAGGAAACGCGACCGCGTAATCCACGCCTTCGGTATTCATCCCGATTTCGCTCATTTTGCGGATCACCGCATCGGTACGCGCCAGCGACGAGCCTTCCGGCATTTTCACGCCGCCGATCAGGTACAGCTTATCCTGCGTCGGAATAAACCCGCCGGGTACGACTTTAAACATCACACCCGCGGCACAAAGCAGCAGCAAATAAACCGCAAACACTGCACCGCGTCGGCCAAGCGTTTTCCCTACCAGTCCCTGATAGCCGGTCGAGCTGCGATGGAAAAAGCGGTTAAACGGACGGAAAATCCAGCCGAACAGACGATCGATAAGCCGGGTCGGGAAATCTTTCGGGGCACCATGCGGCTTCAACAGCAGCGCGGCCAGCGCCGGAGAAAGCGTCAGCGAGTTGATCGCGGAGATCACCGTGGAAATAGCTATCGTTACCGCAAACTGTTTGTAGAACTGGCCGGTCACGCCAGAGAGGAACGCCATCGGCACAAACACTGCACACAGCACCAGCGCAATGGCGATAATCGGCCCGGACACTTCACGCATCGCCTGATGCGCCGCCGCAAGGGGGGCGAGCCCCTCTTCGATATTTCGCTCGACGTTCTCCACCACCACGATGGCATCATCCACCACGATACCGATGGCCAGCACCAGCCCGAACAGGCTCAGGGTATTCAGCGAGAAGCCCAGCAGGTAAAGAATGCTGAAGGTACCCACGACCGATACCGGCACCGCGATCAGCGGGATGATCGACGCGCGCCAGGTTTGCAGGAACAGGATCACCACCAGCACGACCAGCACCACCGCTTCCAGCAGCGTTTGTACAACCGCACGGATCGAGTCGCGCACAAATACCGTTGGGTCGTAAGGTGCCGCCCACTTCATATCGTCCGGGAATCGCGTGGACAGTTCGTCCATTTTGGCGCGCACCGCGTTAGACAGATCGATGGCGTTTGCCCCCGGCGACTGGAAGATACCAATCCCGACCGCGTCTTTATTGTTCAGCTGGGAGCGCAGCGCATAGCTGCCGGAACCCATCTCGATACGCGCCACGTCGCGCAGGCGGACGACCGTACCGTCCTGCGTTGTTTTCAGGACAATATTGCCAAACTCTTCTTCGGTATGCAGACGGCCCTGGGCGTTAATGGAGATCAGGAAATCGCTCTCTTTCGGCAGCGGCTCGGCGCCAAGCTGCCCGGCGGATACCTGTACGTTTTGCTCCTGCATCGCCGTCACCACGTCCGAGGCCGTCAGTCCGCGCGCCGCCACCTTGTTTGGATCCAGCCAGACGCGCATCGCGTATTCACCCGAGCCGAAAATCTGGATCTGACCCACGCCGGGCAGACGCGCCAGCTCGTCCTTCACCTTCAGCGTGGCGTAGTTACGCATATACAGTGAATCGTACTTACCGCCAGGCGAAAAGAGATGCACCACCAGCGTCAGCGTTGGCGACTGTTTCTGAGTCGTGATGCCCAGACGCCGAACGTCTTCCGGCAGACGCGCCTCGGCCTGTGCAACGCGGTTTTGCACCTGTACCTGCGCCTGATCCGGGTCGGTACCCGGACGGAAGGTGACGGTAGTCACCAGCACGCCATCGGAGCCCGCGACGGATTTCATGTACATCATGTTTTCAACGCCGTTGATCGCCTCTTCCAGCGGCGTCGCCACGGTTTCGGCAATCACTTTCGGGTTGGCGCCCGGGTACTCGGCGCGCACCTGCACGCTTGGCGGCACGACATCAGGATATTCGCTCACCGGCAGCAGCGGGATGGCGATTAATCCTGTGATAAAAATCAGAATCGACAGTACGGCGGCAAAAATCGGCCTGTCGATGAAAAAACGGGAAAAGTCCATGGATTGGATTCTCAGGTAAGGGATCAGTTGAGGGCGGCGCTGGCGGTCATGGCAACGGTTTTCGCGTTAACCGGCATACCCGGCATAAACACTTTTTGTAAACCATCGACGATGACTTTATCCCCGGGTTTCAGCCCCTGCTGTACGATACGTAAACCGTCGGCCAGACGCCCCGGCGTAATATCGCGGCGCTGCGCTTTCCCGTCTTTATCAACGACATAAACATACTTACGATCCTGATCGGTCAGCACCGCCTTATCGTCAACAAGCGTGGCTTTAAATTCCGCACTGCCCGGCAGGCGCACGCGTGCGAAGAGTCCCGGCGTGAACTGACGCTGTGAGTTGTCCAGCAGCGCACGCATGCGGATTGTACCGGTACTCGGCGTGAGCTGGTTATCCAGGAAATCCACTTTGCCCTGATGGGGATAGCCCTCCTCACCCGTCAGACCAATCTCCACCGGCAGCGCCGTGTGGTGACTGGACGCCCCCTGCCCGCTGCGGGCCAGGTTCTGATAGTGAAGATAGGTGGACTCGTCCACATCGAAGTAGACGTAAACCGTCTTCTGTGAGACCAGGGTGGTGAGCACGCTGGCGCTGTCACCCGCAGTCACCAGGTTACCGCTAGTGATCAGCGCCCGGCTGGCGCGACCGTCGATAGGCGCGGTCACTTTGGTGAAGTCGAGGTTGAGCTGCGCGGCATCAACCGCCGCCTGCGCCGCGCGAATATCGGCCTGTGCCTGGGTAGCAGCGGAACGGCGCTGCTCCCACTCTTCACGGGATACCACGTTGGTATTGACTAATTTATCGGTACGGTTAGCCTCGCTTCGCGCCAGGCTGGCCTGCGTTTTGGCTCTCGCCAGGTTCGCCTGCGCCTGTTCCAGCGCCGCGCGATAGGTTCGGTCATCAATCGTGAACAACACCTCGCCCTTTTTCACCTCCTGGCCATCGGTGTAATTCACTTTATCAATGTAGCCGGAGACGCGTGGGCGCAGCTGAACGCTTTCCACCGCTTCAATGCGACCGTTAAAGCTGTCCCACTGGCTAATGGATTTCACCACCACGTCAGCTGCGCTGACGACGGGCGCTTGCGGTGCGGCATTTTGCGCGACGCTGTCATCGCACCCGACGAGAAGCGCGGAGAGTAAAACCACCCCCGTCGCGCTCAGATGAAAGTAACCCCAGGTTTTTTGCAGGCTCATTATTTTTATTCCGGTTATTGTAGCCGCCGGGCAAGACGCAGCGGGAGGCGCCGCGCCACTTCCTTTGTCCGGTCTGGCTTAAGGCCATTTGTGTCGTTCATCGCCACAAAACTGTAACAGTTGCGAATACACTATCGCGGCGATTGTAGGAAGGCGCTTAATTAAGTGCAAGAATAATTGTTGCACTTTATGTGCTATTTGCGGCGAAGGTAAATCACGGGTTTTGAGAAGGGATTTAAATGTAACAATAAAACTTGCAATTAATATCAAAACGGGCCACCTTTAAGTGCAACAAACAAAGATGCTTTTAATGCGTGGCGTAGGGGGAAGCAAGATGAACACGAGTGCATTCATTCACGATTTGCTCGACTGGATCGACAACAACCTTGATAGCCGCCTGGACATTGAAACCGTCTCCAGGCGAGCCGGCTATTCGAAATGGCATCTCCAGCGGATCTTCAAAGAACATACCGGCTCCCCTCTCGCCGAATATATTCGCGCGCAAAAGCTGCAAAAATCAGTTGAGCGCTTAGCCCAAAGCGATGAACCGATTCTGAACGTGGCGATCGCGCTGGGCTTTGACTCTCAGCAGTCATTCAACCGCAGCTTTAAGCGTCAGTATGGTCAGGCGCCAGGGGCATGGCGACGCAGTATCGGCTGCCGTGGATCCCGGCAGATGAGCCAGTAATTCACGTCCCGTTCGGATATCAGTTACAAAAGAAAAACCCTCTGTAAACAGAGGGTTTTATCAGTCTTACCTGCTTATAACTTCGCAGGAAAGGTTATGGGCTTACTCCCACTCGATCGTCGCCGGTGGCTTGCCGCTGATGTCATACACCACGCGGGAAATGCCGTTCACTTCGTTGATGATGCGGTTAGACACGCGGCCTAAGAAGTCATACGGCAGGTGCGCCCAGTGCGCGGTCATGAAGTCGATGGTTTCCACAGCACGCAGGGAGACAACCCAGTCGTACTTGCGGCCATCGCCCATCACGCCGACGGAGCGAACCGGCAGGAACACGGTGAACGCCTGGCTAACCTTGTTGTACAGGTCAGCCTTGTGCAGCTCTTCAATGAAGATCGCGTCCGCGCGACGCAGCAGGTCGCAGTACTCTTTCTTCACTTCGCCCAGCACGCGTACGCCGAGGCCCGGGCCCGGGAACGGGTGACGGTAGAGCATGTCGTACGGCAGACCCAGTTCCAGACCAATCTTGCGCACTTCGTCTTTGAACAGCTCGCGCAGCGGCTCAACCAGGCCCATCTTCATCTCTTTCGGCAGGCCGCCCACGTTGTGGTGAGATTTGATGACGTGTGCTTTACCGGTTGCGGAGGCGGCGGATTCGATCACGTCAGGGTAGATAGTGCCCTGCGCCAGCCATTTCACGTCTTCCAGCTTCAGCGCTTCTTCGTCGAACACTTCCACGAATACGCGGCCGATGATTTTACGTTTCGCTTCCGGATCGTTCTCGCCTTTCAGCGCGTCCAGGAAGCGCTGTTCGCCTTCCACGTGAACGATGTTCAGACCGAAGTGGTCGCCGAACATGTCCATGACCTGCTGGGCTTCGTTCAGACGCAGCAGGCCGTTGTCCACGAAGACGCAGGTCAGGTTATTGCCGATGGCGCGGTGCAGCAGCATCGCGGTCACGGAGGAGTCCACGCCGCCGGAGAGGCCGAGGATCACTTTGTCATCACCAACCTGCTGGCGGATACGCTCCACGGCGTCGTCGATGATTTTTGCCGGGGTCCACAGGGCTTCACACTGGCAGATATCACGCACGAAGCGCTCCAGCATGCGCATACCCTGACGGGTGTGAGTCACTTCCGGGTGGAACTGCACGCCGTAGAAGCGTTTTTCTTCGTTCGCCATAATCGCGAACGGGCAGCTTTCGGTGCTGGCTACGGTCACGAAGTCCGACGGGATAGCGGTGACTTTGTCGCCGTGGCTCATCCACACGTCCAGCAGCGGTTTGCCGTCTGCGGTCAGGGAGTCTTCGATACCGCGCACCAGCGCGCTGTCGGTGACGACTTCTACCTGCGCGTAGCCGAACTCACGCTCGTTAGAGCCTTCTACGTGGCCGCCCAGCTGCATCGCCATAGTCTGCATGCCGTAGCACACGCCGAACACCGGTACGCCCGCTTCGAATACGTACTGCGGCGCGCGCGGGCTGTTCTCTTCGGTGGTGCTCTCCGGGCCGCCGGACAGGATGATGCCGCTTGGATTGAACTCGCGAATCTGTGCTTCCGTGACATCCCACGCCCACAGCTCACAGTATACGCCCAGCTCACGCACGCGACGCGCCACCAGTTGAGTGTACTGAGAACCAAAATCGAGGATGAGGATGCGATGTTTATGAATGTTTTCCGTCATTGACGCTAATTCCGAGGCAAGTGAAACAGATTAAATAAATCGCCCGACACGAGGTCGGGCGAAGAAAATCATGATCCCAGACGGTAGTTCGGGGACTCTTTGGTGATCGTCACGTCGTGCACGTGGCTCTCCTGGATACCCGCACCGCTGATGCGTACGAATTCCGCTTTGGTACGCAGCAGGTCAATGGTACCACAGCCGGTCAGCCCCATACAGGAACGCAGGCCGCCCATCTGCTGGTGGATGATCTCTTTCAGACGGCCTTTATAGGCCACGCGGCCTTCGATGCCTTCCGGTACCAGTTTGTCAGCGGCGTTATCGGTCTGGAAGTAACGGTCGGAGGAACCTTTGGACATCGCGCCCAGGGAGCCCATACCGCGGTAGGATTTGTAAGAGCGGCCCTGGTAGAGTTCGATTTCGCCCGGGGATTCTTCGGTACCGGCCAGCATGGAGCCCACCATCACGGCTGCGGCACCTGCGGCGATCGCTTTGGCGATGTCGCCAGAGAAGCGGATACCGCCGTCCGCGATAACCGGAATACCGGTGCCTTCCAGCGCTTCAACCGCGTCAGACACCGCGGTGATCTGCGGAACGCCCACGCCGGTGACGATACGGGTAGTACAGATAGAGCCAGGGCCGATACCCACTTTCACCGCGCTGCAACCGGCTTCCGCCAGTGCGCGAGCACCTGCGCCCGTAGCCACGTTACCGCCGATGATCTGGAGATCCGGGTATTTAGCACGGGTTTCACGAATACGTTGCAGAACGCCTTCGGAGTGGCCGTGTGAGGAGTCAATCAGCAGCACGTCAACGCCCGCGGCAACCAGCGCGTCAACGCGCTCTTCGTTACCTGCGCCCGCGCCAACCGCAGCGCCGACGCGCAGACGGCCATGCTCGTCTTTACAGGCGTTCGGTTTACGTTCTGCTTTCTGGAAATCTTTAACGGTGATCATGCCACGCAGGTGGAAGTTCGCATCCACAACCAGCGCTTTCTCAACGCGTTTTTCGTGCATTTTCGCCAGCACCACGTCGCGGGTTTCGCCTTCGCGAACGGTCACCAGGCGCTCTTTTGGTGTCATATAGACGCTGACAGGCTGGTTCAGGTCAGTCACGAAACGCACATCACGACCGGTGATGATGCCCACCAGCTCGTTGTCTTCGGTCACAACCGGGTAACCTGCAAAGCCGTTACGCTCGGTTAGCGCTTTCACTTCGTGCAGGGTGGTGGTTGGCAGAACGGTCTGAGGATCGGACACGATACCGGATTCATGTTTCTTCACGCGGCGAACTTCTTCCGCCTGACGCTCGATAGACATGTTTTTGTGGATAAAGCCAATGCCGCCTTCCTGTGCCAAAGCGATAGCCAGACGCGCTTCAGTCACGGTGTCCATTGCTGCGGAGAGCATAGGAATGTTCAGACGAATGGTTTTCGTCAACTGCGTGCTGAGGTCGGCAGTATTCGGCAGAACGGTGGAATGAGCGGGAACGAGGAGGACGTCGTCAAACGTCAGTGCTTCTTTAGCGATACGTAGCATGGGCAATATCTCTGACCTGGGTGGTTAAATATTGCCGTGGCATTATACAGAGCGTAACCGATTGCATCTACACTTTTTTGAAAAAAATGCTTGCGATCGCCTCTCAGCAGGTTACTATCGACTGAATAACTTGCTGATTTAGAATTTGATCCCGCTCACATGTTATCCTCTCAATCCCCCTCAATTTATACTGTCAGCCGCCTTAATCAGACGGTGCGTTTGCTGCTTGAGCAGGAAATGGGACAGGTCTGGATCAGCGGTGAAATCTCTAACTTCACGCAGCCTGCTTCCGGTCACTGGTACTTTACGCTAAAAGACGACACCGCTCAGGTGCGCTGCGCGATGTTCCGCAACAGCAATCGTCGCGTGACGTTCCGCCCTCAGCATGGCCAGCAGGTTCTGGTTCGCGCCAACATTACCCTGTATGAGCCGCGCGGCGATTATCAGATTATCGTCGAGAGCATGCAGCCCGCTGGTGAAGGCTTGTTGCAGCAGAAGTACGAGCAGTTAAAAGCCATGCTTTCGGCTGAGGGATTGTTTGACCAGCAGTTTAAAAAGCCCCTGCCCTCACCTGCCCACTGTGTTGGAGTTATCACCTCGAAAACCGGCGCGGCGCTGCACGATATTTTGCACGTCCTGAAGCGCCGTGACCCTTCCCTGCCCGTCATTATCTACCCAACTGCCGTTCAGGGTGACGATGCGCCGGGGCAGATCGTGCGCGCGATTGAGCTGGCGAATGCGCGTCAGGAGTGCGATGTCCTGATCGTCGGGCGCGGCGGCGGCTCGCTGGAAGACCTGTGGAGCTTTAACGACGAGCGCGTGGCGCGGGCAATCTTTGCCAGCCTTATCCCTGTGGTGAGCGCCGTCGGCCATGAAACGGATGTGACGATAGCCGATTTTGTCGCGGATTTACGCGCGCCCACGCCGTCCGCGGCGGCAGAGGTGGTCAGCCGTAATCAGCAGGAGCTGCTGCGCCAGATCCAGAACGGGCAGCAGCGCCTGGAGATGGCGATGGACTACTTCCTCGCCAACCGTACCCGCCGCTTTACCCAGCTTCATCATCGTCTGCAACAGCAGCATCCGCAATTGCGTCTGGCGCGTCAGCAAACCGTACTGGAGCGTCTGCGTCAGCGGATGAACTTCGCGCTGGATAACCAGCTTAAGAAAGCGATATCGCGCCAGCAGCGCACGACTCAGCGTCTGAACCAGCAGAATCCGCAGCCAAAGATTTATCGCGCACAAACGCGGATCCAGCAGCTTGAGTTCCGCCTCGCGGAAAATATCCGCTCACGCCTGAGCGCCACCCGCGAGCGTTTTGGCAATGCGGTCACCCATCTGGAAGCCGTCAGCCCACTCTCCACGCTGGCCCGCGGCTATAGCGTGACCACCGCGACGGACGGCAAAGTGCTGAAGCAGACGAAGCAGGTTAAAGCAGGGGATGTGCTCACCACCCGGCTTTCTGACGGCTGGGTCGAGAGTGAAGTGAAAGAGATCAAACCGGTGAAAAAAACGCGTCAGCGTAAAAGCGGATAAATCTTCGCCGGTTACAAACTATACTGCTGCTATTGCCTTTTTTAATAAGGAGAGCAGCATGCCCCATCTACATAGCGTCATCCCTCCGTATATTCTTCGCCGTATTATCGAAAGCGGTTCTGAGCCGCAGCAGCGCTGCGCCCGTCAGACCTTAACCCACGTCCAAACGCTGATGGCCCATATGCCGGGCAAACCCGCCGCGCCGCATGTGAATAAAGCCGGTCAGCTTGAGCGTGACATCTACGATGCGAAACAGACCCAGGAGCTGCCGGGTACCCAGGTACGCTATGAAGGCCAGCCCTCCAACGGAGATGTGGCGGTGGATGAAGCGTACGATTATCTGGGTATTACCCATGATTTCTTCTGGAAAGAATATCAGCGCGATTCGCTCGATAACAAAGGGCTGATCCTCACCGGCACCGTGCACTATGGCCGTGAGTATCAAAACGCCTTCTGGAACGGCCAGCAGATGGTCTTTGGCGATGGCGACGGGGAAATCTTCAACCGCTTTACCATTGCCATCGACGTGGTAGCGCATGAGCTTAGCCACGGCGTGACGGAGACCGAAGCCGGACTCATCTACTTTGAACAATCGGGCGCGCTGAATGAGTCGTTATCCGACGTGTTCGGTTCGCTGGTGAAGCAATACCATCTTAAGCAAACCGCCGAACGGGCAGACTGGCTGATTGGTGAAGGGCTGCTGGCGGAGGGCATGAACGGGAAAGGGCTTCGCTCCATGTCTGAACCCGGCACGGCCTATAACGATCCGCTGCTCGGTAAAGATCCGCAGCCCGGGCATATGAAAGATTTCATCAAAACGCGCGAGGATAACGGCGGCGTACACCTTAACTCCGGTATCCCCAACCGCGCGTTTTACCTGGCCGCAACGGCGATCGGTGGCTACGCCTGGGAAAAAGCGGGTTATGCCTGGTACGACACGGTTTGCGATCGCAACCTGGCGCAGGATGCGGATTTTGATGCCTTTGCAAAACTGACGATAGCGCACGGCGAGAAACGCTCTGGTAGCGACGTTGGGGCGGCTATAAAACAAGCCTGGGAACAGGTAGGAGTGCTGTAAATGCAGGTTCCGGAACTGACGGATGACGCCGTGGTTGAGCTGGCCCGGGAAGGCGGTGTCGCTTTTATCCCTAAGCTGAGCGGCCAGCGCACCATTGCGCTCTCCTCGCTTAATGAGGCCCAGCGCCAGCGCCTGGTGAGCATTCTGGAGCAGGCTTTCCCGCGCGGCCAGCCGCCCGGGCAAGCCTCTTCCCCCGGCAGAGGTGACCAGCGCTATTTCCGCATCCAGATTATCTGGACCGGCCAAAATCAGGCGCACTACGCCGATATCATCGTGCTGGTACCCGAGCAGGAAGCACCCGAGTCGCTGGTGGAACTGTGGCAGAAAGGTGAAGGCTGCGTGTGCGATTAACCTTCAGCCCGAACAAACTCCACGCGTTTTTTAGAGATAAGACCGTGGCCGTTCTGGCAAAAGTAATCCACCGCACCGCAGGCCTTGAGTACCTGAAGCGGTTGATGGCAATCAGGGCAGCGCGCTTCGAGGGGAATATCGTTATTGCAGCTGTCGCAGTGCGCGATACCGTTTTGCGGCTCGAGCGCTGCGTGGCAATCCGGACAGGTTATCGACATGCTCTCTCCTGTTGAGGTGGGCCGGGGCTGGATAACTGCCCCGGCAGGCTGAATAGTATCAGGCTTCGGTAGCCGGTTTTGTCTGCACATTTTCCAGCATGCGACGCACCGGAACAATGAGGACGATCAGCACCGCAGCACAAATCAACAGCGCGATGGAGCAACGGGCAAAGAGGTCTGGCAGCATATCCAGCTGGTCGGCCTTCACGTGACCACCAATCAGGCCCGCAGCCAGGTTACCCAGCGCACTGGCGCAGAACCACAGGCCCATCATCTGACCGCGCATTCTTTCCGGCGCCAGCAGGGTCATGGTTGCCAGACCAATCGGACTCAGGCACAGTTCCCCGAGCGTCAGCATCAGGATACTGCCCACCAGCCAGAACGGAGAAACCCCTGCTCCACCATTGCTCAGCACGTTCTGTGCCGCCAGCATCATCAGGCCGAAGCCCGCCGCCGCGCACAAAATACCGATCACGAACTTGGTGATACTGCTCGGGCGAATATTATTGCTCGCCAGCTTCGGCCATGCCCAGCTAAATACCGGTGCCAGCAGAATGATGAACAGGGCATTAATCGACTGGAACCACACCGCCGGGATCTCAAAATCACCGATCATGCGGTTAGTGTAGTCGTTGGCGAACAGGTTGAAGGAGGTTGGCTTCTGCTCGAACGCGGACCAGAAGAACGCGGCGGAGACCAGCAGAATAAAGCATACCAGCAGCCTTGCGCGCTCTTTGCGATTCAGCCCGGCGAAGATGAACAGGTAGATGAAGTAGAGCGCGACGGAGGCGGCAATCACATATACCAGCACGCTGGCCACCGCGACCGGATTAAACACAATCACGCCCTGGGCAATCAACGTGACGATGATTGCAACACCCACAGCCAGCGCCAGCAGCCAGGCACCCACGCCGTTACGTTTCACTACTGGACTGTTCCAGGTGGAGTCCAGACCGACTTCGCTGTCGTAGCGCTTCATGGCCGGAACGGCAAACACGCGGAAGATAATCAGGGCGACCAGCATCCCGATACCGCCGATACCAAAGCCCCAGTGCCAGCCGTGGGTTTTAATCAGCCAGCCGGAAATCAGAGGGGCAATGAACGAGCCCATGTTGATGCCCATATAGAACAGCGAGAAACCGCCGTCACGACGCGCATCGCCCTTTTTGTAGAGGGTACCGACCATGACCGAGATACAGGTCTTGAACAGGCCGGAGCCGAGCACGATGAACATCAGGCCGATGAAGAACAGGTTGTCGCCCAGAATGGCCGACAGGGCAATCGACAGGTGCCCAAGCGCAATCAAAATCGAACCGTACCAGACGGCCCGCTGCTGGCCGAGCCAGTTATCCGCCAGCCAGCCGCCCGGCAGTGCGGCGAGGTACATGGTGCCCGCGAAGATGCCGACAATCGCCGAGGCGTTTTCACGCGCCAGGCCCATCCCCCCGTCGTACACGGTGGCGGCCATAAACAGGATCAATAGCGGGCGAATACCGTAAAACGAGAAACGCTCCCACATCTCGGTGAAGAACAGCGAACCGAGCGGATAAGGATGGCCGAAGAAGGTTCGGCTCTCTTTTTGATTAACAGAGGATTGCATAATTCTCCCGAAAGGTATGTGTCGTGTTTGTAAACACCAGCATGTACGCCGAACGGTTACGTATCCGATCGATTTTTTACATGCGGCGAAATATTGGTTAACCATTTGATAACCAGGCGCTAGTTTTGTCTAGTACCGAACCCTGGACTTTAAGATGAAAATTCGACGATTGTCTACTTTCTTAGATATAAACATGGTTAAAAGCGAATAGTGATTGACATCACAAAGGGAAGGCAGGCCTTTTGAATGAGCGAAAAAAACCCGCGACAGGCGCGGGTTTTAGTGAGTTCGGTAAGAATTATTTGCTTTTCTTAATGTGCTTAATCAAACGCTTACGCTTACGCATCTGGTTCGGCGTCAGGGTATTACGTTTATTCGCAAACGGGTTTTCCCCTTCCTTGAACTGAATACGGATAGGCGTACCCATCACGTCCAGCGACTTGCGGAAGTAGTTCATCAGGTAGCGTTTGTAGGAGTCCGGCAGGTCTTTCACCTGGTTACCGTGGATCACCACGATAGGCGGGTTATACCCCCCGGCGTGGGCATATTTCAGCTTCACGCGACGGCCACGCACCAGCGGCGGCTGGTGATCTTCTGCTGCCATGTTCATGATACGGGTCAGCATCGCCGTGCTCTGGCGGCGGGTAGAGCTGTCATAGGCTTCACGAACGGATTCGAACAGGTTGCCTACGCCGCTGCCGTGCAGGGCAGAGATGAAGTGAACGCGGGCAAAGTCGATAAAGCCCAGACGGAAGTCCAGCGTCTCTTTCACCTGTTCGCGTACTTCATTGCTCAGGCCATCCCACTTGTTGACGACGATAACCAGTGAGCGCCCACTATTAAGGATAAAGCCGAGCAGAGAGAGATCCTGATCGGAGATACCTTCACGTGCGTCAATAACCAGCAGCACCACGTTGGCGTCTTCAATCGCCTGAAGGGTTTTGATCACCGAGAATTTTTCCACTACATCGGTGATTTTCCCGCGCTTACGCACCCCTGCAGTGTCGATAAGTACGTACTCACGTTCATCGCGCTGCATTGGAATGTAAATGCTGTCACGCGTTGTGCCTGGCATGTCGTAAACCACCACGCGCTCTTCGCCCAGAATACGGTTAGTAAGCGTAGACTTACCTACGTTTGGGCGACCAACGATAGCCAGCTTAATCGGCAGATCCTGCGGGTTGAAGTCATCTTCCGGCTCTTCCTCGCCTTCCTCTCCGGCTTCAAACTGTGCCCAGTATTCGGCGTCTTCGTCCACCTCTTCCGGCGGGTTTACTTCATCAACCCACGGCAGCAGAACGGTTTCCAGCAGGCTGGTGACGCCACGGCCATGCGAGGCCGCGATAGGATAAATATCACCCAGACCTAAAGACCAGAAATCCGCAACGGCCTGATCGGCATCGATACCGTCAGTTTTGTTCGCCACCAGGAAGGTTGGCTTTTCGCGTGAACGCAGATGTTTAGCGATAGCGGAGTCCGCGGGCATCAGGCCAGCGCGCGCATCCACCATAAACAGAACCACATCCGCTTCTTCGATAGCCAGCAGAGATTGCTCTGCCATGCGGGTTTCTACGCCGTCTTCCGTACCGTCAATACCCCCGGTATCGATACAGATGAACTCGCGTCCTTCCACCTCTGCACGACCGTACTTACGGTCACGCGTCAGCCCCGGGAAATCCGCAACCAGCGCATCACGGGTGCGTGTTAAACGGTTAAAAAGAGTGGATTTTCCAACGTTAGGGCGCCCGACAAGCGCGACCACAGGTACCATGTTTGAAGCCTCATAAAATTCAAAATAACGTCGCTTTCGCAGCGTTTTTAAAAATGTCAAAACGGCTCCTGAGTGAACAGGAGCCGTTTAGTATACTACAACCGCCGTGTAATTAACGCGTGATCGCGTACAGCGTGCCGTCTTTTGCCTGAATCAGCAGTTTACCGTCAGCCACAACCGGGTCGGTCAGGAAGCCTGAGCCGTCCACTTTCTGCTGCGCCACGAAGCGGCCATTCTCTGGATCGATCCAGTGCATATAGCCTTCGCTGTCGCCCACCACCAGGCTGCCGTTATACAGTGCCGGTGCGGTCAGCAGACGGTGAAGCAGATCGCTCTGCGTCCACAGCGTCACGCCACCTTCGGTGCTCAGCGCCAGCAGACGGTCGTTCTGATCCACCATATAAATACGGTTGCCGTCGACAATGAAATCGTTCACGGAACCCAGCTCACGTTTCCACATGATCTGACCGCTACGCAGGTCCAGCGCCGTCAGGTTGCCGTTATACGCCAGCGCGTAAACCACACCGTCAACGATGACCGGCGTGGTGTCCACGTCACTCAGACGGTCGATTTCAGTTGAACCGGTCGCCTGGGAAATACGCTGCTGCCAGATCATCTGACCCTGCTGCATCAGTACTGCGCTGACACGACCGTTGTCACCACCCACAATGGCGGCGCCAAATGCAGTCGCCGGAGCAGATTCACCACGCAGAGACAGCGCTGGCATATCCAGGTTAACCGTCCATTTTACCAGACCATCGGCTTCGTTCAGCGCCTGCAACTGGCCGTTGCTGGTATGGATCAACACCAGGCCGTCGCTGACAACCGGACGTGACAAGGATTCACCGGCAACGCTGGTCTGCCATGCAACCGAACCGTCGCTGGCATTCAGCGCGTAAACCTGCGCTTTTTCGCTGCCCACATACACGTGACCGCCAGCAACGGTCAGGCCGCCAGAAAGCAGCGCAGGTTTACGGGAGAACCAGCCGTCTTTTTCCGCCAGGTTAATGGACCACACTTCCTTTCCGTCATCAGCGTTCAGCGCTTTAACGGTGCCTTTGCGATCGGCCGCATAGACCACGCCGTCAGCAAATGCCGGGTGCAGGTTGGAATAAAAATCGCCAATACCATCACCCACGGAGGTGTCCCAGGCGGTGGACGGAGTGAACTGGTTTTCAACCGTCGGCAGCGGGGACATTTTGACAACGTCTTCTTCGCCACTGAACAGTGAACAACCACTCAATAACGTAACAGAAAGCAGTCCTGGCAGAAGTAATTTACGCAATTGCATTGGGTCCCTCTCAGACGGACAAATTATTTATTTTCATCTGCATCATTTCGCTCAGCGCAGGTGAAGCTTTACTATCCACGCCAGCTTGCCACGCTTTACGCGCGCCCGCTTTATCACCCTTACTCAGCAGTGCTTCACCGCGAAGATCGGCGACAATAGCGGCAAAGCCATCACCTTTGATGGTATCAAGCGTTTTCAGCGCGTCGTCGGCTTTTTTCTGCTGAACCTGAATACGTGCCAGGCGCAGATTGATCACCGCTTTCAGATTTTCGTCACTGGCAGCAGCAAGCCCCTGAGACAGTTGCGCAGCGGCTTTATCCAGTTCGTTTTTATCAACATACTGCTGAGCCACTTCCAGCGCAGCCAGCGCACCGTAGGTGTTTTTGTTGTCAGCGGCAAATTTCTCCGCAGCCGTCAGCGTTTGCGGCTGATCGGCACGGATTGCGCTAACGGTGTTTTCGTAGTTCAGGGATGAACCGCGAGCAGAGTCAGCCTGATGATTGTTCCAGTAACGCCAGCCAACCAGCGCACCAACACCTAAAATAACCCCTACAACCAGTGCCTTGCCGTTTTCAGCAAAGAAGCGTTTAACCGCATCAACCTGGTCGTGTTCGTTCTCGTACATTTCCACGCAGTCCTTCTCCTTAGCCCAATAGAGTGCGCAAGTGCGCCGCAACGCCATCCTGCGTTACCGTAGTTTGCTCACCAGAGCGCAGGTCTTTAACCACCACTTCGCCGTTGGCCACTTCGGACTCACCCAGCACCAGTGCAATACTTGCGCCCCACTTATCGGCACGAGCAAACTGTTTTTTAAAGTTGCCGCCGCCGTGGTTGGTCATCAGCTTTACGTCCGGCAGCGCATCGCGCACGCGTTCGGCAAGCTGCATCGCCGCAGACTGCGTATCCGCACCTGAGGCCACCAGGTATATATCGACAACAGGATCGGCTTTAAATTCCGGATTAACTGCCTGAACCAGCAAAACAAGTCGCTCAAGGCCCATCGCGAAGCCTACAGCCGGTGCTGCGCGACCACCCAGTTGCTCGACCAGTCCGTCATAACGACCGCCAGCACAGACGGTGCCCTGCGAACCGAGGCTGGTGGTGACCCACTCAAATACGGTGCGGTTGTAGTAGTCCAGACCGCGCACCAGACGCTGGTTAACGGTATAAGCAATGCCCGCCGCTTCAAGCAGCTTGCACAGGCCAGCAAAGTGTTCGCGGGAATCCTCATCCAGGTAGTCACCCAGCGCTGGCGCATCGTTCAGCAGCGCCTGTACGTCAGGATTTTTGGAATCGAGTACGCGCAGCGGGTTGCTGTACATACGACGTTTACAGTCTTCGTCGAGCTTCTCTTTGTGTTGTTCCAGGAACGCCACCAGCGCATCGCGATAGTTCGCACGCGCTTCCAGAGAACCGATAGAGTTCAGCTCCAGGGATACGTGCTCAGAAATACCGAGCGCACGCCACCAGCGGGCAGTCAGCATAATCAGTTCGGCATCGATATCTGGTCCTTGCAGACCAAACACTTCCACGCCAAGCTGGTTGAACTGACGGTAGCGGCCTTTTTGCGGACGTTCGTGGCGGAACATCGGGCCGATATACCACAGGCGTTGCTCCTGATTGTACAGGAGACCATGTTCGATGCCGGCGCGTACGCAACCCGCCGTCCCCTCAGGACGCAGGGTCAGGCTGTCGCCGTTGCGGTCCTCAAAGGTATACATCTCTTTTTCAACCACGTCGGTCACTTCGCCGATCGCGCGTTTGAATAACGGGGTCTGCTCTACAATCGGCAAACGAATTTCGCTGTAACCGTAGCTGCCGAGCACCTGCTTCAGTGTGCCTTCAATGCGCTGCCAGATGGCGGTTTCGCCAGGCAGATAATCGTTCATGCCGCGGATGGCTTGAATGTTTTTTGCCACGTTTATTCTCTTTCTATATACAAAAAAGAACCCAAAGAATGGGTTCAATCATACATGGGAAGCAGCCTGCTTCCCATCACGTTATTTTTCAACCTGCTGAACGCTGATGCGCTGCGCTTCGTCCATCATCGTCGCTTTTGCGCGAATGCGGGCTTCAAGCTGGTCGATCATATCACTATTATCCAGACGATCTTTACGAACGCCATCTTCATAGAGACCACTTTTCTTGTTACCGCCGGTAACGCCCAGCGTGGACACCAGCGCTTCACCCGGACCGTTCACCACGCAGCCGATGATGGAAACGTCCATCGGGGTGATAATGTCTTCCAGTCTCTGCTCCAGGGCATTGACGGTGCCGATCACGTCAAACTCCTGACGTGAACAGGTTGGGCAGGCGATGAAGTTGATCCCACGCGCGCGGATACGCAGTGATTTCAGGATGTCGAAACCGATTTTGATCTCTTCCACCGGATCGGCGGCCAGGGAGACGCGTAACGTGTCACCGATGCCTTCAGAGAGCAGCAGGCCGAGACCAATTGCCGATTTTACCGAACCGCTGCGCAGACCGCCCGCCTCGGTGATGCCAAGGTGCAGCGGCTGATCGATCTGTTTTGCCAGCAGACGATACGATTCAACGGCCAGGAAAACGTCAGACGCTTTCACGCTCACTTTGAACTGATCGAAGTTAAGGCGATCCAGATGATCGACGTGACGCATGGCGGATTCGAGCAGCGCCTGCGGCGTCGGCTCACCGTACTTTTCCTGGAGATCTTTTTCCAGAGAGCCAGCGTTTACGCCGATACGGATTGGAATGTTTTTGTCGCGGGCGCAGTCAACCACCATGCGAATGCGCTCTTCGTTGCCGATGTTGCCTGGGTTAATACGCAGACAATCGACACCGTATTCAGCGACTTTCAGCGCGATACGGTAATCGAAGTGAATATCGGCAACCAGCGGAACGCTCACCTGCTGCTTGATCAGTTTGAACGCCTCAGCGGCGTCCATGGTCGGCACTGAGACGCGAACAATGTCCGCGCCGACGCGTTCTAATGCTTTGATTTGATTAACCGTCGCTTCTACATCTGTAGTACGCGTATTGGTCATCGACTGGACGGCGATAGGCGCCCCATCGCCGATTGGCACGTTCCCAACGTAAATCCGTTTCGATTTTCTACGTTGAATAGGAGCCTGGTTATGCATGTAAAATCTCCCGCATTGCCCGTCTGTTACTGTGCTGCTGATTGTTCGGCATTAACGGTAAGACGCGCAACCTGGTTAGTTCTGATAAAGCGGCTCAGATCGACAGGTTTTCCTTGATACTGGATCTGTACCGCTGCCGGTGCGCCGATTTTAAGCTTGTATGGTGCCTGGCCCGTTAGATTTAACGTGCCATCTTTACGTTGCAGGCCGCTGAACAGCTTTTTACCTGTCGCGTCAGTCACTTCCAGCCAGCAATCAGCCGTGAAATTCATCACCAGCGCATTCGGGTCAACGGCAGGTGCCGCCGTACCCGCCGGGTCAGTTGGCAGTGACGCCGCGGTGTTATCTGCCGGTGCCGTTGCCGCAGGGGCGGTATCAACATTGGCCTGAGAAGGTGATACGACCGCGTTCTGATCCTGGGCCTGGGTAGCCGGTGCGGTATTCGCCGTCGATTCTGGCGTCGCCGCTGGATCGGTTGCAGGCGTGCTGGTTGCTGTCGCCTGAGGTTCGCTGGAGGTCGCAGCCCCTTCGGTGCTCAGCGGCACGCTTTGCGCGCCGTTAGTACCAGACTGATTAAGCTCAGCGGAGGACTGATCGGCCATGGTGGTGATCTCTTCCTGTTGCGCTTTGTGGTTTTGCCACCACCATGCGCCCGTCAGGCCGACAACCACGAACAGGACCAGCCAGGTAAAGCTCATCAGCCAGCCATCGCGTTTTTTACGACGTTTGCCCAGAGAGAAGCTCTGCATCGGCGCAACTTTTGCCGCACGCACAGGCGCCTGCTTCTCCATCATCGGCAGTAATTCGTCTTCAGGAATATGAACCAGTTTGGCGTAAGAACGGATATAACCGCGCAGAAACGTTGAAGCCAGATCGGCGGGTGCCTTATCTTCTTCAATGTCGCGAACGGTGGAAACCTTCAGGCACAGGCGTTCTGCAACGGCTTGCTGGCTGAGTCCGAGTTGTTCACGGGCGTTGCGAAGACGAACGCCAGTGGAGAGTGCTGCATTTTGATCGTGAGTGGCTTCAGTATTCATTCGCTACAACTACTGGTACGTGAAAATAAGGGTTCAGGTGCCGGTGAGTCACAATGCCACCCGCACCGCGAAACTTTAGGTCAGTTAACCTGGAACAAACAGTATAAGACTGTCGGGCCGCAGATGACAGCGCTGGCAGGCCTTCACGCTAAACTGTTGTTACGTCGTTACATACTGCCCGAAAGTCGTATGAAACGCACCGTAATTATTAATCAGTCGTGATGATTGTGGCTGGTTATTCAGTAAATTAATGCTTCACGGCGCAAAAAATGCGCCGTGTCTGCATAATAATCAAACGGTTTTAACCGCGATTGACTCACCCTGCATACGCTTACGCAGCGTACGTTTGGTACGGTCAATAACGTCACCCGCCAGCTGACCACAGGCTGCGTCGATATCGTCGCCACGCGTTTTACGTACGATGGTGGTGAAACCATACTCCATCAGCACTTTTGAGAAGCGATCGATACGGCTGTTCGAGCTACGGCCATACGGCGCGCCCGGGAACGGGTTCCATGGGATCAGGTTGATCTTACATGGCGTATCTTTCAGCAGTTCAGCCAGCTCATGTGCATGCTCGGTACCGTCGTTAACATGATCCAGCATCACGTATTCAATGGTCACGCGGCCCTGGTTAGCATTGGATTTCTCCAGGTAACGGCGCACGCCAGCCAGGAAAGTTTCGATATTGTACTTTTTGTTGATCGGCACGATTTCGTCACGGATGGCGTCGTTTGGCGCGTGAAGGGAGATGGCCAGCGCAACGTCAATCATGTCACCCAGTTTGTCCAGCGCAGGCACAACGCCGGAAGTAGAGAGCGTAACGCGGCGCTTGGACAGACCAAAACCGAAATCGTCGAGCATGATTTCCATCGCCGGAACGACGTTGGTCAGGTTGAGCAGAGGTTCACCCATCCCCATCATCACCACGTTGGTGATTGGACGTGTACCGGTGACTTTCGCTGCACCCACGATTTTCGCGGCACGCCAGACCTGGCCGATAATTTCCGATACGCGCAGGTTACGGTTAAAGCCCTGCTGCGCCGTAGAGCAGAATTTGCACTCCAGCGCACAGCCCACCTGAGAAGAGACGCACAGCGTGGCGCGATCGTCTTCCGGGATATACACGGTTTCAACACGCTGATCGCCAACGGCAATGGCCCACTTGATAGTGCCATCTGAAGATCGCTGCTCTTCCACCACTTCCGGTGCGCGGATTTCCGCCACTTCTTTAAGCTTATTGCGCAGCACTTTGTTGATGTCCGTCATGTCATCAAAGTTGTCGCTGCAATAGTGGTACATCCATTTCATGACCTGATCGGCACGAAACGGCTTCTCGCCCATCTCTTTAAAGAACTCGCGCATCTGCTGACGGTTCAGGTCCAGCAGGTTAATTTTTCCATTTTTATTGGGAACCGCAGGAATGGCGACTTCAGAGGTATTCACTAATTCAGACATAATTTTTTCCGGCCTCGTTGTTACACGTTGTGGCCCTTGGTGGGTTGAAAAGAAACGCCCCGGTAAGCAGTCTGCTCGTCCGGGGCGTTGCATTGTACAAAGTCTGGCGCAGGGATGCCACGTTTGCACGCGGCATTTACGAAATTATTAGCGAGTGCGCGGGCACACTTCGCCTTCTGCAAAGAAGAACGCGATTTCGCGCGCAGCAGATTCAACAGAGTCGGAACCGTGAGTGCCGTTCTCGGTGAAGCTGTCTGCGTAGTCAGCGCGCAGAGTACCTGCCAGCGCGTTGTCCGGGTTGGTTGCACCCAGCAGATCGCGGTGACGCTGTACCGCGTTTTCGCCTTCCAGTACGGATACCACGATTGGGCCAGAAGTCATGAACTCGACCAGACCGTCAAAGAATGGGCGACCTTCGTGCTCAGCGTAGAAACCGCGAGCCTGTTCAACGGTCAGGTGCAGCATTTTGGTGCCAACGATCTTAAACCCTGCTGATTCAAAGCGAGCGAAGATGCTGCCAATAACGTTTTTTGCCACCGCGTTTGGTTTGATGATGGAAAAAGTACGTTCAATAGCCATTGATAACCTCTGTAAAATGTTCTGTTGTTTTTGCATACCTGAGTATGGTGTGGCGCGGATTATAAAGAGCAATAGCGCCATTGCCTATGGTTATGCATAACATTTTTTTAAAATGAGACGAAGATTAGCAACAGCTCGTATTTCGCATGCCGTACTGATGGTGAAAACAGAGCGGACACTGCTTTTCATCAGAACTAAATGACCAGAAATGACGGTGGCACGTCAAACAAACGGCTTCATATGCCGGTATGGTCACGCTTTTCGCTGTCCCGTCTGTTTGCGTCACGTTTATCGCCGCATGCTGGCATACCGCTTCGCAGCCGCCACACCCCGTACAACGTCCGGTTTCCACGACCAGTTCAGCGTTCTCAAACCGAATCGCGTTTTCCGTACAACTCCGCCAGCACGCGCCGCAGAGTACGCAGGATTCGGTATCGAGAGTTATCTCTGCCTCGCTAAATGCAGAAAACGCCCTGCGCAGCTCACGCTGACCGGGCACGACGCAACAGGCCCGGACATCCTCACGGGGAACGTGCATCAGCGCACGCCGGGCGGTATTTACCTCGTTGACGGGTATATGTTTAAACGCCCACGATGCTTCACCACGTCGACGAAGCGCCAGATTCAGCCGGGCAATCGCCAGCAACCAGTCAGGATTCTGCTCCGCGTCGATACTGATAAAACGAACGTGGTGCTGCGCGTGCCACAGCAGAAGCTCATTCACCCCTGGCGCACGGTCAGTAAAAGGCCCAACAAGCGTATCGCCACACAGAAAACGTTTTCGCGGCGTGATGCCGGTGATGGCTTCAGCGGGGCAGACAAACAGGCAGTCACCGCATTCAATACAGCGGCTGTCATCAACCGAGACGCCGGTGTCGGTAAAAGAAAAAGCCTGTACGGGACAGACGTCCGCGCAGGCGCAGCAGGAAGAGTGGCGAAAACGGCGACGGACGCACGCATGCGTCACGTCCATCGCCGGGGCAAAGGTTAATCCGCCCATCAGCCAATACTGAAGAAAACAAAGCGCAGCATTAGCTCACCCACAATCAGCAAGGCGCTGCCCAACAGCATTGTGCCTCGCGCCGCTTTTAAGCCGCCCGCAGCAAAGCACAGCATACCCGCAACGGAAACGCACCAGCTCAGCAGATGCACGGTTCGCAGTTGCTCCAGCATTTGTAACGGTGCGTGTGGGAACGTCACAACGGTGTTGTCCATAGCCGTAATATCTGCCAGCCAGACGGGCTGCATCACCAGACGTGCAATCACCAGCAGCGTAATAATGACAATCGCCGTTCGCACGCGGGTCTGGGAACGTGCCCCAACGGCCATGCAGGCTGAACCGATAATTCCCACCGAACCGATAAACAGCACCAGGGTATTAATGTGATGCCACGTCATCACGGATGCATGCATGTAGATCTGCGCCATGCAGAACACATCCACCAGCCCGACAAGACCTGCCACAACCAACAGCGGCTTCCAGCCTGGTTTTTTGACAAACATCAGCAGCGTTGCGAGGCCAAGTGCCGCAAGATAAAGACTGGCAAAGATAATCTCACGGCTCAGCCAGGAGCTGGATACGTGACGCAGCGCATTGAACGCATTAAGTGGATAGCCCATGTGCAACGCAGAGGCGAGCAGACCGAGGCTGGCCAGCACAAACGCTCCGGCAGCCGGCAGCAGCGCGCTGCGTTGCGTGCTTCCGAAGGCCAGCCACAGCGTAACGCCAACCGATCCTTGCAGGAACAGCGTAAAAATCAGCAGCGGTAACTCATGCATGACGTTTCCCCTCTTTCTCTGCGCCCTGATGCGCTTTGATCACCAGGTTCGGTTTGGTGATGGAGGAATCAGGCAAGCCTTTCACATCACAGACCGCACCATACTTCGCCCGCAGTTCATCAATCGGCCCGAATTTAATCGCTTCGAGTGGACAGGTTGCCACACAGACAGGCTGTTCCCCCTTCGCCTGTAGATCCACGCAGAAATCACATTTGGACATCTGCCCGGTCTGCTCGTTGAGCTGTGGCGCGCCGTAAGGGCATGACCACGCGCAGTAGCCGCAGCCGACGCACTTATCAGTATCTACGCGCACAATACCGTCCCCCGGACGCTTATGCATCGCGGTGGTCGGACAGTTTTTGGTGCAGATTGGGTCGGCACAGTGGTTACAGGAGATAGAGAGCGTGTAGGCAAAAACGTTATTGCTGACGCCGCCCTGCCCGGTCGGGATAAAGCTCCCGCCATTAACTTCGTATACGCGACGGAAACGACGTCCGACCTCAAGGTTGTTTTTATCTTTGCACGCCACCTGACATGCTTTGCAGCCCGAGCAGCGAGAAGAGTCGATATAAAAACCCAGCTGTTTGTCGCTTACCGGTGCGTAATGTTTAAACTGACTCATGCTTTAGCTACCTCCACCAGCATGGTTTGATGGGAATTCCCTTTCGCAAGCGCGGTAATACGTGCGGAACTGAGCACGTTCGCGCAGCCGCCCTTATCAATACCCTGCTCGTCCGGCTGCCACCAGGCACCCGCCTGCATGGCCACAACGCCTGGAATGATGCGCGGCGTGACCTCCGCCGGGATCTCGCAAATGCCGCGCGCGTTATGAATACGCACGGTATCTCCCTGCGCAATGCCGCGTTTTTGCGCATCCTGCGGGTTGATCCACAGCTTTTGCTGCTGCGCCTCAATTAACCACGGGTTGGCGTACTGGGTGGAGTTAGCGCGGTTTTTTCCTTTCCAGGTAATCAGCTGGAGCGGGAAGCGTTTCGCCAGCGCGTCTTCCGGCCCTTCATGGGCAGGCACGTAGTGCGACAGCGCCGGAATTTCCGGGTGATGCATGTCGTACAGACGCTTCGAGAAGATCTCAATTTTTCCGGACGGCGTCGGGAACGGATGATTCTGCGGATCGCGAATGTTGTCTTCAAAGGCGACGAACGGCGCGCTTTTGAAAAGGTGCTGACGCGTCTTCTGTAGCGTCGCGAAGTCCGGCAGGTTTTCGTCAGGCATGGAAAGACGCGTCTGCTCCCAGATGTGCTCAATCCACGCTTTTTCGTCACGCCCTTCGCTGAACGCGGGTTCGACGCCAAGCTTAGCAGCGACCTCCCGCAGCCAGTCGTAGTCTGAACGGCGTTCAAATTCAGGTTCAATGAGCTTTTCTGACAGGATCAGATAGCTTGCCGTGCCCCAGGTTTCGCCGATATTCCAGCGTTCCATAAAGCTGGTTTCCGGCAAAAGAAGGTCGGCGTATCGGGCGCTCGGCGTCATAAACAGATCGCTTGCGACGATAAACTCGATTTTCGACTCGTCTTCCAGGACACGGGTTGCCTGATGAAGATCCGGGTTCTGGTTAGCCAGATAATTTCCCGCCAGCGAGAACAGGATGCGGATATTGCTGTCCAGCTTTTCGGCATCCTTCAGGCCGACGTCCGCGGTGACCTGAGAGGCATCGTCGGCGGCCTGCACCCAGTTCATCACCGATATTTTGGCTTTGACCGGGTTGTCCGGCATCTCTGGCCCGGCGGCAAATTTCCGGTTTGCGCAGCCGCCATAGCCTGCTGCCCAACCGCCTTTCACCCCGACGTTACCCGTGAGCGTAGCCAGCAACGTCGAGCCGCGCGCGGTGCGCTCGCCGCAGTTATGACGCTGCGGTCCCCAGCCCTGGATCAGCGCAGCGGGTTTGGTGGTTGCGTAGTCGCGCGCCAGTTGCCGAATTGTTTATGCAGGCACGTGAGTGATTTTCTCTGCCCACTCGGGCGTTTTCGCCACGCCATCTTTTGCGCCGCTCAGGTAAGCCATCAGGGATTCATTGGCCGGAACGCCTTCTGGCATAGTGTCTTCGTCAAAGCCCAGGGTGTAGCGCTGAATAAAGTCGCGATCGTGCAGGTTCTCCGTGACGATCACATACATCATCGCGTCCATCAGGGCGTTGTCCGTGGTGGGAAGCAGCGGGATCCACTGATCGGCCAGGGAGGAAACCGTATCGGAATAGCGAGGGTCGACAACAATAAAGCGAGTGCCGTTTTGCTTCATCTTCTGGTAGAAGTGGTTGCTGTGACCAAAGATCGTTTCCGTCGGGTTATGTCCCCAGAGGATGACCAGTTTGGTGTCCAGCAGCGTGTCAAGAGAGCTGCCGCTGGCAGCGGTGCCATAGGTATACGGCGTTGCTGCCGCCGTGTTACCCATACTGACCGAGTGATAGCTTTCGAGATAGCCGCCGGTTAAGTTGAGCAGACGACGAACCATTTTATCGCCGGAAAAAGTCCCGCCGGACACAGCGGTGCCCACATGAACATAGCGTGAAGCCGCACCGTATTTTTGCGTAATAGTTTTTAATTGATTCGCAATAAGGGTGGTGGCTTCATCCCAGGTAATACGCTCGAATTTTCCTTCGCCACGTTTCCCTACACGTTTCATTGGGTATTTCAGTCGATCGGGATGGTAAACAAATTTCCGATAAGCCCGGCCTCGCACGCAGGCGCGCATTACGGGCATTTGCGGATCCAACGCGTTATCCGGACGCGTAGAAATTCGGGTCACAACGCCCTCACTGACGTGAGCACGAATATCACACTTGCCGCCGCAGTCAAACGTACTACAGGTTTGCACCACTTTTTCTTCAGGCGTAGTGTCTGAAACCGCCGCGCCCTGTGCCTGTACTTTGCCGGTTTTGACGACAAAAGGCAGAGCGGCGAGCGCCGATCCTGCCTGAATAAACTGACGCCGGGATATGGCGGGAATAGTCCCCTCTCCCTGATGTTTATTTTTTTCCATTGCTCGTTCCTTAAAATAAAAACGCATTCTCGTTTTTTTTCAGGAACGGATATTGATAATTATCAAGCTAACTCTTGAGGAGTAACACTTAGCGATCTAACTCAAAATTGACCGTCGCCGTTTGTCCTGTTTCATCTAATACAACTAACTGATATTTACCCGGCAAATATAATTGCAGTGAATAATTCTTCTGATGTCCGTCCAGCGGTTCGCCATTCAAAAACCACCATCGTTGCCCCTCCCCGCCGCTGGTTGAAACGAACAGGGTCATGTTTTTCTCACCCGGAAGACGTTTAATTACCGCCCCTTCTCTGACGCCTGACAACATCAGCGGCGCCGCATTATGGTTATCCAGCGGAGGGCAAACCGCTGAACGGGCGGGGAGACGAGCTGCCCGTTTTTCGGCAGCAGGCAGCCAGGGCTCCAGCGGCAGCGGCCAGACATCCAGCACTTTTTCTGTCGCATCAGGACAATCCGCTGCGACGCGTTTGCCTTCTTTATCCAGCCAGACCGGGAAACGGATCCCGCGAATACCTTCCTGTTCCGGCAGCAGCAGCGTAGGCGGTTCACTGCCTTCCAGCAGCCAGGTTGACAGCCGACGCCGACAGTTTTCGCTCCCTTCAGGCAGGGACTGGCCCCCCGGCCAGCAAATCACGCCCCGTCCTACGCTTGCAGGACGCGGATCGCGCGGCAGACGGGCTTCATCCACCATCGAGCGGGACTGAAGCATGTTATTGACCTGATTCAGGAGCGGAACTGCGCTGGCGAAACCAAACTGCCCGGCAACGGGCGTGCCGTCCGGACGTCCGGTCCAGATTCCAATGACATACCGGGCGTTCAGCCCGATGGCCCAGGCATCCCGGTAGCCGTAACTGGTGCCCGTTTTCCACGCCAGCGGCGCAACCTGGGGCAGCGCACTGTCCGGCAGGGGCTGTGCTTCACTGGCGAGAATGCGACGAATGATCCACGCCGCCCCCTGCGACAGCAGCGGACGTTCGATCAGCGGATCGCCCGGCTGTAAACGCAACCGGCCCGCCTGACCCTGCCGCGCAAAGGCACTGTAGGCGGCAGCGATATCAGCCAGGCGTGCGCCTGCGCCCCCCAGGATCAGGGAGAGGTTGGGCTGCGCCCCCGCGGGGAGTATGAGCGGTAATCCCGCGTTGCTCAGCATGCCTGCAAAACGTTTTGGGCCGTACGCTTCCAGCACCTGCACCGCAGGCAGGTTGAGGGAACGCACCAGGGCTTCGCTCATGCTGACCGGCCCATGAAAACCGCTGTCAAAGTTGCCGGGGCGATAATCCCCCGTTTTTCTTGGAACATCCTGTAATAACGAAGCGGGATGGATCAGGCCATCGTCCAGCGCCATGCCATAGATGAATGGCTTGAGGACCGATCCCGGCGATCGGATCGCATTGACCATATCCACGTGACTAAAGCGACTGTCATCATTGATATCTACCGAGCCTACCCAGCCACGCACTTTCATGGATGTATGATCCACGACGATCATCGCCAGTGAACTGCGGGCAGGCAGGCGCGATTTCCAGTTCATTGCCAGCTCTTCAAGCTGTCGTTGCAAAGCTGCATCCAGCGTGGTGACTATTTTTGTGTCGCGGCTTTTACTCAACATCATGCGGGAAAAGAGCGGCGCCAGCTGCGGCATCTGCCGGGGGGCCAGCCAGACCGGCTCTTCACGGGACTCTTTCACCTGCTTCTCAGACCAGACGCCCTGAGTCAGCATGCGGTCGAGCACTTTGTTCCGCGCCGCTTCGGCACGTTCCGGCCAGCGGTCGGGGCGCAGACGGCTGGGTGCCTGTGGCAGTACAGCCAGCAGCGCCGCGTCGGAATAGCTCAGCTGAGACGGCGGTTTGCCAAGATAAGTCCAGCTTGCCGCGCCCACGCCCTGCAACGTGCCGCCAAACGGGGCACGGTTGAGATACAGCGTCAGGATTTCACGCTTGGAGAGATGCCACTCCAGCTGCATCGCCCGCCACAGCTGACGAATTTTACCGCCAAAGGTACGCGGATGCGGATCCAGCAGGCGTGCCACCTGCATGGTAAGCGTGCTCCCGCCAGAAACCACTCTCCCGGCGGTGAGATCCTGCCAGGCGGCACGCAGTACAGAAAGCGGATTGACGCCAGGGTGATCCCAGAACCAGCGATCTTCATACTGGATCAGCGCCTCAAGATAGCGTGGGGAAACCTCTTCAATGGTAACCGGATAGCGCCAGATGCCTTCGCTGTCGGCAAAACGCCACAACGGAACACCCTGCTCATCCACCACCACTCGCGCAGGGTTGACCTCTTTCAGGGGCAACGGCCACACGCGGTCAGCGGCGACAATCAGCCCCCCTAAAAAGAGAAGCGCTCCCGCAAGCCGCAGCCAGCGGGAGCGAATCAGGCGTGCTATCTGCATCTTACGGAACAACGATCAGCGGGCCACTGGCCGACCCCGTTGCTCGCCACTGCGGAACGTACATGGACTCGACCATCGGAACAGGCACCTGATAGGTTCCTGGCGTAACGGCACGGGCCAGGTAAACCAGCGTGACCGGCTGACCTTCATTGACCGGCACGGCGGCCACAAAGCGATCGTCGCGGAATTCCATGTGCTGAATATCAGACTGTTGCATCTGATTCAGCAGATTTTGCACTTCACTGCCGCTGTCCTGCAAGCTGGCGCTGCTGCTCGCCAGATTCTGGTTTTCCAGCTCCAGACCTGCCGGGAGCAGATCCACCACCAGCGCATCCGGTACGTTCTGGCTTGCCTTCACTTCCAGCCACACCAGAACCAGCTCACCGCTCTTAAGTGAAGAGAGCGACTTGCTGCTGCCGTCTGTCGCCAGGATATGACGTTCAATCTGCAAGACGTGAGAAGATGGCTGGGGCGCATACTCCGGATAGCCAGTAGTGTCCAGTCGTACCCACAGCGGCGTCGTGCCGGTATTCGTCACCTGCAAGGCACCAGGCTGGTCGCCGTTCAGGTTTTCTACCTGCGCTTTATCACTGCTCTGGGTCTGTTCAGAGAGGGTGGTCGTTGCCTGCCACGCGCCTGACAAGGTTTGCAGTGAACGTCCGGCCAGGAACAGCGCATTGCTCTCCTGGGTTGACAGCCAGCGCTGGCTGAACGCGTCTTCAGATAACGCGTTCAACAGCCTGTTTTGCGCATCCGGCAGCAGCTTGTACTCTTCCAGCAGGGAGAGCATCAGGGCATTATCACGCAGCTGGCTGCCGTAATCCGCCATCCAGTTTCGGCTGTCGTTACGGGGTGTTTTGAGAGCCAGATCCAGCGCCTGCTGGCTGCGCGGTGTATCCCCCATCAGTTTGAGTGCCATGCCCAGCTGCATCAACGGAAGCCCGGAAGCAGCCTGAGCGTGGCGATCCCAGATTTCACGCAATGCACCGAGCGGCGCTTTTTGCTGACGAGCCAGCACCAGCGAAGCATACGCCTGGACAGCAAATTTGCTGGCCTGGGTGTCGTCGCTGTAGCGGATGGACATCATCCCCGGATCCTGTAAATAGCGCAGCAGTCGGCTGTTGGCGTTATTCACCGCCTCGGCAGGCACGCTGTAACCCTGCTCCCCTGCCCGCACCAGGAAGTCCGTAACATAGGCGGTCAGCCAGTACTCTTCCGGGCCGTTTTTATCCCACAAGGCAAAACCGCCATCGTCACGCTGCATTTGCAGCAGACGGGAGATGCCGATATCAATGGCCGCACGGCGTTTATCGTCGGTGTCGCCTTTAATGCCCAACGCCGTAAGCTGTGCCGCGTTGGTGTAGAGGGACGGGAACAGGCCGCTGGTGGTCTGCTCAAGACATCCGTATGGATAGGCCTGAAGTTCACGAATGTAGCGCGCCAGGTTCAAAGGTGGTTTACCGCTGAGCAACAGCTGTCCCTGTAGCGTGGCAGGCGAGAAACCGTCGATATGCTGTGCTGGCGCGCTCCAGGATTCGCCAGGGTTCAGCATCGTGCCCGTATTCACCGTTTGCGCCGGGAATGCGGGGCGTACACCAATTTTCCAGCTCTTCTGCTGCGGCGCAAACGTCTCACCAGGGAGCTGAAGCCCCGTCACCTGAGCAGTTACTTCACCATCGCCATAGCCTTCCAGCGCGCGCACCGGAATAAACAGAGTGCTACGTGCGCCAGGCGGCAGCTTAACCGGCTCTGGCTGAGCACCTTCGAGCGACACCTTACCGGTTGCGGTTAACGCAATGTTCAGGGTTTGCGGCTGGTCAGTAAGGTTGGTCAGGTCCAGCGTCAGGCGAGAGGTATCGCCACTTGCGAGGAATCGCGGCGTGTTAAGCTCGGTGATAATCGGAGCCGCCACAATGATTTTGCTTTCGCTGCTGCCGAAATCGTCTTCCGTCCAGGCCTGCGCCATCAGACGCAGTTCGCCGTTAAAATCGCCAATCGGCAGCGTGATGGTGCCTTCACCGTTGGCATCAAGCCTAACCGGCTGCGCCTGCTGAGCAATAATGGTGACATGGTTCACCGGTGGCTTACCGCCGCGTTTCAGTTCATCGCCGTCTCCGCCAAAGCGCAGTGCGGCAAGACGTCCCTGACCTTCAATCACCTGGCCGTAAACATCATAGATGTCCGCGCCATAGCGCTTCTGACCGAAGAAAGCTTCCCACGGATCCGGCGTGACGTAGTCGGTAATGTTCAGCACGCCGCTATCAACAGCCGAGACCAGCACGTTCACCTTCTGTGGCACAGCCCCCTCTTTTACGCTGGCTTTCACTTTCACAGAAAGCGTCTGGTTCGGACGCATTTTTTGTGGGTTATCAAGTGCGATGCTCAGGCGACGATTTTCGTCCCCCATTGGCAGATGCAGCAGACCAACCGCGCGTTTTGGCGTGGCGGACTTAGATTTATCGCCAGGACGAACCACCAGCGTGCTGAGGTAGAGATCGTGACGTTTCCAGGCCTTATCCACCGGAATGGCGAGATCCAGACCGTTAACCGGTACGTCGATCTCTTTCCACCACAGTGGCCCTTCGCTGGATTCGATCATTGCATAGCCCTTGCCTGCGGCCGGCGCTGCAATATGCAGGTTGATGGTATCGCCTGGCTGATAGGATGGCTTGTCCAGTTTCAGCGTCACACGATCCGGGCGAGCAGCACCCGTGCCATCGCTGTTATCCTGCCAGCTGTACCCCGCCCAGAAGCGCACGCTGCTGACCATGTTATCAGGGGCTTTCACTTCCAGACGGTATGAGCCCCACTCCACCGGGAAGGTGACTTTACCGGTTTCATCGGCCTTGAGGTTAAGTTCCTGCTCGCCCTCAACGAGATCTTTTTGATCAAACTGAGACTGCCAGCCCTCGCTCTCGGACCAGTTCCAGAAGTAGTCGCGACGCTCACGGACCAGACGCACCTGCAGACCAGATACCGCTTTTTTCGCCCCGCTGGCATCGGCATAGACGATGTCAAAGCTGGCGTTGCCGTTCTCGTCGACAATCGGCTGGTTGACGGTGGTATCGGTGCGGTAGTCGTACACGGCCTTGCTGGCGAACTGTGGGCGGATCCCCGGAAGTTCAGCCGCAGGCCAGATAGCCTGCTCGGCGCGTCGCGTTACCGGACGCCCGCCTGATTCCAGCAGGCTGGCCTGCAAAATCAGTTGCAGCGGCGAGTGCACCTCTTTCCACTGGCTTTCGGTGGTAACCTGTCCGCGCCCCTGTTCGTCCAGCGTAAGCTGCACTTCATCCAGGCTGCGGCTCAGGTTCTCCTCGGCAATATCACCGAACTGGAAGCCAGGCAGTGCAGGCACCGCGTCACGTAGCGGACGCAGGAAAAGCTGGCCTTGCAGAGAATTACCGTTAGCCGGCGCGCCATACAGGTAATAGCCCACAACGTTAAAGTCCACATCCTCCTGCGGGGAAACCGGCGTTTTTTGCCCGGTCAGATTCAGCGCCATACGCTCAGGCATAAAATCTTTGACGTGGAAATCCCACATGCGCTGCTGGTTATCCCCCGTATTCGCGCGAATATGCCACATGCCGGTCTGGGCGCCGCTATCAAGCGAATAGTTGAAGCGATAAAGGCCGTTCTCAGGTTGCACAACGACCGTACGCGCTACCTGGCCGTCCGGACGCAGCACGTCAAGTTTTACCGGCTGCTCGGGAAGCGGTTTGCCATCGCTGTCGCGAAGCAGGCCGTTAAGGATCACCGTTTCACCCGGACGATAGAGATCGCGCGGGCCAAACATAAAGAACTGTTTGCTGTAACCCGGGTTACCGGCGATATCAAACTCCGCCAGATCCAGCGCCGGAAGTTTGAGGTCAAGAAGCGTGGTCTGGCCATCTTTACTGGCCAGGATGAGCGCGGCTTCTTTATCGGTTTCCAGTTTCGCATGACCATCGGCGTCGCTGTTCGCCTCGGCCAGGGTCTGTCCTTTATCGTTCAGAAGGGTAATGGTCACGCCTGACTGCGCCGCACCGTTTTCAAGACTCTGGGTGAAGATGTCCAGGCGGTTATGATAACGGTGAGCGGACAGCCCAATATCAGTTAAGGTAAAGAGCGTCGCGGCGTTACTGTAGTTATAGTGACCAGCCTGATTCATCACGGCGATATAGACGCCAGACTGCTGGAGCGGCTTAATATCTTTGAGCGGCAGGAGTAGTTTTTCACGCGTGTTGCGCGCCGGGTTGAGGTCGAAACGGCCGGTGTAGACCAGTTCCGCCATCTTCAGCAGGTTGTCAGATTCCCAGTTGGTCAGCGAGTTACGGTACTCCCACTGGCTGACAAACGAGGCCAACGACTCCGGCTTAACGCGGTAGAAGTTCACGTCCACATTGTTGACGTTGAGCGCCATCACCGGCAACCCTTCCACCACTTTACCCGGCAGCAGCGATCCGCGGCTGGCGAATCCGACCGTCGGTTCAACATCCCGGGTGGTGATCGCTTTTTCATAGTCAATGCCGAATGTCGCTTTGTTCAGCGCCAGCAAATTACGCTCGACGGTGACGACCAGATTACGATTCGGCTCCAGATGGCGCAGGCGCAGCTCTTTCAGATTGGGGGCCAGTTCCCAGGCGCCGTCCACTTTGCCACTTTTTTTATCCACCACATGCACCGTTTTCGCAAAATCCTGGCTGGGATCCAGCGGTACAGAGAAGGTCAGAACCAGTGTCGCAGCACCGTCGAGTTGCACTTCAGAGGCATCCAGCAGCGTCAACGCCTTACCCTGACTCTGCGCGGCCAGCTTAGCCAGCTTTTCAGGATCCGGTTTTGCCGGGGTTTTCTGTTCTGATGTAGTAGACGCTGCGGGGGCAGCGGCCTGAGGTTTGTCATCGCTGTTATCACAGCCGGCAAGCGTAAAGGTGGTGAGCAGCGCGAGAGAGATCGCAGCTAAGCGAAACGGTTTCATCCTATGTCCCTGGCCTGAGGGGCCTGTTGGTCGTCGTCCGGATAAGTATTATCCGCAAGTTTCGTTAATACAAAAAGTCCAATTTTATAATCTGGAAAGCGCCTCGCAGAATGGCATCGCGCTCGCATGCGAGGGTGGAACCGCGATCACACAGCGTAACGTAACATGTTACCTTTCGCGTCATTTGTTTTTAAAACAAGAAGATAGCTGGATAAGCTCGCATCATGCCTGCTAGTTTTATGACCATGACGCACCCCGAGTGCGCGGTTCAATAAGAGAGAAAGCCATGAAACGAGCCGTGAACGCCCTACAAAATTTCGGAAAATCACTTTACGGACCTGTACTTATCTTACCCATCGTCGGTCTGTTTATCGCCTTTGGGAATGTGCTGGGTAACGGCAATCTGGCCGAGTACCTGCCGTTTCTCGGCCATCCGCTGATCCAGAGTGTCGGCCAGCTGATCGCCAAATCTGCCGTGTCGGTGCTGGTCAACCTGGCGCTGGTGTTTGCCGTCGGGATCCCCATTGGCCTGGCAACCCGAGACAAAGGCTACGCGGCGCTGATTGGGCTGGTGACTTTTATCGTGTTTATCAATGCTATGAACGTGACGTTACAGCTTCAGGGAGAACTGGCCCCTGCAGAGCAGATGAAAGCCGCCGGACAAAGCATGGTTCTGGGCGTCCAGGTGCTGGAGATGGGCGTTTTCGCCGGGATCCTGACCGGGGCGCTCTCCGGTTATCTGTACAACAAATATTCCGGTGTCCAGTTTAACGGCGCGATGGCGATATACTCCGGCCACTGCTTTGTCGCGATTGTTATGTTGCCAGTCTCTATGCTGCTCGGCGTGGTCATGAGCGAACTCTGGCCGTACGCACAGCATGGAATAAGCGCCCTGGCGCTGGCGATCAAAGGGTCCGGTCCGTTTGGGGTGGCGATCTACGGTTTCCTTGAACGCATTCTGGTGCCGACGGGCCTGCATCATCTGGTCTATACGCCGTTCCTGTATACCGAACTGGGCGGTACGCAGGAGGTGTGCGGTACGGCTTACCAGGGCGCGCGCAATATCTATTTCGCCGAGATGGCCTGCCCGGACGTGAAGCAGCTCAGCAGCACCGTGGTGTGGGATGCTCGCGGCATCAGCAAGATGTTCGGCCTTCCCGCCGCCGCGCTGGCGATGTACATGACCGCGAAGCCAGAGCGTAAAGCGATTGCGAAAGCCATTCTGATCCCGGCGGCGCTGACCTCGCTGCTGGTCGGCGTAACCGAGCCGATCGAGTTCTCTTTCCTGTTTGTCGCCCCGCTGTTGTTCGTGGCGCATGCGGTGCTGACCGGCATTGGCATGATGCTGTTCACCCTGTTTGGCGTTCACGCCATCGGCGCCAACGGAATTATCGATTTTATCCTCTACAACCTGCCGCTCGGCACGGAAAAGTCCAACTGGCCCATGTACATCGTGGTCGGGCTGATCATGTTCGCCCTTTATTTCGTGGTGTTCCGCTTCCTGATCCTGCGTTTCAACATGAAAACGCCCGGTCGTGAAGATGACGATCGGGAGACGCGCCTCTACAGCAAACAGGAATACCAGGCGAAGGGAAATAACGACGGGCTGGGCGAATCGATCGTCGTCGGTCTGGGCGGTCGGGAAAACATTCAGGTGGTTGATAACTGCTACACCCGCTTACGCGTCACGGTGAAGGACGTCGCCATCATCGACGAACCGCGCCTGAAAGCGACCGGCGCGAAAGGGATTATCAAACAAGGTAACAACGTTCAGGTGGTCTACGGGCTGCATGTCAAAAAAATGCGAGAAGCCGTTGAGACGTTTCTCTGAAAGGAGCTAAAGATGTTAACACCCCCATTCATTCTGTCGATTGCTGGCGGCGGCAGCACCTACACGCCAGGTATAGTGAAAAGCCTGATGGTACGCCTGCACGATTTCCCCCTGGCAGAGATTCGCCTGTATGACATCGACGAGGCGCGCCAGAACACCATTGCGCCCGTGGTGGAAAAGGTCATTCGCGACCACAGCCAGAGCATCAAATTCACGGTCACCAGCGATCCGGAGGTGGCCTTCAGCGGCGCGCATTTTGTTTTTGCTCAGATGCGCGTCGGACAGTACAAAATGCGCGAGCAGGATGAAAAAATTCCGCTGCGCCACGGAGTGGTCGGCCAGGAAACCTGCGGACCCGGCGGGCTGGCATATGGCCTGCGTACGATCCTGCCGATGGTAGAGCTGATCGATAGGGTGGAACGCTACGCGCACGAAAAGGCGTGGATCGTGAACTACTCCAACCCGGCGGCGATCGTCGCTGAGGGCGTGCGTCGCCTGCGCCCCAACGCACGCGTGCTGAACATCTGCGATATGCCTGTCGCCGCGATGCGCAATATGGGCGCCATTCTGGGCGTGGACCGTCATAAACTGGAGGTGGACTATTTTGGCCTCAACCACTTCGGCTGGTTTACCCGCGTGCTGGTGGACGGCGAGGACAAGCTGCCGGAGCTGCGTAAACATATCGCGAAGTTTGGCCTGCTGACGGAAGACGCGGCCAAAACCGACCCGCAGCACTCGGATCCGTCATGGGTGAAAACCTGGCGCAACATCAAGCCGATTATGGATAACTTCCCGGAGTACCTGCCGAACCCGTATCTACAGTACTACCTGATGCCGAACCAGATTGTGGAGCATCAGAACCCGGACTATACCCGTGCCAACGAAGTGATGAACGGACGTGAGAAAAAGCTGTTTGCCGCCGCCGAAGAGTACCAGCGCAGCGGGATCTTACCGGACGCCTTCCACGTAGGTGTTCACGGCGAATTTATCGTCGATGTCGCCTGCTCGCTGGCATTCAACCTGCGCCAACGTCATCTGGTGATGGTGGAAAACCGCGGGGCGATTACCAATCTGCCGTACGATGCGGTGGTGGAAGTACCTGCCTATATCACCTCCGAAGGGCCGGAGCCTGTCCGCGTGGGTCAGGTGCCGTTGTTCCACCAGACGCTCCTGCAACAGCAGCTCGCTTCTGAACAGCTGCTGGTGGAGGCAACCATCGAAGGCAGCTACGAGAAAGCGTTGCAGGCATTTACCCTGAACCGCACCGTGCCGACCATGGAGCACGCGAAAGCGATTCTGGATGAGATGATCGAAGCCAACCGCGACTACTGGCCAGCGCTGCAAAAGGCATGGCAGGACGGTGAAGCGGTGAAAAAATAGGGGCTTGCTCGCGAGTTGAACGTGGTTAACTTGTCGGTGTCAGAAAAAACACCGACAATCCTTTTTTACGGAAAAGAATGGAGGCAACCATGTCCACCTCATATTTTGTCGCCGCCGACTGGCTGATTGAGCACGGCGACGACCCGGAAGTTCAGATTATCGACGCGCGCATGGCCCCTCCGGGCCAGGAGCATCGTGACGTTCCCGCTGAATATCGCGCAGGGCACCTGCCTGGCGCGGTTTTTTTCGATATCGAAGCCCTCTCCGATCACACCTCTCCCCTGCCGCACATGCTGCCTCGTCCGGAAGCGTTTTCCGTGGCGATGCGCGAGCTCGGCATCAGCAAAGACAAACACCTCGTTGTTTACGATGAGGGTAACCTCTTCTCCGCCCCGCGGGCGTGGTGGATGCTGAAAAACTTCGGCGTGGAAAAAGTGTCGATTCTGGCGGGCGGACTTGCAGGCTGGAAGCGCGACGAGCTGCCGCTTCAGCAGGGCGACGTCACGCTGCCGGAAGGGGAATTTGATGCCACGTTTGACGCACACGTGGTCAAGCGCCTGACCGACGTTCTGGTCGTGAGCCACGAAAACACGGCCCAAATCGTCGATGCCCGTCCCGCTCCACGCTTCAACGCTGAAGCGGATGAGCCGCGTCCGGGACTGAAACGAGGACATATCCCGGGGGCGCTGAACGTGCCGTGGGGCGATCTGGTGTTTGAAGGCGAGCTGAAAACCACCGATGAATTGCGTGCCATTTTTGAACGTCAGGGCGTGGATTTGCATCGTCCGGTTATTGCCAGCTGCGGCTCCGGCGTGACGGCCTGCGTGGTGATCCTGGCGCTGGCAACCCTTGGCGCGAATGACGTGACGCTGTATGACGGCGCCTGGAGTGAATGGGGTGCACGGGACGATCTGCCGGTAGAACCGGCGAAATAATGGATAACCGCCTGGCAACGCTGTTAACACGCGGGTCGTCACTGACCCGCGCGGAGTATCGCGTCCTCGCCCACCTCACTGAGCATCCGCTGCTGGTGGGCAATATCACGGTGCGCGAGCTGGCGCTGGCGACATTTGTCTCCACCGCGACGATTATGCGGCTGTGCCAGAAGCTGGGCTTCAGCGGCTTTAGCGAGTTTATCTGGCACTGCAAGCAGCTGCTTTCTGACACGCCGCATATCACCGTACAGTCTGCGCAACATGCAGAAATGCCCGCGCTTTTTGCCCGGTTTATTGCCAACTATCAGCAGACCTTCCAGTGGGTTACCCAGGACAAACGCCAGCAGTTTGCCAGCCTGCTGCGCCAGAAAGAGAGCTTCTTTCTCTACGGCGCCGGGTTTTCATATCTTTTTGCCGAGTACCTGACCAAGAAGTTGCAGGTGCTGGGAAAAACCGCGTTCATCTCCGGACCGGGGGACAGCCGGAATATTTTTCTCAGCAACGCCGCACGCTATCAGGTATTTATTGCCGTTTCGCGCAGCGGCGAAACGGAGCAGGTGCTGGATAAAGCGCGGATCGCCAAAAACGTCGGCATGACGATCGTCGCGTTTACCCGCGCGTCGGCCAATACGCTGGCAGGTATGGCCGACGTGCATTTTGCCCTCTATGACGAAGCGGTACATTTCGCCGCCGAAGCCGCAGGGGTGACGTCGTTTGAGTCGAATCTGGTGCTGCTGATGGATTTACTGTTGCTGGAAGCAACGGGGTGAAGGTCACCCCGCCGTAATCAGATAATGCGGTTGGTCTTGAGATCGCGCAGGAAGCCGCCCCAGCGACGCTCGTAGAACGGGGTGATGTGCTCGGTAATAAAGTGGCTGATGCCCTGCTCACCTTTCTTCACCTGACAGATATCAATCGGCTCATCGCCCGGGAGCGTGTCGGTCGCTACGCTTCCCGCCGCCTGGATGATCTCCTCAACATCGCCGTCGGCCTCGATCCCTATCAGCAGAACAGGCTTTTCGTCAGCGCTCTCTTTGATGGAGCAGAGGAACGCGCGTTTTACCGGCTTGATGGTTTTAAACAGCGTGGTCAGGGAGTCAATCATCTGCGCGGGCGGCTCAGCCACTTCAGACAGCAGCAGCGTTTCGCCCCCTTCCAGCACCTCCTGGGTGCTGAGCGGGTTGCCCTCGTCACCAATCAGATGGCTGATTTCACGCGGAGTGAACTCTTTCCCTGTCGGCAGTTTGGCGTTGAGGAACAGCGTCTGCCCCAGGGTCATTTCGAACAACGTGCGCACCGGCATCACCACGAACGCCTGTTCGTCTTCTACCGCTTCCTGCAAAGCCTCGAGCGAGGTAAAGAACGGGATCACCGACGTGCCGTCGTCTTTCTCCCAGTGCAGCAGATCCAGGGCGCTGTCTTCGACAACCTGCTCCCCTTCTGCTGCGGTGCCCGGCACCCAGACGGTGGATTCCAGCAGCGTGCGGAAAAAGGCCGGACGGTGGGCGGGCTCGGTCGCCGCCTGCTCCAGCAGGGTTTCTAATTCGTTTTTGGTTTCTGACATAGTTTGGCTACTTCACAATTGCCCGGCGGCGCTACGCTTGCACGGGCCTACGGATTTTGTAGGCCGGGTAAGCGTAGCGCCACCCGGCAAAAAAGATCACTCAGCCGTCAGCAGGTTCGCCACGGTACGCACGCCCAGACCGGTTGCGCCTGCTGACCACTGCTCAACCGCCGCTTTACGGTAGGTTGCGGAGCAGTCAATGTGCAGCCAGCCTTCATGGTAGTTCTCAACGAAGTGAGACAGGAAGCCTGCTGCTGTGCTGGCTCCCGCCGGGTACGCCGCGCTCGCGGTGTTGTTCAGCTCGGCGAAGTTAGACGGCAGCTGGCTGCGGTGGAACTCGGCCAGCGGCAGACGCCAGAACGGCTCGTTTTCCGCCGCCGCGCTGGCCAGCAGGCGAGCGGCCAGCTTGTCGTCGAAGCTGAACAGCGCATGGTAATCGTTGCCAAGGGCAGTTTTCGCCGCGCCGGTCAGGGTCGCCATGTCGATAATCAGCTCCGGCTTCTGCGCAGAGGCGTCGATCAGGCCATCGGCCAGCACCAGACGGCCTTCGGCATCGGTGTTCATCACCTCAACATTTTTACCGTTGCGGTAGCGAATGATGTCGCCCAGCTTGAAGGCGTTGCCACTCACCATGTTATCTGCGCAGCACAGGTAGAGCTTCACGCGCTTGTTCAGACCACGGGTGATGGCGAACGCCAGCGCGCCGGTAATGGTCGCCGCGCCGCCCATGTCGGACTTCATGGAATCCATGAACGCGCTCTGCTTCAGGCTGTAACCGCCGGTATCGAAGGTGATACCTTTCCCGACCAGACAGGCAAAGACCGGCGCTTCTTTATCGCCGGTTGGGTTGTAATCCAGCGCCAGCAGGACCGGAGGACGCTCGGAGCCACGACCCACGGTGTGGATACCCATGTAATTTTGTTCGCGCAGGTCTTCACCTTTGGTGATGCGGTAGGACATCTTGTCGTCCGCCACGCCGCACAGCAGGTCAACCGCGCGCTGCGCCAGCTGCTCAGGCCCCAACTCTTCCGCCGGGGCGTTGATGGTGTCGCGCACCCAGTCGATAATTTTCAGGCGGCTTTCCAGCTCTTTCTGACCGGCTTCGTCGAGGTTCGCCCACTCAATTTTACGGGTGCCTTTCGGCCCTTTGTAGCCTGCCCAGAACGCCCAGCTGCGGTCGGTGTCCCAACCTTCCCCGTCCAGCGACACATGCTTAATGCCAAGGCCGTCAATCTTACGCGCGGCGCGCTGGATCAGGCCCAAATCATCGTTGCCCGTCAGGTGCAGGGTAATGCCGTCGTTATTGATGCTCCAGGTGGCTTTCTCGCCCCAGCGTGCGTCGGCTGGCTGCGTGGAGAGCGTAATCTTCATCGCTTCGGTCATTTTATTTGTCCTTATTAGCAAACGGGCCGCCTGAAGGCAGCCCGTTAAGTGATTTACTCTGCTTCATCTAACCAGACTAACAGAATCGCCTCCAGAATTTTTTCATTGGATGCGTTTGGATCGTCGTCAAAATCCTCTAAATCGCAGATCCACTGGTGCATGTCGGTGAATCGTACGGTCTTCGGATCGAGATCCGGGTTCGCGTCGTAGAGCGCTTCGCCGATTTCACGGCTGTCAGTCCACTTCAGTCCCATATTAATGCTCGCGTGCGTGGTTGATGGTGTAGCGTGGGAATTCCACGACCAGATCTTCATCGGTCACCGCGGCCTGGCAGCTTAAGCGGCTGTCTGGCTCCAGACCCCATGCTTTGTCCAGCATGTCGTCTTCGTCTTCGGTGCTCTCGGCGAGAGAATCAAAACCTTCACGCACGATGCAGTGGCAGGTGGTACAGGCACAGGATTTTTCACAGGCGTGTTCCACTTCGATACCTGCACGCAGGGCTACATCGAGAATGGTTTCACCGGTCTTCGCTTCCAGAACAGCGCCATCCGGACAGAGGTCCGCATGAGGCAAAATAACAATCTTTGGCATATTAAACCTCGTCCACGGACTGGCCTTTCAGCGCGACGCGGACAGATTTGTCCATGCGGCGAGCAGCGAAGTCCTGGGTTTGTTTATCAACGTTTTTAATGGCTTCTTCTATTGCGTCAGCGTCATTGCCTTCGGCGACTACGCTTAAGCGCGCGGCAGCCTCGTCAATCACCTGGCGCTCAGCGGCGCTTAACAGCGCGGCGTCGGCAGCGAGCGCGCCGTTCAGGCTCTCCAGCACGCGTGCGGCTTCCACTTTTTGTTCCGCCAGCATACGCGCCTTCACATCCTGCTCGGCGTAGCTCATTGAGTCCTGAATCATGGAGGCGATTTCGCCATCGGTCAGGCCGTAGGACGGCTTCACCTGAATGGACGATTCGACGCCGGTGGATTTTTCCATCGCCGTCACGCTCAGGAGACCGTCCGCATCCACCTGGAAGGTGACGCGAATATGCGCCCCGCCCGCCGGCAGCGCCGGAATTCCGCGCAGCGCAAAGCGCGCCAGAGAGCGGCAGTCCTGCACCAGCTCGCGCTCGCCCTGCATCACGTGGATGGACATCGCGGTCTGGCCGTCTTTGAAGGTCGTAAACTCCTGCGCGCGCGCCACCGGAATGGTGGTGTTACGGGGAATGACTTTCTCCACCAGGCCGCCCATGGTTTCTAAACCCAGAGACAGCGGGATGACGTCCAGCAACAGCATTTCGCTGTCCGGCTTGTTGCCGACCAGGATATCGGCCTGGATAGCGGCACCCACGGCAACCACTTTGTCCGGGTCGATAGAGGTCAGCGGCGTGCGGCCAAAGAATTCCCCTACGCGCTCACGTACCAGCGGCACGCGGGTTGAGCCGCCAACCATGACCACTTCCAGCACCTCGTTAGCCTCAACGCCCGCATCTTTCAATGCGCGACGGCAGGCCAGCAGGGTACGCTTAACCAGAGGCGCAATCAGTTCGCTGAACTGGTCGCGGGTGATCTCACCCTGCCAGCCTGCGACGTCCACGCTGACGGACTGCGCATCGCTCAGGGCGATTTTGGCGTCGATGGCCGCATCCAGCAGTTCACGCTGGACGCGCGCATCGCTGCGATCGCTGATGCCCGCCTGCTCGCGGATGTAGTCCGCCAGCAGATGGTCGAAGTCATCGCCGCCGAGCGCGGAATCCCCGCCGGTGGCCAGCACTTCGAACACACCGCGGCTTAAGCGCAGGATAGAGATATCAAACGTCCCGCCGCCGAGATCGTAAACCGCAATCACCCCTTCCTGACCGGAATCGAGGCCGTAGGCAATGGCTGCCGCTGTCGGTTCGTTCAGCAGACGCAGCACGTGCAGGCCCGCCAGACGCGCGGCGTCTTTGGTGCCCTGACGCTGTGCATCGTCGAAGTAGGCCGGAACGGTGATTACTACGCCGTCCAGATCGCCACCGAGCGTCGCCGTCGCGCGCGCCGCCAGCGCTTTGAGGATGTCAGCGGAAACACGAATCGGGTTCAGCAGACCGGCAGATGTCGCAATCATCGGCAGGCCGTTTTCGCTGGCCTGTAACTGGTACGGCAGATGCGGATAACGGGTCTGGATATCCGCCAGCGAGCGGCCCATCATGCGCTTAACCGAGCTGATGGTGTTAGCCGGATCGCGCGCGGCATTGGCGCGGGCATCAAAGCCGACAGCGTGACCCTGCTGCTGGTAGTGGACCACGGAAGGCAGCAGATGGCGGCCCTGCTCGTCAGCCAGCGTTTCCGCCTGGCCGCTACGCACGGTCGCCACGAGAGAATTGGTGGTGCCCAGGTCAATACCGACCGCCAGACGACGCTGGTGCGGTGCGGCGCTTAAGCCTGGCTCACTAATTTGTAATAAGGCCATAATTGCTTCCGAAATTAAAAATCGAGCAGCTTTTCTTCGAGTTGTTCAGCACTGCTTCGCAGTTTATCGAGAAAACGGAGTTTGCGCACAGTGTCTGCCGCCACGTCCCAGGTCTCGTTGTTCAGTTGCTCAACCATCTGCTGATGGCGGGTATCGAACATGCCCTTTACGCGCTGGAGAAAACGTTCCAGACGCGCTTCGTCTTTAGCCTGTTCAATTTCATCCAGCTCTTCGCGAAGCTCCAGCTGCTCCATCAGAAACGCGGTGTCGCGCACGGTATGCTGTTCGCTCGCCAGATCAAAACCGTGGAGCGAGAGCAGATATTCTGCACGCGCCAGCGGATGACGCAGCGTTTGCCAGGCCTGGTTGATGGTTGCGGAGTGTGATACCGCAGCCAGCTGCTCTGCCTGCGTCCCGCTGGCGAATTTATCCGGATGGTACTGACGCTGGAGATCCTGAAAACGGATCGTCAGCGCCTGGAGATCAATCGGGTATTGAGCGGGTAGTCCGAAGAGAGTGAAGTAATCCATAACAATCTCAGGGGTAGCCTGTTAGAACAAACCCCACGCGCAGCAAAGCCACGGTGGGGTTATACCTTCTTACTTCGCGCTGCAGATGCGTTGTCTGCGCTCGTTCACCCCAGTCACTTACTTAAGTAAGCTCCCGGGGATTCACTCGCTTGCCGCCTTTCTGCAACACGAATTAATCGGTATAACAGCGGAACGCGGTTAAACGTGGAAGCTTTCGCCGCAACCACACTCGTCTTTGACGTTCGGGTTCGTAAATTTGAACCCTTCGTTCAGGCCTTCTTTTACAAAGTCCAGCTGAGTGCCGTTGAGAAATTGCAGGCTTTTGCCATCGACCACCACCTTCACGCCCTTGTCTTCAAACACGGTGTCATCAGACGCCGGTTCGTCAACAAACTCCAGTACGTAAGCCATACCAGAACAGCCGGAGGTACGTACGCCCAGTCGCAGGCCAAAGCCTTTACCACGGTTCGCCAGAAAAGAGCTTACTCGCGCGGCAGCGCTGTCGCTAAGGGTAATCGACATACTCAAACCTCAATTATTTTGCTTCACGTTTGCTTTTGTAATCCGCAATGGCGGCTTTGATCGCGTCTTCTGCCAGAATTGAACAGTGAATTTTCACCGGCGGCAGTTCGAGTTCTTCAGCAATGTCCGTGTTTTTGATTGCCTGTGCTTCGTCCAGAGACTTGCCCTTCACCCACTCGGTGACCAGGGAGCTGGAGGCGATAGCAGAACCGCAGCCGTAGGTCTTGAAGCGCGCGTCTTCAATGATACCTTCATTGTTGACTTTAATCTGCAACTTCATCACGTCGCCACACGCTGGCGCGCCAACCATACCGCTACCGACAGATTCGTCGCTGTTGTCAAAAGAGCCAACGTTGCGCGGGTTCTCGTAATGATCGATAACTTTTTCGCTGTATGCCATGATTGAATTCTCCTTATGTACCGATTAGTGATGTGACCATTCAATGCTGTTCAGATCCACGCCCTGCTTGAACATTTCCCACAGTGGAGAAAGGTCGCGCAGACGGCCGATGGAGTTACGGACCAGTTTGATGGTGTAGTCAATCTCTTCTTCGGTAGTGAAACGACCTAAAGAGAAACGGATAGAGCTGTGTGCCAGCTCGTCAGTCATGCCCAGCGCACGCAGCACGTAGGATGGCTCCAGGCTTGCAGACGTACAGGCAGAACCGGAAGAAACGGCCAGGTCTTTCAGCGCCATGATCAGCGACTCGCCTTCAACATAGTTGAAGCTGACGTTGAGGATGTTCGGCGCGCCCTGCTCGAGATCGCCGTTCAGATAGACTTCTTCCATATCCTTCACGCCGTCCCACAGACGGTTACGCAGCGTACGCAGGCGTGCCATCTCGCTTTCCATCTCTTCTTTCGCGATGCGATACGCTTCGCCCATCCCCACGATCTGGTGAACAGGCAGCGTACCGGAACGCATGCCGCGCTCGTGACCGCCGCCGTGCATCTGTGCTTCAATGCGGATACGTGGCTTACGACGAACGTACAGCGCGCCGATCCCTTTCGGGCCATAGATTTTGTGGCCGGAGAAGGACATCAGGTCCACTTTCAGCTGGCTCAGGTCGATAGGCAGTTTGCCCACGCTCTGGGTCGCATCCACGTGGTAGATGATGCCGCGCGCACGGCACATTTCGCCGATGGTGGCGATGTCCTGCACAACACCGATTTCGTTGTTAACGTGCATGATGGAAACCAGAATGGTGTCATCACGCATCGCCGCTTCGAGCTCTTTCAGGTCGATGATCCCGTTGCTCTGCGGCGCCAGGTAAGTCACTTCGAACCCTTCACGCTCCAGCTGACGGCAGGTGTCCAGCACGGCTTTGTGTTCGGTTTTGCTGGTGATGATGTGCTTGCCTTTTTTCTGATAAAAGTTGGCTGCACCTTTGATCGCCAGGTTGTCGGATTCGGTCGCACCGGAGGTGAAAACAATTTCACGCGGGTCGGCACCGACCAGGTCAGCAATCTGATTACGGGCGATATCAACCGCCTCTTCAGCATGCCAGCCAAAACGGTGTGAACGGGAAGCTGGGTTACCAAAGTTTCCGTCCAGGGTCAGACACTGCATCATTTTCTCGGCAACACGCGGGTCCACCGGCGTGGTTGCGGAGTAGTCGAGATAAATCGGTAATTTCATTGCTCTATAAACTCCGTACATCGCTTCAATGCAAGGAATCAGGCAACCGGCTGGATGTACGACCGAGTACGCGGGGTGTGACCACCCCGGCCTGATTCTGAATACTTATCTTTTTAATTACGCGCGCAGTTTAACGTCGATGGCGTCCTGCGAGCGGGTGCTGCGTTGTGAATCCTGACTGTGCTGACGACCAGAAACATCCAGAACTTCCTGGTTATTAACCAGCTCACCCAGGGTGATGTTATTCAGGAAGCCGGTCAGACGGTCGCTCAGATCGCGCCACAGCGCGTGGGTCAGGCATTTATCGCCGCCCTGGCAGCCGCCTTTGCCCTGGCAACGGGTCGCATCAACGGATTCGTCAACTGCGCTAATCACTTCGCCAACCGCAATACTGCCCGCGTCTTTACCCAGCAGATAACCGCCGCCCGGGCCACGAACGCTGGACACCAGTCCATTTTTACGCAGTCTGGAGAACAGCTGTTCCAGATAAGAGAGGGAGATCCCCTGTCGTTCAGAAATATCAGCCAACGGAACCGGGCCCGCTTCGGAGTTGAGCGCAACGTCCAGCATCGCGGTCACGGCATAACGCCCTTTAGATGTCAGTCTCATGTCTTACTTAACCTCAAACTCGCCCCTGCCCGGGGTTTTTTATTGTAAAATGGGGGTATTGCATAGCAGGGCCAAGTCTGACATTCCTGACTAAATTGGTCAACTATTTACTTGACTGTTTTAGTCAGGTATTTAACCTTCTGTGCCGTATTTTTTGCCCGGCGGCGCTGCGCTTGCACGGGCCTACGGGCTTTGTAGGCCGGGTAAGCGCAGCGCAACCCGGCGAACACACTGCACTACTCTTTATTCTTCTGCTCAATCGACGCCAGGATCCCGCGCAGGATGTTCAGCTCCTGGCTTTCCGGGCGCGCGCGGGTGAACATACGGCGCAGCTTGTTCATCACCTGCCCTGGATGGCCTTCACGGATAAAGCCGGTAGAGAGCAGCGTCTGCTCCAGGTGGCCGTAGAAGCGCTCCAGATCGTCCACCAGCGGGTAGGCCGTCTCTTCTTTAGGTTCGACCGGTTTTTCCTGCGTCGCCAGCCATGCCATGCGCACTTCGTAGGCAATCACCTGCACCGCCATCGCCAGGTTCAGCGAGCTGTATTCCGGGTTGGCGGCAATCGCCACGTGGTAGTGACACTTCTGTAGTTCCTCGTTGGTCAGGCCAACGCGTTCACGACCAAACACCAGCGCAACCGGCGCCTGTTCCGCTTCTGAGATACTTTTCAGGCCGCATTCGCGCGGGTCCAGCATCGGCCAGGGCAGCGTACGGGAGCGCGCGCTGGTCCCCACCACCAGACTGCAACCGGCCAGGGCTTCGTCCAGGGTGTCCACAATCTGTGCATTCCCTATCACGTCGCTGGCGCCGGCCGCCAGCGCAATAGCCTGAGAGTCTGGTTTCACCAGCGGATTAACCAGCCACAGGTTCGTTAAGCCCATGGTTTTCATAGCGCGGGCCACAGAGCCCATGTTGCCGGTGTGCGATGTTTCGACCAGCACGATTCGAATGTTTTGCAGCATAATTTTTAGATGTCTGGATTCAGTGTCTGAAGAATATTCGGGCATATTATCATAAACGAGAGACATAATCCGATCCCGCTGCTATACTCTGCGCCGATTTTCCTGTTCTTTAACATCCAGTGAGAGAGACCGATGCATCCGATGCTGACCATCGCCGTGCGCGCAGCGCGCAAGGCGGGTAATGTAATTGCCAAACACTACGAAACCCCAGACTCCGTAGAAACCAGCCAGAAAGGCAGCAATGATTTCGTGACTAACGTCGATAAAGCCGCCGAAGCGATTATTATCGAAACGATCCGCAAATCTTACCCGCAGCACACCATCATCACCGAAGAAAGCGGTGAACATGAAGGTACCGATCAGGATGTTCAATGGGTTATCGATCCACTGGATGGCACCACCAACTTCGTTAAGCGCCTGCCACACTTCTCTGTGTCTATCGCAGTACGCATCAAAGGCCGTACTGAAGTCGCCGTTGTTTACGATCCAATGCGTAACGAACTGTTCACCGCGACCCGCGGTCAGGGCGCGCAGCTGAACGGCTACCGTCTGCGCTGCAGCAATGCACGCGATCTGGACGGCACGATTCTGGCGACCGGCTTCCCGTTCAAGGCGAAGCAGCACGCAACCACTTATATGAATATCCTCGGCAAACTGTTCACCGAATGCGCGGACTTCCGTCGCACCGGCTCTGCTGCACTGGATCTGGCCTACGTGGCGACCGGCCGCGTTGACGGTTACTTTGAGCTGTCACTGAAGCCGTGGGACTTCGCGGCGGGCGAGCTGATCGCACGTGAAGCTGGCGCGATTGTTTGTGACTTCACCGGCGGCCATAACTATATGTCTACCGGCAACATCGTTGCAGGTAACCCGCGCGTTGTTAAAGCCATGCTGGCAAACATGCGTGAAGAACTGAGCGATGCGCTGAAGCGTTAATCCAGTCTGTTAAGCCCGGTGGCGCTACGCTTACCGGGCCTACAAACCCCTCAGGTATGGCTAAAAAGGCCGCAACCCCCTTCCCACCGGCACCGCACTTATCCACATCGTGACCGCAGCCACCAGCAGAATCACCCCGCCCGCCAGCGCAAGCGTCGTCCAGCCAACCTGTCGCCACAATACCGGCGTTTTATTGCCGCTGAGTTTTACCGCCAGCTGACGGAAGCTGTGCACCAGCAAGGCTAACGAAGAGATAGTCAGTGATGTTCCCGCCGCCATCGCCAGCGCCGAGATCATGCCCCAGCCAAATACACCTATCACTTTGCTGAACAACAGCACCATGATTGCGCCCGAGCACGGACGCATCCCCATTGAGAGAACAATCATCAGGCGCGCACGCCAGTCGTCACCATTCTGTAATTGTTCCTGCGTCGGCAGATGCTGATGCCCGCACCCGCAGTTTTCATGGTGAAGGTGATGCGGCGTAAAGATTTTGAATTTTGGTTTTTGCAGCAACGCGCGCAATTTTTTCAGCGCCCGCCAGCAGAGAATCAGCCCCAGTAAGCCTACCAGCGCGTAACTTCCCTTCTCCAGCCAGAAGCTGCTCATATGCAGCTGGCGGGCCGGGAGCTGTAGCAGCGAAAGGACGACCACGACCAGCGCAATTGCCACACCGCCCTGAAGTAAAGAGGAAGCCAGCGTCAGGCCGATACTCGATTTCAGCTTCGACGGATGGGTGGCAAGCCAGGTCGTGATGACGATTTTGCCGTGCCCCGGCCCCAGGGCATGCAGCACGCCATAGATAAAGCTGAACGCCAGAAGAGAGCCGCCCGCTTTGGACGGATTTTCCGCCACGGCTTTCAGCAGCCCGCTCATCTGCTGATTAACTTCCCGCTGCCAGAGGATACTTTTCATCATCACCTGCGGCCATGCCTGCCACAGCCAGAGCGCGCCGCCAGACGCTAACAGCAAAAAGAGCGCCAGAGGCCAGAGGTGCAGCCAGCGACGCGGCTTACTGACGGGGGAGGAGATCACTGACATTGTAACGTCACCTCCTGCGCAAACTGTTTTCCTAATTCCATGTCTTCTGGAGGCGCATCTTCTTTATCAAGGGAAACGGCAAAGTTCAGCGTCTCTTCACTGGGCGTCGGCGTGTGCACGGCAATTTTGCAGCTTTTTTGCAATATTTCTGGCAACTGTACGTCGCTGTCCTGGGCGTAATGCATATCGACATAGTAGGTTGGGTCAAACGTGGAAAACCTGTACTTCTGCCCGGCCAGCGGCTGAGGGTGCGCCAGCGGAAGGATAAACGTCAGCACCGCCTGATGGCCGTCGCGGGTCATACCGTACTCCGTGGGACGGTTAAGAAATTTCACCTTTTGTCCGTTGTGCCAGAACTCGGTGAAGTAGTGCTGACCCAGCACGTTGGCCATGACTTCCGCCGCCAGCTTTTTCCAGATCTCGTCGCCGGGCTTTGCGTTTCCGGCATCGTACAGCAGGTCGGCGGAGGTGATTTCATCCATCGTCCAGCGCATCTTCAGGCCGCTGAGCTGTGTACCGTCCGTCACCAGTTCGGTTTTCAGGCTGATAAAGCTGTGAGGATGTGCGCTGGCGGCGGAGGTGATAACCGCCAAAAATAACGCTGTCACGCTTTGTTTAACTGTTTGCATCAATTCCTCACGTCAAAAATTCTGTGATGTTCGCCAGCAATCCTGAATGAAAGGCCTGCCGGCGCGCTTTTCAGCGCCCATCCTTTAGCTATTCTTATCAAACATTCACACTGGATACCCGACAGATGATGACGACGCTTGAAATTCCATCTGTGCTTTCCAGTTCGCAGCGCCGTTGCCAGGTGCTTTTGATGCTTTACCTGCCCGATGCTGCCGTCACCGCACAGAGCATAATCGCTGCCAACGGCGTGGACGACGTCCTGGCACGGCAAGATATAGCCGAGACGCGCGATGAAATCCAGCGCTATCATCGGCTTGATATCGTCACGCACCATGACGGTTGCTACCGTATTGAGGGCTCCGCCCTGAATCAGCGTTTGTGCCTGCTGCACTGGCTGCGCAGGGCGCTTCGGCTGTGTCCACATTTTGTCGCCCAACAGTTTACCCCTGCCTTAAAAACCGCGCTCAAACAGCACGGCATTGCCCGCCCGCTTTATGACGATGCGAACCTTCGGGCGCTTATCAACTTTTGCGCGCGCAAGCTTCAGCGCCAGTTTGAGTCCCGCGACGTACAGTTTTTACAGCTTTATTTGCAATATTGTCTTATTCAGCATCATCTGGGCAATACGCCGGAGTTTTCACCCGTTCAGCGCAGCTGGACGCAATCGAGAGGGGAATACTTTACGGCGCAGGAAATTGTCCGTCACTGGAAACGGCGCGTCCCGCAGGGAACGCACAGTGATGAACAGCTGTTCCTGGCGCTGCTGTTTATGATGCTCCGCACACCCGACCCGGTACTGGATAAACACCAGCAGGATCAGCGCCTGCGTCGGGCCATCGTGCGTATGATTGCCCGTTTCCGGGCGCAAACCGGGATGAACTTCAGCGATGAGCAAGGGCTGACCGATCAGCTGTATATTCATCTGGCTCAGGCGCTGGACCGCTCCTTATTTGACATCGGCATCGACAACAGTCTGCCGGAAGAGATCCACCGTCTATACCCCCGGCTGCTGCGCACCACTAAAGAGGCGCTGTCTGAGCTGGAAGCCGAATTTGGCCTGCGATTCTCCGGTGAAGAGATGGCTCTGGTGGCGGTGATTTTTGGTGCCTGGCTGATGCAGGAAACCGATCTTCATGAAAAACAGGTGGTCCTGTTAACGGGGGAAGATAAAGCCTGCGAGGAGTTAATTGAGCAGCAGCTTCGCGAGCTAACGCTGCTGCCGCTCAATATTCGTTATCTTAGCCTGGAAGCGTTTAAGAAGGAGGGCGCCCCCCGCGAGGCGGCGCTGGTTATTACGCCTTATCCAACCGCCCTGCCGCTGTTCTCGCCGCCGCTCATTCATGCCGTTGAGACCCTGAACACGCAGCAGCAGGAACATATTCGCGTTATGCTCGAATCTTAGTTACGTGCGAGCAGCGACTTTAGGGCGGATGACGATGGCCGGTAAAGCGACCAGCGCCATCACCCAGAACACACCGTGGCCCAGGTGCTGATAGAGGAAACCGGCAAATACGGTCATCACCGCAATACTGCCGCCCATCGCCACCGCTGAATAGACTGCCTGAAGACGAATAACGTCCCCACCCTCTCGCGCCGCGATATAGCGCATCGCCGCCAAATGGCAGACGGTGAAGGTTCCGCAGTGCAGAATTTGCGCCACAATCAGCCACGGCAGATCCGTCGTCCAGCCCATGATGCCCCAGCGCGCTACGCCGCAAACGGCGGAAAGCAGCAGCAGGTCACGCGCCCCGAAACGACGGAACAGTTTTTGGCTCAGCGCGAAGATAATGACCTCCGCTACCACGCCGAGCGACCACAGGTAGCCTACCGCAGAAGCCGAGTAGCCCGCCCCCTGCCAGTAGATGGCGCTGAAGCCGTAATAGGCCGCATGCGCCCCCTGAAGCAGACAGACGCAGGCCAGGAAACGCCAGCTTTGCGCCACCAGCGAGCGCCAGGCGGACCAGCCAGCGCTCTCCTGATGGCGGCTTTCGCCCTGCGGCATCACCGACGGACGCAGCAACATACCGAGCAGCATCGAGGCGATGCCGAGCGTTAACAGGGCCAGAATGGCGCGATAGTCATAGAGGCTGACCAGTTTCCCGACCAGCGCAGAGCCGATCACGAAGGCAATCGATCCCCACAGGCGCACGCGGCCATAGTCCATGGTGATCTGCTTTTGCCAGGTGTTCGCCAGGGCATCCGTCAGCGGCACCAGCGGGGAGAAGAACAGATTAAAGCCAACCATCACCACCATCAGCCAGGCAAACTGGTGGCTGACCCAGAAGCAGGCCGCAAAGACCAGCGTCAGGAGGGCCAGAATTCGCACCGCTTTAATCAACAGAGAGGGATCGCTGACGCGGGGTGCTATCAGCAGGCTACCCAGGAAACGTGCCACCAGCCCCGTGCCCAGCAGGATGCCGATGGTCTCAGGCGTCAGACCAATTCCCTTGAGCCAGACGCTCCAGAAAGGCAAAAAAATACCGTAACTAAAGAAATAGGTGAAATAGCTGAGCGCCAGCCAGCGCGTGGAATGCAAGACCATGAATCCCTCCCGAAATGGAGGCGATAGTCTGGCGTTAATCCCTGACTTTAGCAAGTCGTTAGCGCGCTATAAATTAACTAAAAATTAACATCATCACCAGCCGTACAGCGTATGGCGAGAGCGGTAAAACTGTATTACGTTTATAAGACATCGCCTGAAGAGGTCGTTTGCCATGAACAGCTTACGTTATTTCGATTTCGGATCCTCTCGTTCTCTCCTGCTTTTAATTGCCCGCATTGCTATCGTGGTCCTGTTTATTATTTTCGGTTATCCCAAGCTGACGGGGTTTAGCGGCACCGTTCAGTACATGACGTCGCTCGGCGCCCCCATGCCCATGCTGGCCGCGATTATTGCGGTGGTAATGGAAATCCCCGCCGCGATTCTGATCGTTCTGGGCTTTTTTACCCGCCCCCTCGCGGTGATCTTTGTCTTCTATACGCTGGGAACGGCGGTGATTGGACACCACTACTGGGATATGACGGGCGATGCGGTCCTGCCAAATATGATTAACTTCTATAAAAATGTGAGTATCGCTGGCGCCTTTATTTTGCTGGCGATAACCGGGCCGGGGGCCATCTCCCTCGACCGACGTTAGCCCATAAAAAAAGGCCGCATGAGCGGCCTTTTTCAGTTCTGAAACGCAGAGAATTATGCGTACACCGGGAAGCGTGCGCAGATGTCCAGAACTTTACCTTTAACGCGCTCGATAACCGCGTCGTCATTGATGTTGTCCAGAACGTCACACATCCAGCCCGCCAGCTCTTTCACTTCCGCTTCTTTAAAGCCACGGCGAGTTACGGCCGGAGAACCGATACGGATACCGGAAGTCACGAACGGGCTCTTCGGATCGTTTGGCACGCTGTTTTTGTTCACGGTGATGTTGGCGCGGCCCAAGGCTGCGTCAGCTTCTTTACCGGTCAGGTTCTTATCGACTAAATCCAGCAGGAACAGGTGGTTTTCAGTCCCACCGGACACCACTTTGTAACCACGGTTCAGGAACACTTCCACCATCGCTTTGGCGTTCTTAGCAACCTGCTGCTGATAAACCTTGAACTCTGGCTCCATCGCTTCTTTCAGCGCGACGGCTTTCGCGGCGATAACGTGCATCAGCGGGCCGCCCTGGGCGCTTGGGAACACGGCGGAGTTCAGCTTTTTGTACAGCTCTTCGTCACCGCCTTTCGCCAGGATCAGGCCACCGCGGGGACCCGCCAGGGTTTTGTGGGTGGTGGTGGTCACAACGTGCGCATGTGGAACCGGGTTCGGGTAAACGCCAGCGGCAATCAGACCGGCAACGTGCGCCATGTCGACGAACAGGTACGCGCCGATGCTGTCAGCGATTTCACGCATTTTTGCCCAGTCAACGATGCCGGAGTAAGCAGAGAAGCCACCGATGATCATCTTCGGCTTGTGCTCTTTAGCCTGCTTCGCCATGTCTTCGTAGTCAATTTTACCGGACTCATCAATACCGTAAGGGATGATGTTGTACAGTTTGCCAGAGAAGTTAACCGGAGAGCCGTGAGTCAGGTGGCCGCCCTGCGCCAGGTTCATACCCAGAACGGTATCGCCCGGCTGCAACAGCGCGGTGTAAACAGCGAAGTTAGCCTGAGAGCCAGAGTGCGGCTGGACGTTCGCGTAGTCAGCGCCAAAGAGTTCTTTCGCACGGTCAATCGCCAGCTGCTCAACGATATCAACGTATTCGCAACCGCCGTAGTAGCGCTTGCCCGGATAACCTTCAGCATATTTGTTGGTCAGCTGAGAACCCTGCGCCTGCATCACGCGCGGGCTGGTGTAGTTTTCGGAGGCGATCAGTTCGATGTGCTCTTCCTGACGTACTTTTTCCTGCTCCATAGCCTGCCACAGTTCGGCATCATAATCGGCAATGTTCATTTCACGCTTTAACATCCGCATCTCCTGACTCAGCTAACAAGTAAATTTTTGGCCTGAAAAGGCAGTCCTGTTGGACGACGGGCAACAGTATAACTGAATAGTTCTGCGATAACAGGTCTTGACAAACGATTTTACGCAAACGTTTACCTCCACGCCACGCAAGGGTTTGAGCAATAAAGCTCTCGCCATTTTCAACGGATTTCTTTTCAGCTTTGTGATGCATATTTTTCATGATGCAAAGAACCATTTACATTGCAGGGGTATTTTTATAAGATGCATATAAAATACATCATTAAAGTAACATCAGAAGGAAGCTGCTATGCTCGACGCCCAAACCATCGCTACCGTGAAAGCCACAATCCCCCTGCTGGTTGAAACGGGTCCTAAACTGACCGCTCATTTCTACGATCGCATGTTCGCGCATAACCCGGAGCTCAAAGAGATTTTCAACATGAGCAACCAGCGTAACGGCGATCAGCGCGAAGCACTGTTTAACGCTATTGCCGCCTATGCCAGCAACATCGAAAACCTGCCGGCTCTGCTGCCTGCGGTGGAAAAAATCGCCCAGAAGCACACCAGCTTCCAGATCAAACCTGAGCAGTACAACATCGTGGGCAGTCACCTGCTGGCAACCCTGGACGAAATGTTCAGCCCGGGCCAGGAAGTGCTGGATGCCTGGGGTAAGGCATACGGCGTGCTGGCAAACGTGTTCATCAACCGTGAAGCGCAGATCTACAGCGAAAACGCCAGCAAGAATGGCGGCTGGGAAGGCACGCGTGCTTTCAGCATTGTTGAGAAAACCCCGCGCAGCGCACTGATCACCAGCTTTGAGTTTGAGCCGGTGGACGGCCAGCCAGTTGCCGATTACCAGCCGGGGCAGTATCTGGGCGTCTGGCTGAAGCCTGAAGGCTTCCCGCACCAGGAGATTCGCCAGTACTCCCTGACCCGCAAGCCAGACGGCAAAGGCTATCGCATTGCGGTTAAACGTGAGGAAGGCGGTCAGGTATCCAGCTGGCTGCATAACGTCGCCAGCGTGGGTGATATCGTTCATCTGGCCGCGCCAGCGGGTGATTTCTTTATGGCGGTGGAATCGGGTACCCCGGTGACGCTGATTTCCGCAGGTGTTGGTCAAACGCCAATGCTGGCGATGCTGGATACGCTGGCAAAATCAAACCACAGCGCGCAGGTTAACTGGTTCCACGCGGCCGAAAACGGTGATGTGCACGCCTTTGCAGATGAAGTGAAAGCGCTCGGAGCGGGTCTGCCACACTTTACCGCGCATACCTGGTATCGTTTACCCACGGAAGCTGACCGCGCAGCGGCACGTTTTGACAGCGAAGGCCTGATGAATTTAGGGCAGCACGAAGGTGCGTTTAGCGCACCGGGGATGCAGTTCTACGTGTGTGGACCGGTAGCGTTTATGCAGTATGCCGCGAAGCAGCTGGTAGACCTGGGCGTGAACAAAGACAACATTCATTACGAATGTTTCGGCCCGCATAAAGTGCTGTAATCGCCCGGCGGCGCTGCGCTTGCACGGACCTGCGAAGGGTTCTGTAGGCCGGGTAAGCGCAGCGCCACCCGGCAAGAATGTTAAATCGCCGCGTCGTCTTCTTCGCCGGTACGGATACGGATCACGCGCGCCACGTCAAAGACGAAGATTTTCCCGTCGCCAATTTTACCGGTCTGCGCCGTGCGGATGATGGTATCCACACAGGTATCGACGATATCATCGCTCACCACGATCTCGATTTTCACTTTCGGCAGAAAGTCCACCATGTACTCTGCGCCACGGTATAGCTCGGTGTGGCCCTTCTGACGACCAAAACCTTTCACTTCAGTTACGGTCATCCCGGTGATGCCTACTTCTGCCAGCGCTTCACGTACATCATCCAGTTTGAAAGGTTTAATAATCGCATCAATTTTTTTCATGGTGGGTCCTTAAACTCTTGCCAGTAAGCAGCCTCGTAATCGGTTGCTCACAGTATCATATTCAGGCGAATTTTGCGGTATTACTCTTTAAAATCGTTCGCTTCCAGCTCGTGGCGTGAGAGCAATTTATAGAACTCGGTACGGTTACGCCCGGCCATGCGCGCCGCGTGGGTCACGTTGCCTTTGGTGATTTGCAGCAGCTTGCGCAGATAGTTCAGCTCGAACTGATTTCGCGCTTCCGCAAATGTCGGTAAGGCCGTGTTTTCCCCCTCGAGCGCCTGCTCCACCAGCGCATCGCTGATCACCGGCGATGACGTCAACGCCACGCACTGCTCAATCACGTTCACCAGCTGGCGTACGTTACCCGGCCAGCTTGCGGTCATCAGGCGTTTCATCGCATCGGTGGAGAACGCGCGCACAAACGGTTTGTGGCGGTCAGCGGCCTGGCGCAATAGGTGATTTGCCAGCAGCGGGATGTCTTCCGCACGCTCGGCCAGCGCCGGGATTTTCAGGTTGACGACATTCAGTCGATAGTAGAGATCTTCGCGGAACTCGTTGCGCGCCATCACCTTGGGTAAATCACGGTGGGTGGCGGAAATAATACGCACGTTGATATCGATATCGCGGTTGCTGCCAAGCGGACGCACTTTCCGCTCCTGCAACACGCGCAGCAATTTGACCTGCAGCGGCGCGGGCATATCGCCAATTTCATCAAGGAACAGCGTGCCCCCCTCAGCCGCCTGGAACAGCCCTTCACGGCTGCTCACCGCGCCGGTAAAGGCGCCGCGGGCATGGCCGAAGAGCTCTGATTCGAGCAGCTGTTCCGGCAACGCGCCACAGTTAATGGCAATAAAAGCATTTTTACTGCGCGGGCTGGCGTTGTGGATCGCCTGGGCGAGGATCTCTTTCCCGGTCCCGCTCTGGCCGTTGATCAGCACGCTAACGTCGGATTGCGCCACCATCCGCGCCTGTTCCAGCAGGCGCAGCATTACAGGGCTACGCGTCACGATGGATTCACGCCAGGCGTCGTCGCCGGATGGCGCCGCGTGCTCAAGGGCGCTGTCGATCGCTTTATAGAGGGCGTCTTTATCCACCGGTTTGGTGAGGAAGCTGAATACCCCCTGCTGCGTCGCGGCCACCGCATCAGGAATAGATCCGTGAGCGGTGAGGATAATCACCGGCATCCCGGGCTGCTGCTTCTGGATCTCCGTGAACAGTTGCAGGCCATCCATTTCATCCATGCGCAAATCGCTGATCACCAGATCGATTTTCTCACGGCTGAGCACCTTCAGCCCCTCCTGCCCGCTTTCAGCGGTGACCACGCTGTAGCCTTCGCTGACCAGACGCATCCCCAGCAGCTTTAACAGCCCGGGATCGTCATCCACCAGTAACAGATGGGCAGGTTTACGGCTTGTCATGGCTTCACATCCTCTTGTTTCGGCATCTCACTGTCTGGCGTCGTGGCAGAGTTGCCTTTCGACCCATCGGGCAGATAGCTGCCTGCCGGCTTACGCGTCGAGAGCTGTCTTTCGATATCGGTCAGATTTTCAAGCTTGCGGGTGGTGGTATCCAGCTGCTCGCGCAGCGACTCCTGCTGCTGGCGAAGCGCATCAAGCTCGCTGTCGCTCGACTGCTGCAATTTGCTGTAGCGGAAACGCTCTTCGGACAGCTGTAATTGCAGGGTTTGTCCGTCCCGCCAGAGCTGATAGACCGGGCGCACCTGGGGGGGAATATTGATCACGTAAGTATCCAGCCGCGTCACGTTGGCGCGGCGTTCGACAGGCGTGATTCTGGCATCCGCCATCACGATCCCGCGTTTAAACGCGTCCTGCCAGGTATCGTCCACCAGCATCGCCGCCTGGGCACGGGCCTCAGCGGGCGCCAGCCGCTGGGCGCAGTCTATTCCGCGCAGCCAGAACAGCGGATTGGATTCAACATCACGCCCCGACAGGCTCCAGATATCATCGCAACGTGTTGAAAGGAAATCGGCCAGCTGTTTTTGCGGCCATTTATCTTCCTGTTTGTGGCTAATTGCACTTTTCGGTGCATGGGTTACACAGCCTGCCAGCAGTAAGCAGGGCAGGCTGAGGCGCACATTTTTGCTGGAAAACACCGCGCGCAGTGCGCGGTAAAAGACGTGTGACATACTCACAAGGTTGTTATTCATTTCATTGATTTTTCCGGCTCAAGAGGCAGTTCGATACGAAAACAGACATCGGCGCGTTCATCACTCACGATGTTAAGCTCACCCTGCATGCGTCGTATGCAGTCGCGGGCAATACTCAGCCCCAGACCACTTCCTTTTACCGCACCTTTTCGCTGATGACTCCCCTGGAAGAAGGGTTCAAAGATCATCGTTTTTTCATCATCCGGAATCGGGCTTCCGGTATTCGCTACGTCAATAAATACCCGCGAACCGTTGTTATTGCTTCTGATATAAATGGTACCGGATTCAGTACCATAGTGCACCGCATTGGAATAAAGATTATCCAGTACGCTCATTAACAGCATCGGTTCTGCAAGACAGGCTGGCGCGTTGAGTTCCACCTGGGTATGCATCATTTTAGCTCTTGCTGGCAGGCTATGGGCGGAGATCACCATGTCCACCAGCGGTTCAATCTCAACGCTTTCAAGCACCACAGCACCATCCGCCAGCTTGCGGTTATAGTCCAGCAGTTGTTCAATAAGCTTTTGTAAATTGCGGCTGCTGGCATCCAGAATCGCCACGATCTCTTTTTGCTCAGGGGTTAACGGCCCCGCCACTTCGTCGGCCAGCAGTTCCGTACCTTCACGCATGCTGGCCAGCGGCGTTTTGAGTTCGTGTGAGATATGGCGCAGGAACTGGTGGCGCTGCGATTCCAGCCACGCCAGGCGCTCTGAAAGCCAGATGATGCGTTGACCGACCGAGCGCAGCTCGCGCGGGCCTTTAAAAACGACCGTATCCCCGAGAGATTTACCCTCCCCCAGGCGGTTAATCATCCGCTGGATCCCCTTCACGGGGCCGATGATCATGCGGGTAAAGAGCAGCACCAGCCCCAGGCTGACGAGGAACAGCACCAGCGCCTGCCAGCCGAAGAACTGGCCGCGCTCGGCAATCTCCTGCTGGAGCTGCTGACCACGGGAAAAGATAACCGTACGGGTGGACTGAACCATCTCCGTATTGGCGTTCGCGAAGGCTTCAAGTCGGGCGGCGGCGGCGGCATCAGGACCGCTGTTTTTGCACTGGAGCTGCGCCAGATCGTTCAGATCCTGACGCAGCGCCTGATAGAGTTTGTCATCTGGCAGCACCCCGGCGTGGGCGTCCAGCATTTCGCTGTAGCGTTTACGCTGGTTCTGATAGACCCTCTCCAGCGTGCGATCGTCCAGCACGCAGTACTGGCGATAGCTACGCTCCATCTCAAGCGCGGCGTTGGTCATCGCCTCGCTACGGCGAGCATCAATAAGCGTGGTGCGGTTAGTCAGGGCCGCCTGGGCACTTAACGCGTTCAGGCTTTGCCAGGCCTGCCAGGCCAGAACCAGCAAAGGTAGTAGGATCAGCAGGAAGGCCATCATAACGAGCTGTCGCAGGGAGCGAGGGAAAGCGGGCCAGCGTTTCAACACATTACTCTCTTCATCCGGGTTTGAGGAGAGCGTAACTGAGTCTGCCCTTCAGATACAACAAAGCCGGGTAAAAACCCGGCTTTGTCATGGAATAAGGCGGTGCCTAACTCGACGTTTCGCCCTGGCCTGATAAAGCATTGCAATAATCAGTAGTTGGACGGCAGGCACCTTTTTGTGCGTCATTCGAAGTTTATGTAGCACGTCCCGAAGGGGCTGACATAAGAAGGTGAATGAGCCACTGGTTACTATTATGCAACACGCGTGCCAGATTGCAAAAATTAATGATATCCTTATGATTAGTAATATTTTTATTATCAAAACGTATTGATTGTTACGTGAATGATTTCCAGGCTAAGTGTCGCTATTAAGCAACACCTTAACGGGAACCTGTCCTGCCGCATATAAATCAACAGGTTAAATGTCTCCTTTTGGAGACACTCAGACCAGAGAGTTGTCGCGATTTTGCGACAGAGACAAAAAAGCCCGGTGGCGCTCGCGCTTACCGGGCCTACAGTCAGGGCGTTGAAACTTAACCTAGTTGTTTACGTGCGTTGCGGAAAATGCGCATCCACGGGCTGTCCTCGCCCCAGTTTTCCGGGTGCCAGGAGTTGCTCACGGTACGGAAGACACGCTCCGGGTGCGGCATCATAATCGTCACCCGACCGCTTTCGCTGGTGACCGCGGTAATGCCATTTGCCGAACCGTTCGGGTTAGCCGGATAGGTTTCGGTGACCTTGCCAAAGTTATCAACAAAGCGCAGCGCCACCAGTCCTTTGCTTTCAAGCTGAGCCAGGTGCGCCGCATCACGGACTTCAACCTGACCTTCACCGTGCGAAACCGCGATTGGCATCTGCGAACCGACCATCCCCTGCAACAGCAGGGACGGGCTTTGGGTTACTTCTACCAGGCTGAAGCGCGCTTCAAAGCGGTCAGACTGGTTACGCACAAAGCGCGGCCAGGCTTCGCTGCCCGGGATCAGCTCGCGCAGGTTAGACATCATCTGGCAGCCGTTACACACCCCCAGCGCCAGCGTCTGCGGACGGTGGAAGAAGGTTTCAAACTCGTCACGTACGCGGCTGTTGAACAGGATGGACTTCGCCCAGCCTTCGCCCGCGCCCAGCACGTCACCGTAGGAGAACCCCCCGCAGGCTACCAGTGCCTGGAAATCATCCAGCCCGGTACGCCCTGCCAGCAGGTCGCTCATGTGGACGTCGATGGCGTCAAAGCCCGCCCGGTGGAAGGCCGCTGCCATCTCAACGTGGGAGTTAACGCCCTGTTCGCGCAGCACGGCCACTTTAGGACGCGCACCGGTCGCAATGTACGGCGCGGCAATGTCTTCGTTGATGTCGAAGGTGAGCTTCACGTTCAGGCCAGGATCGTTGTCGTTCGCCTTCGCGTTATGCTCCTGATCGGCACATTCCGGGTTGTCACGCAGGCGCTGCATCTGCCAGGTGGTTTCCGCCCACCACATACGCAACGTGGTGCGGCTTTCGCTGAACACCGGGTGGCCGTCGGCTTCAATCACGAAACGGTCGCCCTGCACCGCTTTACCGAGATAGTGCACGCAGTCTGCCAGACCGTGCTGCGCCAGAATCGCTTCCACCGCGTCGCGATCTGCGGCGCGTACCTGAATGACGGCACCCAGCTCTTCGTTAAACAGCGCCGCCAGGCGGTCTTCACCAAGCGTTGCAATGTTTGCTTCAACGCCGCAGTGGCCGGTGAAGGCCATCTCTGCCAGCGTCACCAGCAGGCCGCCATCGGAACGATCATGGTAGGCAAGCAGCTTACGCTGCGCCACCAGCGCCTGAATTGCGTCGTAGAAGCCTTTCAACTGTGCGACGTCCCGCACGTCGGCTGGCTTTTCGCCGAGCTGGCGGTAAACCTGTGCCAGCGCGGTGGCACCCAGCGCGTTATGGCCTTTGCCGAGGTCAATCAGCAGCAGGGCGTTATCTTCAGTGGAAAGCTGCGGCGTAACGGTATGACGCACGTCTTCCACGCGCGCAAACGCGGTGATCACCAGCGACAGAGGCGAAGTCATCTCGCGCTGCTCGCTGCCTTCCTGCCAGCGGGTTTTCATCGACATGGAGTCTTTACCCACCGGAATGGTCAGGCCGAGCGCAGGACACAGCTCTTCACCCACCGCTTTTACCGCTTCGTACAGGCCCGCGTCTTCGCCAGGGTGACCGGCAGCGGCCATCCAGTTCGCGGAAAGTTTGATGCGTTTGATGTCGCCAATCTGCGTCGCGGCGATATTGGTCAGCGCTTCACCGACCGCCAGACGGGCAGAAGCGGCGAAGTCCAGCAGAGCCACCGGGGTGCGTTCACCCAGCGCCATCGCTTCGCCGTAGTAGCTGTCGAGGCTCGCGGTGGTCACGGCGCAGTTAGCGACCGGGATCTGCCACGGGCCGACCATCTGATCGCGTGACACCATACCGGTCACGGTACGGTCGCCGATGGTGACCAGGAAGGTTTTCTCCGCCACCGCAGGCAGGTGCAGCACGCGGTTAACCGCTTCCGCCACAATAATGCCCTGACGATCCAGCGCTTTACCCGCCGCTTTGCGGGTTGTAACGTCGCGGGTCATCTTCGGCGTTTTGCCGAGAAGCACGTCGAGCGGCAGATCGATCGGCTGGTTGTCGAAATGGGTATCACTGAGAGTCAGGTGCTGCTCTTCGGTAGCTTCACCGATGACGGCATACGGCGCGCGCTCGCGGCGGCACAGCTCGTCAAACAGCGGCAGCTGATCGGCAGCAACCGCCAGCACGTAGCGCTCCTGGGATTCGTTACACCAGATTTCCAGCGGGCTCATGCCTGGCTCATCGCTCAGGATATCGCGCAGGTTGAAGCGCCCGCCGCGACCGCCGTCGCTCACCAGCTCAGGCATGGCGTTAGAGAGCCCACCCGCGCCCACGTCGTGGATAAACAGAATCGGGTTGGCATCGCCGAGCTGCCAGCAGCGGTCGATCACTTCCTGACAGCGGCGCTCCATTTCCGGGTTGTCGCGCTGCACGGACGCGAAGTCGAGATCCGCATCAGACTGGCCGGAAGCCATAGACGAGGCTGCACCACCGCCCAGACCAATGTTCATGGCCGGGCCGCCGAGCACGATCAGCTTCGCGCCCACGACGATCTCACCTTTTTGCACGTGATCGGCGCGAATGTTGCCGATCCCGCCCGCCAGCATGATGGGTTTGTGGTAGCCGCGCAGCTCTTCGCCGTTGTGGCTGTCCACTTTCTCTTCGTAGGTACGGAAGTAACCGTTCAGCGCCGGACGACCAAATTCATTGTTGAACGCCGCGCCGCCCAGCGGGCCTTCGGTCATGATATCCAGCGCGGTCACAATGCGCTCTGGCTTGCCGAAATCTTCTTCCCACGGCTGTTCAAAGCCCGGGATACGCAGGTTGGAAACGGAGAAACCGACCAGACCCGCTTTTGGTTTCGCGCCGCGACCGGTCGCACCTTCGTCACGGATTTCACCGCCGGAACCGGTCGCCGCACCCGGCCACGGAGAGATGGCCGTCGGGTGGTTGTGGGTTTCCACTTTCATCAGGATATGCGCAGGCTCCTGGTGGAAGTCATAGCGCCCTGCTTCGCGGTCGGCGAAGAAGCGGCCCACCTCGGAACCTTCCATCACCGCGGCGTTGTCTTTATAGGCAGACAGCACGTGGTCAGGGGTTTGCTCCATGGTGTTTTTGATCATTTTGAACAGCGACTTCGGCTGCTGTTCGCCGTCGATAATCCAGTCGGCGTTGAAAATTTTGTGGCGGCAGTGCTCGGAGTTGGCCTGCGCGAACATATACAGTTCGATGTCGTTCGGGTTGCGATTCAGCTTAACGAATGCATCCTGAAGGTAGTCGATTTCATCTTCTGCGAGCGCCAGACCAAGACGCAGGTTTGCGTCGATCAGCGCCTGACGCCCCTGCCCCAGCAGATCCACGCTCTGTACCGGCGCAGGCTGATGGTGGAAGAACAGTTTCTGCGCATCATCCAGAGAGTCAAACACGCTCTCCATCATGCGGTCGTGCAGCTCCGCTGTGACGGCCTGCCACTGCGCGTCGCTCAGGGTTGACGCTTCCACATAGTACGCCACGCCGCGCTCCAGACGGTTAATCTGGCTCAGGCCGCAGTTGTGAGCGATGTCGGTGGCTTTGGAAGACCAGGGGGAGATGGTGCCAGGACGTGGCGTGGCGAGGATTAATTTGCCGGTCGGCGTATGGCTGCTCAGGCTTGGGCCATATTTAAGCAGACTTTCCAGCTGTACGCGCTCCTCTGCATTCAGGGGGGCATTCAGGTCAGCAAAATGGACATACTCAGCGTAAATATTGCTTACCGGAAGGTCGGCCGCCTGAAAACGTGCCAGCAGTTTATTAATACGGAAGGCAGACAGTGCAGGCGAACCACGCAGAATTTCCATCATAAGTCTCTCGTCTTCGAAGCGCCGGGGCGCTTACAGTGTGCGCAAGGGGGGAAAACGGGCGTCATTATAGAGAATCCTGAGCGCTGACGAAACCGTTTGCGTCGAAATAAAATCATCCTTTTTGTTTAACAATAGATGTGACCTGTCTCTCTAATTGGTTGCCAACTGGCGCTACTTTGCGCAAAATGCCGCTCAATCAATGGCAAACTCTACTCTTAACATGACTACAGCACACTGAGGCAACCGGCGTCGCAGAGAATTAACTAATTGAAAAAATTAAAGATTAATTATCTGCTCATCGGCATTGTTACGTTGCTGCTGGCAGTGGCCTTCTGGCCGTCTATCCCCTGGTTCGGCAAAGCCGAAAACCGTATCGCCGCCATTCAGGAGCGGGGGGAGTTGCGCGTCAGTACCCTCTCCTCTCCGCTTATATACGACGATATCAACGGTAAAACCATTGGTCTTGATTACGAACTGGCACAGCTGTTTGCGGACTATCTGGGCGTGAAGCTGAAAGTCACCGTGCGGCAGAACATCAACCAGCTGTTTGATGATTTAGACCATGACCGTGCCGATATTCTCGCCGCAGGTCTGGTGTACAACAGCGAACGCAGCAAAAATTATCAGCCGGGCCCGACCTATTACTCTGTGTCGCAGCAGGTGGTTTATCGTGTGGGTAGCTTGCGCCCGCGCTCACTGGCCGACATTACCGACCAGCAATTGACCATTGCGCCAGGCCATGTGGTGATTGACGATCTGCGGGCGTTGAAAGAGAACAAATACCCGAACCTCAGCTGGACGGTCGATCCTAAACTCGGCACTACCGAATTGCTGGAGCAGGTAAAAGATAAAAAGCTGGCCTATACCATTGCTGATTCGGTGGCGATCAGCCTTTTCCAGCGCGTTCATCCTGAAATCGCCGTGGCGCTGGATGTGACCGATGAACAGCCGGTAACCTGGTTTACCCAGTTAGACGACGATCAAACCGTCTCTGCGGCTATGCTCGATTTCTTTAATTCCATCAATGAAGACGGCACCCTGGCGCGTCTGGAAGAGAAATATCTCGGTCACGGTGACGATTTTGATTACGTTGACACCCGCTCCTTCCTGCGCGCGGTGGATAGCGTGCTGCCGGACCTGCAACCGCTGTTCGAGAAGTACGCTCAGGAGATTGACTGGAAGTTACTGGCGGCAATTTCCTACCAGGAATCGCACTGGGATGCTCAGGCCACCTCCCCCACGGGCGTGCGCGGGTTGATGATGCTGACCAAAAATACCGCGCAGAGCCTCGGCATTAGCGATCGAACCGATGCGGAACAGAGCATCAGCGGCGGCGCGCAATATTTACAGGATATGATGGCGAAAGTGCCGGAGACGGTCCCTGAAGGGGAGCGGATCTGGTTTGCGCTGGCCGCCTATAACATGGGTTATGCCCATATGCTCGACGCGCGGACGCTGACGGCAAAAACCAAAGGTAACCCGGACAGCTGGTCAGATGTAAAACAGCGCCTGCCGCTGCTTAGCCAGAAACAGTGGTACCAGAAGCTGACGTACGGCTATGCGCGCGGGCATGAAGCGTATGCCTACGTGGAAAATATTCGTAAGTATCAGATAAGCCTGGTGGGATATCTGCTGGAGAAAGAAAAAGAGGCTGCCGAGGCGCAACAGCTGGCTGAAAGCTATCCGGTGGTCGCACCGGACGAGCTTAATCACCCTGCGGTTTCAATTCTGCCTTTTGTTGCTTTTTCTGCAGCCGACGCATTCGAAAAAAGTCACTTAACAGACCCGAACATTCTGGTGCAAGTACCCCGCCGATAGTTTTCACCTGGTGGTTCATCCCCGGATGCCCAAGCACGTCCATCAGTGAACCAGCAGCGCCTGTTTTTTCATCCCGCGCACCAAACACCAGCGTACCGATTCGGCTATGCACCATCGCCCCGGAGCACATCACGCACGGTTCAAGGGTGACGTACAGGGTGGTATCAAGCAGACGATAGTTTTGCAGCACCAGCCCGCCCTGACGCAGCGCCATAATTTCAGCATGCGCGGTAGGATCGTGACGGCCAATCGGACGGTTCCACCCTTCACCAATTACCTGATTGTTATGGACCAGCACCGCGCCCACGGGAACTTCGCCCTCTTCCCAGGCGCGCTGAGCCAGCGCCAGCGCGTGGCGCATCCAGTATTCATGATTGTGTTCAGGGTTGGACAAGGGCTGATACTCCAGTCGAAAAGCGGGCGGCATTATACACAGCCGGTACAGATAAGACTATTCGAGTTGCTGAAGTTCGCCCAGAGGCGTGACGCGCCAGCGGTGCTGGCAAAAATAGAGCAGCGGGTTGTCCTGCTTGCTGTCGCTGTAGCCGCTGTACAGACGCAGCGGCGTACCGATGCGTTTCTCCAGCTGCACCACTTTTTCATGTCCGAGGCAACGCAGGGTGAGCACCCAGCCGCCGTAGCCGCGCGCGATCTGCGTGGCGATAAGGTTTACGCGCGGCAGCCAGGGCGTATCATAATAGACCTGCTCCACCAGCGTCTGCGGGGAGCCGGTAATCAGCCAGATATCGGCATCGTTGGCGTCGAGATAGCTGGTCAGGCGCGCCTGGACCACGGGAAACGCGGCGACGTGCCCGCGAAACCAGTGGGCAAAATCCTGTTCAAGCTGCTTAAGACGCGCTTCGCTATGACCAAACGTGCATCCCCAGAGCAGCAGGCTCATCGGCCAGCGCGCTGAACGGCCTTTCACCAGTAGCGCGATGCCAATAACGGGTAACAGGGGCAATACCAGCAACGCGTTAAGGGGCTGGCGCCGCAGCAGATAGCGCATAAAGGTGCCGAACATATCCTGCTGATGCAGCGTTCCATCCAGATCAAAAAAGACAACGCGACGCTCGTGATTTGCCAAACCTTACTCCTCTGGGTCGTTGAATCCTAATAGCCAGGTAAACAGGAACCCGGCGATCACCGCTACCAGATAGCCTAACAGATAGAGCATCACTTTTCCGGTCACGATGGTTAATGCCAGCGGTAAACCGGAAATCCCGAAGGTGATAACGGTCGCCACTTTCCAGTAGCTAATCAACGCCCCGCCCACCGCGCCACCGAGACAGGCGGCCAGGAACGGCTTGCCCAGCGGCAGCGTAACGCCGAAAATCAGCGGCTCGCCGATACCGAGCAACCCGACCGGCAACGCCCCTTTAATGACCTTTTTCAGACGTGCGTTGCGGGTTTTCATCAGCACCGCGATGGCCGCGCCGACCTGCCCAACGCCCGCCATCGACAGGATCGGCAGCAGGGCGTTATAGCCGTGCGCCTGTACCAGTTCGACGTGGATCGGCACCAGCCCCTGATGCAGACCGGTCAGCACTAACGGCAGGAAGGTTCCGGACAGCACAGCCCCCACCAATAACCCACCGCGATCGATAGCCAGAGACGCGCCGTGGGCGATGGCTTCAGAGATGGCGCCGCCTAACGGTTGCAGCGCCACAATCGCCACGCTCCCGGTAATCAATGTGGTCAGCAGCGGGTTGAGGATCAGCTCAATCGAGCCTGGCAGCACCGCGCGCAGCTTTTTCTCGATCCAGCACATCAGAATGACCACCAGCAGCACGGCAATCACCCCGCCGCGGCCAGGCTGAAGCGCCTCGCCAAACAGCGTAATCTGCGCCAGCTGCGGGCTGGAGAGGATACCCGCCATAACGCCGCCCATCGCCAGCGAGCCGCCAAACACTTTGGCCGTGTTCACCCCCACCAGAATGTTCATGATGGCAAACACCGCGCTGCCGAAAATCGCCAGAATACCCAGCAGGTTCGGATACTGCGTGGCAAAATCCCCGACAATATCCGGACGCTTAAGAATATTGATAATCCCGGTGATCAGCCCCGACGCGATAAACGCCGGGATCAGCGGAATAAAGACGTTAGCCAGTTGGCGCAGCGCATCGCTCATAGGGGCTTTGTATTTGGCTTTCGCCTGCGCTTTGGTGCGTTCCGCATCGTCAAAGGCGGGAGCCGTTTCACCGCCCGTCATCAGGGCGCGCATGGCATCTACCACCTGCGCCGCTTTGCCCGGACCGACAATCAACTGGTGCTGTTGCCCCTGCTTAACGTACCCGCTCACGCCGGGAAGCTGCTTAAGGCGCGTCAAATCAAGCTGTTCGTCGTTATGCACCTCGACGCGAACACGCGTCATACAGTTCTCAAGACGCTGAATATTTTTTTCCCCACCGATCCCGAGCAGGATGTCGCTGGCGAGCGCTGCTGTTTTGTCCATACACGCCTCTTATTGGTGTTCTAATGCCGCCCGTAAAAACCCGTGATGGGCTTCGAGTCTGGCTCTGGCCGCGGCTGCATCCAGCCCGGTTAATATCATCAGAATGGCGGGTTTTACATCGTGATCGGTCTGCTGAAGCACCTTTTCCGCCTCTTCACGACTGGCACCTGTCGCTTCCATCACCATGCGACACGCTCTGTCCACCAGCTTGATGTTAGTGGCCTGCATATCCACCATCAGGTTTTGGTAGACCTTGCCAAATTTCACCATCGCGCCGGTGGAGATCATATTGAGCACCAGCTTCTGCGCGGTACCCGACTTCAGCCGTGTGGAGCCGGTGAGCGCTTCCGGCCCGACGACCGGAGAGATGGCAATGGCGGCCACCTGCGCAATCGGCGAGCCCGGGTTACAGGAGATGGCCACTGTGGTGCACCCGGTCTGTCTGGCATATTCCAGTCCACCAATGACGTACGGCGTACGACCAGAAGCCGCCAGGCCGACCACCAGATCCTGCGCGGTCAGGTTTAGCGCCCTGAGATCATCTTCCCCAAGCTGTTTATTGTCTTCTGCCCCTTCTACCGCTTTCAGCAGCGCGCCGGGGCCACCGGCAATCAGGCCAACGACCAGCCCGTGCGGAACGCCAAAAGTCGGCGGACATTCTGAGGCATCCAGCACCCCGAGGCGCCCGCTGGTTCCCGCTCCCATATAAATAATGCGTCCTCCTGCTTTCAGAGCGTCGGCAGCGGCGTCTACGGCTTTTGCTACCTCAGGCAATGTCTCTTTGACTGCCAGCGCGACGAGGGTATCCTGTTGATTAAAGCGGTTTACCAGCTCCAGCGTGGACAGTGCATCAAGATCCATGGTTTGCGGGTTACGCGTTTCAGAAACAAGAGAGCCAAGATTCATGTTATTTACCTCTGGAATTTTTAATTCATAATAAACGCACTATAATGGAATATAAAATTCATTCAGGCGAGCAAAATTCGTATTTGCGCGGGTAATCACATTTTCGCCAGGAGACCGTATGAACTGTTTAATTCGTATTCGTCAGCGCTACGCAGGGTTTGCCCAGAGTGATAAAAAGCTGGCGGATTTTTTACTTTCTCAGCCCGATCGCGCGCGACACCTCAGCTCCCAGCAGCTGGCAGGCGAAGCCGGAGTGAGTCAGTCGAGCGTGGTGAAATTCGCCCAGAAAATAGGCTATAAGGGCTTTCCGGCGCTAAAGCTGGCGATCAGTGAAGCACTGGTGAGCAACCCGAATCCGCAGTCAATGCCGGTGCATAACCAGATCCGTGGCGACGATCCGATGCGTCTGGTGGGCGAAAAGCTGATCAAGGAGAACGTGGCGGCAATGCATGCCACGCTGGATGTGAACACGGAAGAGAAGCTGCTGGAAAGCGTAGCCATGCTTCGCGACGCGCGGCGCATTGTGTTGACCGGGATCGGCGCCTCCGGACTGGTTGCGCGTAACTTTGGCTGGAAGCTGACAAAAATCGGCTATAACGCCATCGTTGAACAGGATATGCACGCGCTGCTGGCGACCGTGCAGGCCATGGATCCTGACGATTTACTGCTGGCCATCTCCTATTCCGGCGAGCGACGTGAAATTAATATGGCCACTGACGAAGCCCTGCGCGTAGGGGGAAAAATTCTGGCGATTACCGGATTTAGCCCGAATGCGCTCCAGCAACGGGCAACCCGCTGTCTGTATACCATTGCCGAGGAACAGGCCACTCGCAGCGCGGCGATTTCGTCGACGAGTGCGCAGATGATGCTGACGGACCTGCTGTTTATGGCGCTGGTTCAGCAGGATCTGGAGCGTGCGCCAGAACGTATTCGGCACAGCGAAGAGCTGGTAAAAAAACTGGTTTGAACAACGAATGAGCGTATAATGCCCGCCCTGTTTGTGATGTTTCTGAGAATTTCCTGATGGCGCTGTTAATCACCAAAAAATGCATCAACTGCGATATGTGCGAACCCGAATGCCCGAACCAGGCGATTTCGATGGGCGACAGCATTTATGAGATTTACAGCGACCGCTGCACCGAATGCATCGGCCACTATGAAACGCCGACCTGCCAGAAGGTGTGCCCAATTCCCAATACGATCTTAAAAGATCCGGCACACGTCGAGAATGAAGAACAGTTGTGGGATAAGTTTGTCCTGATGCACCATGCGGACAAAATTTAACTCTCAATAATCACCGTCGCACAGGCATAGTGGCGTTCATCTGCAAGCGTTACGTGCATGTGCGCCACGCCCAGCTTTTCCGCCAGCTTAAGCGCCTCGCCCCATAAACGCAGACGTGGCTTACCCAGCTCATCGTTAAACACTTCAAACTGGTTAAACGCCAGGCCGTTACGAATGCCCGTGCCGAACGCTTTCGCCGCCGCCTCTTTTACCGCGAAGCGCTTTGCCAGAAAGCGCACCGGCTGTTGATGCGCCTCCCAGATAGCCCATTCGTTATCGCTCAGCACGCGTCTTGCGAGGCGATCGCCGCTGCGGGCGATCACCGCTTCAATGCGGGCTATTTCGACGATGTCGGTGCCTAAGCCCAGAATAGCCATTACTGACGCGCTTCCAGCATCAGGCGCTTCATCTCGGACACCGCCTCTTTCAGGCCGCTCATCACCGCACGACCAATAATGGCGTGGCCAATGTTCAGCTCATGCATTTCCGGCAGGGCAGCAATGGCTTTTACGTTGTGATAGGTCAGGCCGTGTCCGGCGTTAACCTTCAGTCCCAGGCTCGCGGCGTAGGTTGCCGCTTTGGCGATTCGCTCCAGCTCTTTCGCCTGCGCTGCGTCGTTTTCGGCATCGGCATAGCAGCCGGTGTGAATTTCAATATACGGCGCACCCACATCGGCAGCGGCTTTAATCTGGGTGAAATCAGCGTCGATAAATAAAGATACCAGGATACCGGCATCCGCCAGGCGTTTGCAGGCATCGCGCATTTTGTCGAGCTGCCCGGCCACATCGAGACCGCCTTCGGTGGTCACTTCCTGACGCTTTTCCGGCACCAGGCAGCAGAAATGCGGTTTAGTCTCGCAGGCAATCGCCAGCATCTCTTCTGTCACCGCCATCTCCAGGTTCATGCGGGTATCCAGCGTCTGACGCAGGATGCGCACGTCGCGGTCAGTGATGTGGCGACGATCTTCACGCAGGTGGACGGTAATGCCGTCGGCGCCAGCCTGCTCAGCGATAAATGCCGCCTGAACCGGATCGGGATACGCGGTACCGCGTGCATTACGTAACGTGGCGATGTGATCGATATTGACGCCTAACAGTAATTCAGCCATGACAATCCTCGGTATTTTTGGTCATTTACCTTCTCCCTCTCCCTCCGGGAGAGGGCTGGGGTGAGGGGTAAAACATTAGCGTTTCGGCATAAACTGCCTGAATAATTCGCGGCTCTTTAAAGGTTTGCCCCCAAGATACGGCTTGAGCGCGATTCGGGTAAAGCGTTTTGCCGCACGCAGGGTGTCGGCGTCCGGGAACTCGCGTTCATACAGTGCTCTGAGCTGGCGCCCGGTAAAAGTGCTGTTATCGACGACGACACTGGCAATAAAGCCCTTTTCCTCACGATAGCGATAGGTCATGGTGTCTTCTACCTCGTCTCCGCTTCCTGCACAGTGCAGAAAATCAACGCCGTAACCAAGGTGCCCGAGCAGCGCCAGTTCGAAACGACGCAGCACAGGCTCAGGGGTGCCGGTTGCGCCAGCAAGTGCCTGAATACAGTGCAGGTAATCAAAGAAAAGTTCAGAGAAGCGGGTCTCATGTTCAAGAACCCGTGAAATGAGTTCGTTGACATACAAACCGCTGTAGAGCGTGATACCAGAAAGAGGAAGCGCCAGGGAGACGGCTTCAGCACTGCGCAGGGTTTTGACTTCCCCTCGCCCGCCAAAGCGGACCAGCAGCGGGGTGAAAGGCTGCAAGGCACCTTTCAGATTAGAACGTCTGGAACGTGCGCCTTTGGCAACAAGGCGCACGCGACCGGACTCTTCCGTGAAGACGTCCAGCATCAGGCTGGTTTCGCTCCAGGGACGACTATGCAGGACAAAGGCGCGCTGCCATCCATCCATATGCTCGTCGTCTTAGGTTACTGATCTTCGCCGTAACCGAGGCTGCGCAGCGCACGCTCATCATCGGCCCAGCCAGATTTCACTTTCACCCACAGTTCCAGGTGAACCGGTGCTTCAAACATGTCCATCATGTCTTTACGGGCTTCGATTCCGATAGTTTTGATCTTGGCACCTTTATTGCCGATCACCATCTTCTTCTGCCCTTCTCGCTCAACGAGGATCAGACCGTTAATATCGTAGCCGCCACGCTCGTTGCTCTGGAAACGCTCGATCTCCACCGTCACAGAGTACGGCAGTTCAGCGCCCAGGAAACGCATCAGCTTCTCACGGATGATTTCAGACGCCATAAAACGCTGAGAGCGATCGGTGATGTAGTCTTCCGGGAAGTGATGAGTCGCTTCCGGCAGATGTTTACGCACGATGCCCGCGATGGTATCGACGTTCAGACCCGTTTCCGCAGACAGCGGGACGATGTCCAGGAAGTTCATCTGGCTGCCCAGCCATTGCAGATGCGGCAGCAGATCGGCTTTTTCCTGCACGTTGTCCACTTTATTGACCGCGAGGATCACCGGCGTTTTGCCGTCACGCAGCTTGTTCAGGACCATTTCGTCGTCTGGCGTCCAGCGGGTGCCTTCCACAACGAAAATCACCAGCTCTACATCGCCAATGGAGCTGCTCGCCGCCTTGTTCATCAGACGGTTGATGGCACGCTTCTCTTCCATGTGCAGGCCCGGGGTATCGACGTAGATCGCCTGATAAGCGCCTTCAGTATGGATACCGACGATGCGGTGACGCGTGGTCTGCGCCTTACGCGAGGTAATGGAAATCTTCTGTCCAAGCAGATTATTCAACAGGGTGGATTTACCAACGTTCGGACGTCCGACGATGGCAATAAATCCGCAATACGTTTTTTCTTCGCTCATTCCAGCTCCAGCATTTTTAACGCCTGTTCGGCGGCAGCCTGTTCAGCCTTACGACGGCTTGAACCCGTGCCGACCACCGGTTCACTCAGGCCACTGACCTGGCAATGGATGGTAAATTCCTGATCGTGCGCTTCGCCACGTACCTGCACCACCAGATAGGATGGCAGCGGGAGGTGACGACCCTGCAAATATTCTTGCAGACGCGTTTTCGGATCTTTTTGTTTATCGCCCGGGCTGATTTCGTCCAGACGGGTCTGATACCAGTTCAGGATCATCTTTTCTACGGTCTGGATATCGCTGTCCAGGAACACGCCACCGATTAAAGCCTCGACCGTATCGGCAAGAATGGATTCACGACGGAACCCACCACTTTTCAGCTCACCCGGCCCCAGACGCAGACACTCACCCAGCTCAAACTCGCGTGCGATTTCAGCGAGGGTGTTGCCACGCACCAGCGTGGCGCGCATGCGGCTCATATCACCTTCATCCACACGCGGAAAACGATGATAAAGCGCATTTGCAATCACGAAACTTAAAATAGAGTCGCCTAAAAACTCGAGACGCTCATTATGTTTGCTGCTGGCACTGCGATGGGTTAATGCCTGTTGCAACAACTCCTGATGATGAAAAGTGTAGCCCAGCTTCCGTTGAAGCCGATTAATTACGATGGGGTTCATGCGATACCAATAAATGAATGCGTCAAAAATGCAGCACACGAAACCGACCTGAGAAAACCAACGCGGTTTCGTGTGCCGTGGCACCCTTGCAGGGCCAACCTTAAACTTCGGGGGAATATTCTATACGCAACGACAGGGGATGTCGTTAGTTCAAAGAGATTTATCGCTGAAATAATTCACGTAGCGGCGAATAAAAGCCGCTACGTGTTATTTTTGACGAAAATTAATGAATTCCGCCAATACGATTCAGGCGAACGCCGGTCGGCCACTCGCCTTCCTGCTTCTCGAAACTCATCCAGATAGCGGTTGCTTTACCGACCAGATTCGCTTCCGGCACAAAGCCCCAGTAACGGCTGTCCGCAGAGTTATCGCGGTTGTCACCCATCATGAAGTAGTGTCCCGGCGGCACAATCCAGGTCGCCAGCTGCTGGCCTGGCTGCTGGTAGTACATTGCTAGCTGGTCCTGTGCGATTGGCACGGTCAGAATGCGGTGAGTGACATCGCCAAGCGTCTCTTTGCGTTCAACCAGACGAATACCGTTCTCTTTGGTTTCACCTTTTGGCACCTGGAAGAATCCGCTGGTCGCTTCACCGCCATTACGCCGGGCGAAGGTCTGCACAAAATCACCTGGCTCAACGTTGGAGTAAGTGACTGGCAGCGCATTTTCACATGCAGTTCCAGAGCTACAGCCTGGCTGAATCCTCACTTCCTTCGCTATCGGATCGTAGGTTACTTTATCGCCCGGCAGACCTACCGCGCGTTTAATATAATCCAGCCGTGGATCTTCCGGATATTTAAACACCACGATGTCGCCACGTTTCGGATGACCCGTTTCGATCAGCGTTTTCTGGTAGATCGGATCTTTGATGCCATAGGCAAACTTCTCAACCAGAATGAAATCACCGATCAGCAGCGTTGGCATCATCGATCCTGACGGGATCTGGAACGGTTCATAAATAAATGAACGCACCACCAGCACAATCGCCAGCACCGGGAAGACCGATGCCCCTGTTTCCAGCCAGCCCGGTTTTGGGCCGACTTTTTTCAGGGTTTTCGCGTCCAGCGTATCGCCCGTGGCTGCCTGCGCGGCAGCCTGACGTTCACGGCGTTTTGGGGCGAAGATAAACTTATCCAGGCACCATAACAGACCTGTTACCAGGGTAGCGATGACCAGGATCAGGGCAAACATGTTCGCCATGCCAACTCCTTAAGGTTATTTACCGTTTCCGTCTTTACCAACATGAAGGATGGCAAGGAATGCTTCCTGCGGCAGCTCAACGTTACCGACCTGCTTCATACGCTTCTTACCTTCTTTCTGCTTCTGCAACAGCTTTTTCTTACGGCTGACGTCGCCGCCGTAGCACTTAGCCAGAACGTTTTTACGCAGCTGCTTCACGGTTGAACGGGCAATGATGTGGTTACCAATGGCCGCCTGAATCGCAATGTCAAACTGCTGACGCGGGATCAGCTCTTTCATCTTCTCAACCAGCTCACGACCACGGTACGGTGCGTTATCGTTGTGGGTGATCAGCGCCAGGGCATCAACTCGCTCGCCGTTGATCAGCACGTCCACGCGAACCATGTTCGAGGCCTGGAAGCGTTTGAAGTTGTAGTCCAGTGACGCATAGCCACGGGAGGTAGACTTCAGACGGTCGAAGAAGTCGAGCACCACTTCCGCCATCGGAATTTCATAGGTCAGCGCCACCTGGTTACCGTGGTACACCATGTTGGTCTGCACGCCACGCTTCTCAATACACAGGGTGATCACGTTGCCGAGGAACTCCTGCGGCAGCAGCATGTGACACTCTGCGATAGGCTCGCGCAGTTCCTGAATATTATTCAGCGGCGGGAGCTTGGAAGGGCTGTCGACGTAGATGACCTCTTTCGACGTGGTTTCTACTTCGTAGACAACCGTCGGGGCGGTGGTGATCAGATCCAGATCGTATTCACGCTCCAGACGTTCCTGAATGATCTCCATGTGCAGCAGACCGAGGAAGCCACAGCGGAAGCCGAAGCCCAGCGCCGTTGAGCTTTCTGGCTCATAGAACAGGGAAGCATCGTTGAGGCTCAGCTTTCCGAGCGCATCGCGGAAGTTTTCGTAATCGTCAGAGCTGACCGGGAACAGACCCGCATAAACCTGCGGTTTCACCTTTTTGAAGCCTGGCAGCGCTTTATCTGCCGGGTTACGTGCGCCGGTCAGGGTATCGCCCACTGGCGCGCCGAGGATGTCTTTAATTGCACAGACCAGCCAACCCACTTCGCCGCATTTCAGTTCGGTACGGTCAACCTGTTTTGGTGTGAAGATGCCAAGGCGGTCAGCGTTGTAGACCTGCCCGGTGCTCATGACCTTGATTTTGTCGCCTTTACGCATGGTGCCGTTTTTAATACGCACCAGCGAGACAACGCCCAGGTAGTTATCAAACCAGGAGTCGATGATCAGCGCCTGTAGCGGCGCATCCGGGTCACCTTCCGGCGGCGGAATGTCACGCACCAGACGTTCCAGTACATCCGGAACACCTACGCCGGTTTTTGCCGAGCAGCGCACTGCATCGGTCGCATCGATACCGACGATGTCTTCAATTTCTTCCGCTACGCGCTCAGGATCGGCGGCTGGCAGGTCGATTTTATTCAGAACCGGCACCACTTCGAGATCCATTTCCATGGCGGTATAGCAGTTTGCCAGCGTCTGGGCCTCTACGCCCTGCCCGGCATCCACCACCAGCAGCGCGCCTTCGCAGGCCGCCAGCGAGCGTGACACTTCATAAGAGAAGTCAACGTGCCCTGGGGTGTCGATAAAGTTCAGCTGGTAGGTTTCACCATCGGAAGCCTTATAGTCGAGCGTCACGCTCTGGGCTTTAATGGTAATACCGCGTTCGCGTTCCAGGTCCATGGAGTCCAGAACCTGGGCTGCCATTTCACGATCAGACAGGCCACCGCAAATCTGGATAATACGGTCAGACAGCGTCGACTTACCGTGGTCAATGTGAGCAATGATCGAAAAGTTACGTATGTTCTTCATATAGTTAAATAATTATGCCTTACGAATTCCTGGAGGCCGCTGTTCTTAGCCTGACGTTTTTCAGTGCGAAAACGCAGCATTCTACACTACATCCTCGTCTGCTGGAAATGCACTTAGAGTCAGGTATAGCGCGAAGAGACGGCGTTTACTTTATTGCGATGTAAATAATAATAAAGCCCGGCAGATCACCGGGCCTCAGAAGAGAGCGTCTCAACACGAAGTTGGTCGGGTGCCAGTGCAACGCTGAGAATGACGGGCTGCCAGGCTTCCCGGGCGGTAAGCCTTGGGGAAACGCCTTTAGCAAGCCAGAACCCGCCCACACCGCCCAAGGCGGCACCGCACATGGCGGCCAAATCTGTGCCGAACAGCATCTGGAAAACCCCGCCCATCACGAAAAGTCCGGCGAGCGGAGAAAGGTAAACCAGTATGGCGGAAGTGAGCAGGCTGCCTTCAGCGATGCCGAGCTCCACTTTTTGCCCTGCCACCAGCGGCTGATCGCTCGACACAGCAATAGTGTGCGACGTTTGCGGCCCCAGCTTATTCAATACGCGGCTGCCGCAACCGGCTCGCGAAGCGCAGCTGCTGCATGATGCTTTAACGTCACAGCTGACAAGCGCTACGCCATCCTGCCAGGATACGACCGTCGCCCACTCTTTAATCATTGCGCAGCCCTGAATTTAATGCTGTCTGAAATACGTTTTGCTGTTGGCGGCGGTAATTCACCAACAATGGTAATTTCCGCATTATCGCGTACCGTCGTGCTAACCGTCCGGCGACCGGTACGGAGCATCTGTTCGGAACTGTTCGCCGTAGCGCGATTGATATTCACCGAGAAGCTAAATAGCCCATCGGAATAGAGGCGCGACTCAACCGGTGTTTCGATAGTCGGCAGCTGGCGACGGCTGCTGGATACTTCGCTGAATCCTTGCGGGATCCAGGAAGGTACCCAGTTGAAATTGACAGAATCGCCGGCAGGTACGGAAAGCAAAGGCGGCAGGCTGGCTTTGGCCAGATTCTGCATACTGTTGCCAACCTGACCGTTCACGTCGAAGGAGATCACGCGGAACTGCTCCAGCGTTTCACCGTCGCGATCGAGCAGATCAACGCGCATCGGCAGCTTCGTCTCTGCGTCAATCCAGACGATATAGCTGTAACGTGTCCCATCCCGCGCGACTACGCGGATCACTTCGCACAACCTGTCGGCAATACGCGTTCGCCCCACTGAGATAAAATCATAGTAGGGGGCGAGACGTTTAAAATCGGTGTAAATGAGCGATGGCAGGGAATCAACGATGTAGTCACCATTGAGCGTAAACGGCTCAAGGCCTGGCTCGAAATAGCTGATTTCGTTCCCACGCTGGACCACTTCCCGACGCGGGCCATCCATCTGTAAAAGCTGGGCGAGCGGCTGATTATCAAGGCGGGCGTGGCGATAGCGTAACGATTCGACACCCTGCTTATTGATGCTAATAAATGCCAACTCGTAATTGAGTGACTGGCTGGCCAGATTCATTTGCTGCAACAACGCCCCGGATGAAACATCAGCCGAGGCGTTAGCAGAGAAGAACAGGCTACCCGCCATCAAAGACATGGCGAACCAAAGTTGCTTCATTACTGCGATTGCGTTCCTAAAGTTTGGTTTCCTGGCACCTGCACAGCAGCCTGCTGGGTTTGGGCCTGCTCAAACTGAAGCTGCTCGGAGTGCAGACGACGCTGCAACTCGTAATCCTGCAACATCGCATTAATGCGACGACGCTGCTCCTGTACCTGCTGTTGCTGTCCGCCGCTTGCGGAGGCATCTGCCGGTACGCCCAGGCTAACCGGACTGGCTTTACCCATCATCGGCAGCGTATTGAACACTGGCGCTTCAGGCTGCTGACTGGCTTCAGACTGGGTATTATAGTGCTGGACCCCAACGATAACTGCAAGCGATACACACGCAGCGACTCCCATCTGGGTGAGCTGGCTGGCCCATGGACGCACCTTGTGCCAGAACGGCATTTTCTGCCATTGGTGAGGTGCAGGCTGCGCTTCAGGAATAAGCGGCGTGGTCTGATGAACAGGTTCGTTCTCAATGGCCGCCATAACGCGTGCTGAGATATCGAAATGGAGAACATCGCTGGTATCACCCCGCAGAGTGTCGCGGATAAGATGATAGTTCTCCCAGGTCTGTTGCATTTCGGGAGAATGAGACAACTCATCGAGCAGCTCACTATCCAGCATTTCACCATCCATTAAAGCGGAAAGTTTTTCTTTCTGCATGCCTAATACCTTTTCCAGTATCCCGCTATCGTCAACGCCTGATAAGCGGTTGAACTTTATTATCAATGGCTTCTCGCGCACGGAAAATTCGTGAACGAACCGTGCCGACCGGACAATCCATGATGGCGGCTATCTCTTCATAGCTTAGGCCATCCAGCTCCCGTAACGTAATTGCCATGCGTAAATCTTCCGGGAGCGACTCGATCGTGCGAAAAACGATTTGTCTCAGTTCTTCTGACAACATTAAGTTCTCAGGGTTCGAAATTTCTTTCAGCGCGCCGCCACTTTCGAAGTTTTCTGCATCGATAGCGTCAACATCACTTGAAGGCGGACGACGCCCCTGAGCAACCAAATAATTCTTAGCCGTATTGACTGCAATACGATACAGCCAGGTATAAAAAGCACTATCCCCCCGGAATGAATCCAGCGCGCGATAGGCCTTAATAAAAGACTCTTGTACCACATCAGGAACATCGCCTGACGGTACATAGCGGGAAACCAGACTCGCTACCTTATGCTGGTAGCGCACCACCAGTAGGTTAAAAGCTTTCTGATCTCCCTTCTGGACCCGTTCAACCAGGACCTGGTCCGTTAACTGCTCGCTCATCCGAGGTAATGTCTCCCCAAACCAAATTCCACGCGTTATCGAAACGCCACTCTAACAACATTGCACTTTGAGCAAGCACCGAATTAGAGCGTCTGTTCTTCAATAAGTTCCGTAACGCCTTTGTTTTTGTTCATCGCGCCGCAGACCGTTCATTTTCTCTCATTATAAGTCTGTTCACGATACGCACCCGCTTTCTGACAAGAATCATTAACTTTATCGTCAGAAGAGTAACGCAACACAGGCTTTATTTCACCACAAAATCTGAAGCTAACGATCTGCTTCGCAAAATAATTCCAGTCATTTAGCGATGATTTAACTTCCGGCCATCCGTTTAGTCATTGCAACACGCTTCAAAAAAAACGTGCGATAACTCGCATCACAATGCTATTCTGCCCAGACCATGTTTAGTAAATTAAACAAACATCATGAATACAACGCTTGAACTCCATTGTGATGTACTGATTATCGGCAGCGGTGCTGCTGGCCTCTCCCTCGCGCTGCGCCTGGCGGAACATCAGAACGTAATCATGCTGAGTAAAGGGCCGATGAGCGAAGGTTCCACCTTCTATGCACAAGGCGGTATTGCCGCCGTGTTTGATGAAACGGACAGCATTGCCTCACACGTAGAAGACACTCTGATTGCCGGTGCCGGGATCGTGGATGAGCATGCCGCAGAGTTTGTCGCCAGCAATGCCCGCCACTGCGTGCAATGGCTTATCGACCAGGGCGTGCTGTTTGATACGCAGGTTCAGCCTAATGGTGAAGAGAGCTATCATCTGACCCGTGAAGGCGGGCACAGCCATCGCCGTATTCTGCACGCTGCTGATGCAACAGGAAAAGCGGTTGAAACCACATTGGTCAGCAAAGCCCTCAGCCATCCCAATATTCGGGTGCTGGAGCGCAGTAACGCCGTCGACCTGATTATTTCCGATAAAATTGGCCTGCCCGGCACGCGCCGTGTTGTCGGCGCATGGGTGTGGAATCGGAATAAAGAGAAGGTGGAAACCTGCCAGGCTAAAGCCGTTGTGCTGGCGACCGGCGGCGCCTCCAAGGTTTACCAGTACACGACTAACCCGGATATCGCCTCCGGAGACGGTATCGCCATGGCCTGGCGCGCAGGCTGCCGCGTAGCGAATATGGAGTTTAATCAGTTCCATCCTACCGCCCTGTTCCACCCGCAGGCACGTAACTTCCTGTTAACTGAAGCGTTGCGCGGCGAAGGCGCGTATCTCAAGCGACCGGACGGTTCCAGGTTTATGCCGGACTTCGACCCCCGAGGTGAACTTGCCCCGCGGGATATCGTGGCCCGCGCCATTGACCACGAGATGAAGCGGCTTGGCGTGGACTGTATGTATCTGGACATTAGCCATAAACCGGCAGACTTTATTCGCCAGCACTTCCCGATGATTTATGAAAAGCTGCGGAGTCTGGGTATCGATTTAACCCGCGATCCGGTGCCGATTGTGCCTGCCGCCCACTATACCTGTGGCGGGGTGATGGTTGACGATCATGGTCGTACCGACGTGGATGGTTTGTATGCGATCGGCGAGGTCAGTTACACCGGCCTGCATGGTGCGAATCGCATGGCATCAAACTCATTGCTGGAGTGTCTTGTGTATGGGTGGTCGGCTGCGGAAGATATAACCAAACGCATGCCCTATGCACGTCCAACAACGCACCTGCCAGCATGGGATGAAAGTCGGGTAGAGAACCCGGACGAACTGGTGGTTATCCAGCATAACTGGCACGAGCTGCGGCTTCTCATGTGGGATTATGTCGGGATTGTACGCACAACGAAGCGTCTGGAACGCGCGTTACGCCGCATCATGATGTTACAGCAGGAAATTGATGAATATTACGCCAACTTCCGCGTTTCCAATAATCTGCTGGAGCTGCGCAACCTTGTGCAGGTTGCCGAGCTGATTATACGCTGTGCGATGATGCGCAAAGAGAGTCGTGGCCTGCATTATACGCTGGACTATCCCGACCCGCTGGAAACGTCCGGCCCGTCGGTGTTGACGCCGCAGGTTCACATAAACAGATAAAAGGCCTGGGTCAGGGCAGTGTAATCTTCGGAATAACGCTGGTCTGGCCCGCGAATAACCATCCTGTCGGTAAAGCACTCCCCCTCTTTCGGCGAGAGCGCCAGCAACACACGGTGCGGTAAGCGACCTTCCGTATCCGAAATATCGGTACGAAGACGCAAACTCCAGCCGATATCCCGAGCGATCTCAATGAAGGTGTTACCCGTGCTTTCGGGCAAGACCACGCAGAAAAATCCCTCTTCCGAGATGAGTTCCGCCGCGCTGGTCAGTAGCGCCTTGTGATCGAGCGAGCCGGTGTAACGTGCCTGCTCGCGTTCCGGCGTTCCACACTCCACACCTGGCGTGAAATACGGCGGATTGCTGACGATCAAATCGTAACGCGCAGTCTGCTCCGGTGCCCAGGTCAGGACATCGGCACAATCCACCCTGATCCGTTCTGCCCACGGAGAATCGGCAGCGTTTTCGCTTGCCTGCTGGGCCGCCTGAGGATCAAGCTCAACGGCGTCGATAGTGACGTGTTCTTCGGTACGCTGCGCCAGCATCAGCGCCTGAAGTCCGCTGCCCGTACCAATATCCAGAATGCGTTTTACACCTGCGACAGGGGCCCATGCACCCAGTAAAATACCGTCTGTACCGACTTTCATTGCACAACGATCGTGCGCCACAAAAAATTGTTTAAACGTAAAACCATCGCGGCGCAACTGCGCTTTGAGTTGAGACATGTCAGGGCAACCTTCTGTGTGAAACTGGAGTAGCATAGGGGAAAGCGAAGTGGTCGAAAAGCGATATCCATACAAACAGATGAAGATTACAGCCGTAACGTCTATAATCAGCGCCCCACACAGAGGTAGAACATGACTGTAACGACTTTTTCCGAACTTGAACTCGATGAAAGCCTGCTCAATGCTCTTGAGAGTAAAGGCTTTACACGCCCGACCGCCATTCAGGCCGCGGCCATTCCGCCTGCGCTTGAGGGCCGCGATGTGCTCGGTTCTGCGCCAACCGGCACGGGGAAGACAGCAGCCTACTTGCTGCCTGTGTTGCAGCATTTGCTCGATTTTCCGCGTAAAAAATCAGGGCCGCCGCGCATTTTGATCCTGACCCCGACCCGTGAACTGGCGATGCAGGTTGCCGAACACGCGCGTGAGCTGGCGGCGAACACCCATCTGGATATCGCGACCATCACCGGCGGCGTAGCGTATATGAACCACGCCGAAGTGTTCAGCGAAAACCAGGATATCGTTGTCGCGACGACAGGCCGTCTGCTGCAATACATAAAAGAAGAGAACTTCGACTGCCGGGCGGTGGAAACGCTGATTCTCGATGAAGCTGACCGCATGCTGGACATGGGCTTTGCCCAGGATATCGAACACATCGCGGGTGAAACGCGCTGGCGTAACCAGACAATGCTGTTCTCGGCAACCCTTGAAGGGGATGCCATTAAAGATTTCGCCGAACGTCTGCTGGAAGATCCGGTGGAAGTGTCCGCTACGCCATCGACGCGTGAGCGTAAGAAGATCCACCAGTGGTACTACCGCGCAGATAACCTTGAGCATAAGGTTGAGTTGCTGAAACATCTGCTGAAGCAGGAAGAAGCAACCCGTACCATCGTCTTCGTACGTAAACGCGAGCGCGTGCATGAGCTGGCAGAAATGCTGCGCAACGCTGGCATCAACAACTGCTATCTCGAAGGTGAAATGGCACAGGTTAAGCGTACCGAAGGGATTAAGCGCCTGACCGATGGTCGCGTGAATGTGCTGGTTGCAACCGACGTTGCCGCGCGCGGGATCGACATCCCGGACGTGAGCCATGTGATCAACTTTGATATGCCGCGCAGCGGTGATACTTACCTGCACCGTATTGGTCGTACCGGCCGTGCGGGCCGCAAAGGGATTGCTATTTCTCTGGTAGAAGCGCACGACCATCTGCTGCTCCAAAAAATTGGCCGCTACGTTGATGAGCCGCTAAAAGCTCGTGTGATTGACGAACTTCGTCCGACGACACGTGCGCCAAGTGAAAAAATGACGGGTAAACCGTCCAAGAAAGCGCTCGCGAAACGTGCTGAGAGAAAAGAGAAAGAAAAAGAGAAGCCGCGCGTGAAGCAGCGCCACCGCGATACCAAAAATATTGGTAAGCGCCGTAAGCCAAGTTCTGCTGCGCCAGAGACAAAAACTGAAGAGTAAAAAAAAGCCGGGACATTCCCGGCTTTTTTATTCCACCCCCGAAGCTGATACCTTACAGGCTTTCAGTAAAGGTACGGGCGATAACGTCGCGCTGCTGTTCCGGAGTCAGAGAGTTGAAACGCACCGCATAGCCAGACACACGGATGGTCAGCTGCGGGTATTTTTCTGGGTTCTCAACAGCATCCATCAGCGTTTCACGACGCAGGACGTTAACGTTCAGGTGCTGACCACCTTCCACGCGCACTTCTGGTTGCACTTGCATTGGAATTTCACGGTATTCAATTTCGCCCAGTTTGCTCACCGGAACGATTTCGTCTTCCGCAAAACCTGCTTTCGCTACTACACAGCGCGCTTCGTTTTTCTCGCTGTCCAGCAGCCAGAAAGAGTTCAGCAGATCGTCATTTGCAGCTTTAGTAATCTGGATACCTGTAATCATGTGTTGCCTCCCTTAGGCTACATTAACTGATGCTGGCCTTTTGCGGCCAATTGGTAAAACCATTGTTTGTTGTGTGTATATATAACATTCAGACCCGGGTGATTTATTGATTTAAATCAACAAAACCACTAACCACATAAAGAGTGTGGTCTGAATTTTTTGTTTTATATCAATTTTAATGATTTACCAATTCAATTTACCCTGCCTGGTTTTCAACATAAATTGAGACACTTAGCCGCTTTTCCGCGGGTAATTTTGCTCACCAGGCATTAGCAGGTAAGCTAGGCAGAGAATGAAATTCGCAGGAGAGCGAGATGACAACACCTTTAACCTGGCATGACGTGCTGGCAGAAGAGAAGCAGCAGCCCTATTTTATTAATACCCTCAGTACCGTTGCGGCTGAACGGCAGGCAGGCCAGACAATTTATCCACCGCAGAAAGATGTATTTAACGCCTTTCGCTACACCGAACTGAGCGACGTGAAGGTGGTTATACTGGGGCAGGATCCGTACCATGGTCCCGGGCAGGCTCACGGACTGGCATTTTCCGTGCGTCCGGGCGTGGCCATTCCCCCTTCTCTGCTGAATATGTATAAAGAGCTGGAAGGAACGATTCCGGGTTTCACCCGCCCTAATCACGGTTATCTGGAAAGCTGGGCGCGCCAGGGCGTGCTGTTGCTGAATACCGTATTAACCGTCCGGGCGGGTCAGGCACACTCCCACGCCAGTCTGGGATGGGAAACCTTTACCGATAAGGTTATCAGCCTGATCAATGAGCATCGTGAAGGCGTCGTGTTTTTACTCTGGGGTTCACATGCCCAAAAGAAAGGGGCGATTATCGATCGTCAGCGCCATCACGTACTGAAAGCACCGCACCCGTCGCCGCTGTCTGCGCATCGCGGTTTCTTTGGCAGTAACCATTTTGTTCTGACGAATGAGTGGCTGGAAAAGCGTGGCGAAAAGCCGATTGACTGGATGCCTGTGTTACCGGCAGAGAGTGAGTAGGGTTTGAATGTGCCGGGTCAGGCCCGGCACATAAAAGGCTTATGCCTTGTTCTGACGCCACCATTCGGCCAGCAGCACGCCGGTCGCAACGGATACGTTCAGGCTTTCAACGTTGCCAGTGCCGTCGATAGAAACGCTCATGTCAGCGCTGGAGAGTGCCGCATCAGACAGACCATCGCGCTCCTGACCTAACACCAGCACCATTTTGCGCGGCAACGTCGCTTTAAACAGCGGCGTAGCGGCGCGGCTTGAGGTGGTGACAATGGTGTAGCCCGCGTTACGGAATTGCTCAAGTGCCTCCAGCACGCTGTCGCCGGTGATCGGCTGAACATGCTCAGCACCGCCTTCCGCAGTACGGATTGCCGCACCGGATTCCAGCAGCGCGGCATCCTGCAACAGAACGCCTTTCACGCCAAAGTGCGCGCAGCTACGCATCATAGCGCCCAGGTTATGCGGGTTACCCACATCTTCCAGCGCCAGCACACAGTCATCGGCATCCGCCTGGCTGACCCACTGCTGCACGGTGGTGCCGTTACGTTTTTTGATCAGGAAGCAGACGCCGCCGTGGTGTTCAGTCCCGGACGCTTTTGTCAGCTCGGCATCGTCAACCACGTGGTAGGCTTTACGGTTCGCCGCCATCCAGCGCAGCGCTTCTTTAAAGCGCGGGGTCACGCTCTGGATAAACCATGCGCGAACGATACACTCCGGGCGGCTCTGGAACAGGGCCTGACAGGCGTTCTCACCGTAGACACGGGTTTCTTCCGCACGCTGACGACGCAGCACTTCCGGATCGATAAAGCTTTTTCCGCTGATACCGCCGTGATCGGCTTTTTCGGTCGCCTCTTCACCGGGCGCGCGAGAAACGGTACGCCATGGCGATCCACCGTCGCGGACAAAATCATCGCGTTTGCGATCGTCACGCTTACGGTCATCACGTTTGCGGTCATCGCCGCGGTTATTTCTGTCATCGCGGGCGGGGCGACGGCCACCGTCTGCACGAGAAGACGCCGGACGCCCGCCACCTTTTCCGGTACGCGGATTTTGGGTGCGTTTATCAGAGTCATCATCACTGCGGACATACATCACTTTGACCTTGCCGCTTTTGTTTTTCATTTCGTCGTTCATGCTTTTCTCCACCAGCGCTGCGCGAAGCGCGCAGATTACCCGATGTGCAAGCTCATAGCCATAATTTCGTACAAAAGCCTGTGACTATTGTTCCCATTGAATAAAACGCGTTGTCGATTTATACAGGCTCACTGATAATATGTAACATATCAGAAACATTATCGGCGTTCTGCCGTTGTTCCACGGCTCTATCAGAGGTTAGTTATGAATACCGTATGTGCCAACTGTCAGGCTTTAAACCGCATTCCGGACGATCGGATGGATGACGGTGCGAAATGCGGGCGTTGTGGCCACGAATTATTTGATGGCGATGTCATTAACGCGACGGGTGCTACGCTGGACAAACTCCTCAAGGACGATCTGCCGGTTGTGGTCGATTTCTGGGCACCGTGGTGCGGCCCCTGCCGTAACTTTGCGCCCATCTTCGAAGACGTGGCTGAAGAGCGCAGCGGGAAAATGCGTTTTGTTAAAGTGAATACCGAAGCGGAACGTGAACTCAGCGCCCGTTTTCGCATTCGCAGCATTCCAACCATTATGATTTTCAAAAATGGGGAAGTGATCGACATGCTCAATGGTGCAGTACCGAAGGCGCCTTTCGACAGCTGGTTAAACGAATCCCTGTAACATTCACGGGGCACATCTTGTGCCCCGTTCTCTCCTCTGCGAAAATGGGGTTTTTCCTGCCTTTTCGCCCATGACTGATAACGCTGTACTTCAATTACGCGCCGAGCGCCTTGTGCGCGCAACCCGCCCTTTTCTGGCCCGAGGCAATCGTATTCGCCGCTGCCAGCGCTGCCTTTTACCGCTGAAAGTGTGTCTGTGCGAAACGCTTGCACCGAGCGAGGCTAAAAGCCGTTTTTGTCTGGTCATGTTCGATACCGAACCGATGAAGCCCAGCAACACGGGGCGTTTGATCGCCGATATTCTGCCCAATACCGCAGCGTTTCAGTGGTCGCGCACTGAGCCACCTCAGGCTCTGCTTGACCTGGTGGCAAACCCGGACTATCAGCCCATGGTCGTTTTCCCGGCATCATATGCAGGCGAACAACGCCAGGTGCTTACGGCGCCACCATCCGGTAAGCCGCCGCTGTTTATTATGCTCGACGGCACCTGGACCGAAGCAAGAAAGATGTTTCGCAAAAGCCCTTATCTTGATGCGCTGCCGGTGATTTCCGTCGATCTGTCGCGCGTTTCGGCCTATCGCTTACGAGAAGCGCATGCCGAGGGTCAATATTGCACCGCTGAAGTCGCCATTGCGCTACTGGATCTGGCGGGCGATACCCAGGCGGCCAGCGCATTAAGCTCCCACTTCTCCTGCTTCCGCGAACGTTATCTGGCAGGAAAAACCGTTCATAAGGGTAGCGTCACAGCAACAGAGACAGAAAGCGTTTAAAATCATCAGGTCGCTTGCATTCACAGGAGGCCTGCATGAGCCAGAGAGGGTTAGAAGCGCTACTCCGTCCGAAATCCATTGCCGTTATTGGCGCCTCGATGAAACCGGACCGCGCAGGGTATCTGATGATGCGTAACCTGCTGGCTGGCGGGTTTAACGGCCCGGTCATGCCCGTTACGCCCGCTTATAAAGCGGTACAGGGGGTGCTGGCATGGCCGGACGTGCAAAGTTTACCGTTTGTTCCCGACCTCGCCGTGCTCTGTACGCATGCGAAACGAAACCTCGAATTGCTTGAGTCGCTCGGTCAGAAAGGCTGTAAAACCTGCATTATTCTTTCCTCGCCTCCTGAACAGCAGCCCGAACTGCTGGCCTGCGCCAGCCGCTACCAGATGCGCATTCTTGGTCCAAATAGCCTCGGTCTGCTTGCGCCCTGGCAAGGGCTGAATGCCAGTTTTTCCCCGGTTCCGATCCGTAAAGGCAAACTGGCCTTTATTTCACAGTCGGCAGCGGTATCCAATACCATCCTCGACTGGGCGCAGCAGCGTGAGATGGGCTTTTCCTATTTCATCGCCCTCGGCGACAGCCTGGACATTGACGTCGATGAGCTGCTGGATTTCCTGGCGCGTGACAGCAAAACCAGCGCTATCCTGCTCTACCTTGAACACCTGAGCGACGCCCGTCGTTTTGTGTCGGCGTCGCGTAGCGCATCGCGTAATAAACCGATTCTGGTCATCAAAAGCGGGCGCAGCCCCGCGGCTCAGCGCCTGCTGCATTCCCATTCCGGGATGGATCCCGCATGGGATGCAGCGATCCAGCGCGCCGGTTTACTGCGGGTACAGGATACGCACGAGCTTTTTTCCGCCGTCGAAACGTTGAGCCACATGCGTCCCCTGCGCGGTGAAAAGCTGATGATTGTCAGCAACGGAGCCGCTCCCGCCGCCCTGGCGCTGGACGAGCTCTGGCTACGCAACGGCAAGCTGGCCACGCTGGGTGAAGAGACGCTCCAGCGCCTGCGGGACGCGTTACCGGGAAGCGTTGTTCCCGATAATCCCCTCGATTTGCGCGATGATGCCAGCAGCGATCGTTACATTAAGGCGATCACGATTTTGCTGGATAGCCAGGACTTTGATGCGCTGATGATTATCCATTCGCCCAGCGCGGTTGCGCCAGGCAGCGAAAGTGCACGAACGCTGATTGAGGCTGTCCGAAACCATCCGCGCGGCAAATACGTCACCCTGCTGACCAACTGGTGCGGCGAGTTCTCCTCGCAGGAAGCGCGACGTCTGTTTAGTGAAGCCGGGTTGCCAACCTACCGTACGCCAGAGGGCACCATAACCGCGTTTATGCATATGGTTGAGTACCGCCGCAACCAGAAGCAGCTGCGTGAAACGCCTGCCCTACCGGGCAACCTCACAGCAAATTCGGTGGACGTACACAGTTTATTGCAACAGGCCATCGAAGAGGGCGCCACTTCGCTTGATACGCATGAAGTGCAACCCATTCTTGGCAGCTATGGGATGCAAACACTGCCGACCTGGATTGCCGGTGACAGCGCTGAGGCGGTACATATCGCTGAGCAGATTGGCTATCCGGTCGCGCTGAAGCTGCGCTCCCCCGATATTCCGCACAAATCGGATGTTCAGGGCGTCATGCTGTATCTGCGCACCGCGACAGAAGTACAACAGGCCGCGGATGCCATTATCGATCGCGTTAAAATGACGTGGCCACAGGCCCGGATCCACGGCCTGCTGGTGCAGAGCATGGCTAACCGAGCAGGTGCGCAGGAGCTGCGCGTGGTCGTCGAACACGATCCGGTTTTTGGTCCACTCATTATGCTGGGTGAAGGCGGCGTTGAATGGCGGCCAGAAGAACAAGCGGCTGTCGCGCTTCCACCTCTAAACATGAACCTGGCGCGTTATTTGGTTATTCAGGCCATCAAAAGTAAAAAAATCCGCGGTAGAAGCGCTCTGAGGCCGCTTGATATCGCCGGGTTAAGCCAGTTTCTGGTGAAGGTCTCCAACCTCATTGTTGACTGTGCGGAGATCCAGCGCCTGGACATCCACCCGCTCCTCGCTTCCGGAAATGAATTCACTGCCCTCGACGTGACGCTGGAAATTGCGCCATTTGTCGGTGACCGGGAAAGCCGTCTCGCCATTCGTCCTTATCCTCTCCATCTGGAAGAGTGGGTGGAGATGAAAAATGGAGAGCGGGCACTGTTTCGCCCTATCCTGCCGGAAGACGAGCCGCTGCTGCGAGCGTTCATCTCGCAGGTGACGAAAGAAGATTTGTACTATCGCTATTTCAGCGAAATTAATGAATTTACCCACGACGATTTAGCCAATATGACCCAGATCGACTACGATCGAGAAATGGCGATTGTGGCGGTCCGCCGTTCCGCAGAGGGAGAAGAGATCCTCGGCGTGACGCGTGCCATTTCCGACCCGGATAACGTGGATGCGGAGTTTGCCGTACTGGTGCGTTCCGATCTTAAAGGTTTGGGTTTGGGCAGACGGCTGCTCGAAAAACTCATTGGTTATACGCGCGATCACGGATTGTCACGGCTCAATGGCATTACTATGCCAAATAATCGGGGTATGGTGACCCTGGCGCGGAAGCTCGGTTTTGACGTTGATATCCAGCTGGATGAAGGCATTGTCTCTTTGTCCCTCAGCCTGACTTCGACGGATAAACAAGAGTAAGCTGCTGGAAATGTTACCCACTTTTCCCGGCACTGGGGTATCATTGTCCGCTTATGTTGTTTGCCTGGTACAGACAACCCTTCAATGAACAGAGAAGAAACGCACTGTGATGTTGTCAAAATTTAAGCGTAATAAACATCAACAACACCTTGCTCAACTACCGAAGATTTCTCAGTCAGTTGATGATGTAGAGTTCTTTTATGCTCCCGCTCATTTCCGGGAGACGCTTCTTGAAAAGATTGCCAGCGCTACGCGACGTATTTGCATTGTGGCGCTCTATCTTGAACAAGATGAAGGTGGGCGTGCGATCCTGAACGCGCTCTATGAAGCGAAACGTCAGCGTCCGGAACTGGATGTTCGCGTGCTGGTTGACTGGCACCGTGCTCAGCGTGGCCGTATTGGTGCGGCTGCCTCGAATACCAATGCTGACTGGTATTGCCGCATGGCCCAGGAAAATCCGGGTATTGATATCCCGGTATATGGCGTACCGGTGAATACCCGTGAAGCGCTTGGCGTTCTTCATTTTAAAGGATTTATCATTGATGACAGCGTCCTTTATAGCGGCGCCAGTCTGAATGATGTGTATCTCCATCAGCTCGATAAATACCGTTACGATCGCTACCATCTTATCCGTAATCCGCAGATGACCGACATCATGTTCAACTGGGTTGATAAAAACCTGGTTCATGGCCGGGGTGTGCATCGTCTTGACGATCCTCATCGCCCGAAAAGCCCGGAAATCAAAAACGACGTTCGCTCCTTCCGCCAGGAGCTGCGCGATGCGGTTTATCGTTTCCAGGGTGATGCCAATAATGAAGAACTGTCCGTTACGCCTCTGGTAGGCTTGGGTAAATCCAGCCTCCTGAACAAGACTATCTTCCATTTGATGCCGTGCGCGGAGCATAAGCTCACCATCTGCACCCCTTACTTCAACCTTCCCGCCGTTCTGGTGCGTAATATCATTCAGTTGCTGCGTGATGGTAAAAAGGTGGAAATCATTGTCGGGGATAAAACGGCAAACGACTTTTTCATTCCGGAAGATCAGCCTTTCAAGATCATCGGCGCACTGCCTTATCTCTATGAGATTAACCTGCGCCGCTTTCTGAGCCGTTTACAGTACTATGTGAACACGGACCAGCTCGTCGTGCGCCTCTGGAAAGATGAAGATAACAGTTATCATCTCAAAGGAATGTGGGTTGATGACGAGTGGATGCTGCTGACCGGTAATAACCTGAACCCACGCGCCTGGCGTCTGGATTTGGAAAACGCCATTCTTATTCACGATCCTCAGCATGCGTTAGCCGCGAAACGCGATCGTGAGCTGGAGCTTATACGCACGCATACCACAGTGGTTCGTCATTATCGCGATCTGCAAAGCATCGCTGATTACCCGGTGAAAGTTCGCAAGCTGATTCGCCGTCTACGTCGGATCCGTATCGATCGCCTCATCAGCCGCATTCTGTAATACACGAGCCCTGTCATCGACGGGGCTTTTTTTATGGAGCCTGTTAATGCGTACGCCTTGCCTGATAATCCCTCTTTTGCTGACAGGTTGCAGCCATATGGCTAATGATAACTGGTCGGGTCAGGATAAAGCTCAGCACTTTCTGGCGTCGGCAATGATGTCCGCTGCGGGTAATGAGTATGCGCTGCACCAGGGTTATAGCAGGGATCGAAGTGCCACAATAGGCCTGATGTTCTCCATCAGCCTGGGGGCATCAAAAGAACTTTGGGATAGCCGCCCCTCGGGAAGTGGCTGGAGCTGGAAAGATTTTGCCTGGGACGTAGCCGGGGCAACAACCGGCTACGCCGTCTGGCAGATGGCGCATTATTAAAGGCGGATACCTTTTCCTTTGCGATGCAGCATCAGCGAGACAATAAACGCCAGCGCCCCCATAACGGTGACATACCAGAAGAAGGTCGTTTCACTGCCCCATGACTTAAGGGATAACGCGACATACTCTGCCGAACCGCCGAACAGGGCGTTTGCAACCGCATAAGAGAGGCCTACGCCCAGCGCCCTCACCTGTGCGGGAAACATTTCCGCTTTCAAAATGCCACTGATTGCCGTGTAAAAACTGATAATAATGAGCGCCACCATGATTAAAGCGAAAGCGGCATACGGAGAGGTTGTATGCTGTAGCGCCGTCAAAAGCGGAACGGTACCCAGGGTGAGCATGCCGCCAAAGATCAGCATGGAGGTACGGCGACCAATTTTGTCCGACAGCGCGCCGACAATCGGCTGGATGAGCATAAAGACCAGTAACGCTACCGTCATGACGACACTCGCAACGTTTGCATGCATGCCCGTAGTGTTGACCAGATATTTTTGCATATAGGTGGTGAAGGTATAGAAGCTTAGCGAGCCTGCGGCGGTAAAGCCTAATACCATCAAAAATGCTTTGCGGTTACGCCAAAGCCCTTTCATCGAGCCCGCCTCTTTCAGCGCCCTGACCTCCTGTCGGGAGGTTTCATCAAGCTGACGGCGTAGCCACAGGGCGACAACCGCCAGGGCAGCGCCCATAGCAAACGGGATGCGCCAGCCCCAGGCGCGCAAATCTTCATCGCTAAGGATTTGTTGCAGGATCACCACAACCAGTAACGCCAGTAGCTGTCCGCCAATGAGGGTTACATACTGGAATGATGCATAGAAACCTTTGCGCCCTTCAACCGCCACTTCGCTCATGTATGTCGCACTGGTGCCATATTCGCCACCGACCGATAGCCCCTGGAACAGACGTGCCAGCAACAACAACGCCGGTGCCCATGTTCCGATAGTCTCATAACCGGGCAGGCAGGCAATCACCAGCGAGCCGACGCACATCATGCATACAGAGATGAGCATGGATGTCTTGCGCCCTTTCCTGTCCGCGATCCTGCCGAATAGCCAACCACCGATAGGGCGCATCAGGAACCCGGCGGCAAAAACGCCTGCGGTTTGCAAAAGCTGAGTTGTGGTGTTCCCTGACGGGAAAAAGATATGCGCAAAGTAGAGTGAACAAAATGAATAGACGTAAAAGTCAAACCACTCTACAAGGTTTCCTGATGAGGCCCCAACGATTGCCCAAACCCGACGGCGAGTATCCTTACCTGCCAAATTGGTGTTATCCGTATCTGCACTGGCTACGGTTTCTGTCATTTTAATATCCCCTGTCTCACATTGCGGGCCTTTGCCCACAAACAGTAAAACCGGATTTAAAACGAATCGTTAGGTAAATAAAATGTTTCCGATATGTTTCATTGCGTTTTGTGAAGTCGATCAGCTATCTAATTATTAGCGGACGCAGTAATTATCCCCAGGACTGCTGGTGGGCCTTTTTTCGCTGCAAGTAATCTTCGTCTGCACGAATTTTATCCCACCACTTTTTGAAGACTGCGGCTGCTTCTGCTTTTACTGGATCGTGATCGAGGGGTTTGACTTGTCGTTCCGCATCATACTTTTTACCGCCCTTATGATTCGCGTATCGCCGGGCGCGGGTATAGCCCATTTGTATGAATTTACGCGCCATATCCATGCCTACAAAATCGTTTTTACTGCGGTACTCTTCAAATAGAGCGTATATCTCTTGTGCCGAACGCGCTGCGACTTCAGAATTTTTAAAACGCCAGTGTGGAAGGATTTCGCTTTTATAAGGCTCGACCATCAATACGCCCTGCTCACCCCGGCCAACCTGATACCGTTCGGGATGTTCGCGAAAATTTATATTTGCAAAATCTTGTTGGTAATCAAAAGGACGAGTCAAAGCGGCACCATTGTTAAAATCGTTTTAACAATTGTAGGCCGGATAAGGGGAAGCCGCCATCCGGCATGTTTTTCCGCGCACAAAGCAAAAAACCCCGCACCTTCCGGTACGGGGTTCTTCCTGATTGATGCCTGGCAGTT
>NZ_JADCLG010000021.1:0-140657 GCF_014982425.1 Enterobacter cloacae complex sp. I1M | reverse complement strand
TTTCACCCTCTCCCCTCTGGGGAGAGGGCCGGGGTGAGGGGTGAAGTTCTTTGAGATCTATCACAATCATTCGATCCCGCTTTTACCTTTCTGCCGCCGCTGGCTAAATTAGTAACTCATCCGACCACATAACAATAATTTTACACTGGAAGAGACTATGAGCCGTTACCCGTCGTTATTCGCCCCTCTCGATCTGGGGTTCACTACCCTCAAAAACCGCGTGTTAATGGGCTCAATGCACACCGGGCTGGAGGAGCGTCCGGACGGGGCTGAACGTCTGGCAGCCTTCTATGCCGAGCGCGCGCGCCACGGGGTGGCGCTGATTGTCACCGGCGGCGTAGCCCCTGCCCCTTCCGGGGTAACAATGGAGGGCGGCGCGGTGTTGAACGATGCGTCACAACTGCCGCACCACCGCATGGTGACCGACGCGGTTCACAACGAGGGCGGCAAAATCGCCCTGCAAATTCTGCATACCGGGCGCTACAGCTATCAGCCGAACCTGGTTGCCCCCTCGGCTATTCAGGCGCCGATTAACCGCTTTACTCCCCATGCCCTCAGCCATGACGAGATCCTGGCGCTGATAGAGGACTTCGCCCGCTGCGCCGCGCTGGCGCGGGAAGCGGGCTACGACGGCGTGGAGGTGATGGGCTCAGAAGGCTACCTGATCAACGAATTCCTCGCCGCACGTACCAACCAGCGCGACGACGAATGGGGTGGTGACTATGCCCGCCGCATGCGTTTTGCCGTGGAGGTGGTGCGCGCGGTGCGTGAACGTGCCGGTGCGGATTTTATTATCATCTTCCGCCTGTCGATGCTCGACCTGGTGGAAGGCGGCGGCACCTTCGACGAAACCGTGCAGCTGGCGCAGGCGATTGAAGCCGCCGGTGCCACCATTATCAACACCGGGATTGGCTGGCACGAAGCGCGCATCCCCACCATCGCCACGCCGGTGCCGCGTGCGGCGTTCAGCTGGGTAACGCGCAAGCTGAAAGGCAAAGTCTCCGTTCCGCTGGTGACCACTAACCGCATTAACGATCCGCAGGTGGCGGACGATGTGATCTCCCGCGGCGACGCCGATATGGTGTCGATGGCGCGTCCGTTCCTCGCGGATGCCGAACTGCTCTCCAAAGCGCAAAGCGGCCGTGCGGATGAGATCAACACCTGTATCGGCTGTAACCAGGCGTGTCTGGATCAGATCTTCGTCGGCAAGGTCACCTCCTGCCTGGTGAATCCCCGCGCCTGCCATGAAACCAAAATGCCGATCGTTCCTGCGACCAACAAGAAGCGTCTGGCCGTGGTGGGCGCAGGACCCGCTGGCCTGGCGTTTGCGGTCAATGCCGCCTCGCGTGGGCACAGCGTGACGCTGTTTGATGCGCTGGCGGAAATCGGCGGGCAGTTTACTATCGCCAGACAGATCCCCGGCAAAGAGGAGTTCTATGAAACGCTGCGCTATTACCGCCGGATGATCGAGGTGACGGGCGTCGATCTGCGGCTCAATCAGGTTGTCAGCGCGGCGGATCTGATCGGTTTCGACGAGGTGATCCTCGCGAGTGGGATCGCCCCGCGCACCCCTGCGATCGAAGGCATCGATCATCCGAAGGTATTGAGCTATCTGGACGTGCTGCGCGACAAAGCGCCGGTTGGCGAGAAGGTGGCGATCATCGGCTGCGGCGGGATCGGTTTTGATACCGCGATGTATTTAAGCCAGCCGGGCGAAGCCACCAGCCAGAACATCGCTGAGTTCTGCGTGGAATGGGGCATTGATACCAGTCTCAGTCAGTCCGGTGGTTTACGCCCGGAAGGTCCGCAACTGCCGAAAAGCCCGCGTCAGATCGTGATGCTCCAGCGTAAAGCCAGCAAGCCGGGTGAAGGGCTGGGGAAAACCACAGGCTGGATCCACCGCGCCACCCTGCTCTCGCGCGGGGTAAAGATGATCCCGGGGGTGAACTACCAGAAGATCGACGACGACGGGCTACACGTTCTGATCGGCGGTGAGCCGCAGCTGCTGGACGTGGATCATGTGATTTTGTGCGCCGGGCAGGAGCCGAAGCGCGATCTGGCCAATCCGCTGCGTGAGGCAGGGAAAACGGTACATTTGATTGGCGGGTGCGACGTGGCGATGGAGCTGGATGCGCGGCGCGCGATTGCGCAGGGGACAAAACTGGCGCTGAGTATTTAACGGCATCGCCCGGTGGCGCTTCGCTTACCGGGCCTACGGGTCCGAGGCCATTGTAGGCCCGGTAAGCGAAGCGCCACCGGGCATTTGAAACCGTAGGCCTGTACAAGCGAAGCGCCGCCAGGCAAAGCGATCTTATCGACGACGCCCCAGCTTCACCGATTTCAGCACCACGAATTTGTTATTGGTGGCAATGGTGACGCAGTTGCCGAAAATCTTCTTCAGCTTGTGGAAGTAGTCCAGGTGGCGGTTGGCCACGATATACAGCTCGCCGTTGATTTTCAGGCAGCGGCGCGCGTGGTGGAACATCTCCCACGCGACGTTATCCGTCAGGGCGTGCTTCTGGTGGAACGGAGGATTGCAAAACACCGCGTTGAAGCGGAAAGGCTCTACGCCGGACAGCGCGTTATTGATCATAAACTCGCAGCGATCCAGCGCCTCCGGCAGATTGGTTTCCACGTTCAGACGGCTTGAAGCCACCGCCATTGGCGATTCGTCGCTGAACACCACGCTGGCCTCCGGGTTCTTCGCCAGCAGCGTCAGGCCAATCACGCCGTTACCGCAGCCGAGATCGACAATCTCCCCTTCCAGGTTTTCCGGCAGATGTTCCATAAAGAAGCGTGCGCCGATATCCAGACCGGTACGGGAGAAGACGTTCGCGTGGTTGTGGATGGTCCAGTCGGTCCCTTCCAGCTTCCAGCTCAGGGTCTCTGGCGCGTCGGCCAGTTCCGGCGCGCTGAAGGTACAGTTGATCAGGCGCGCTTTTTTCCAGGCCAGCGTCGTAGTGGTCGGGCCGAGCACTTTCTCGAACAGTTCCAGCGTCGAGGTGTGAATATCACGCGCCTTGGCGCCCGCGATGATGCGCGTTTCTGGCGTCACGACTTTACGCAGCGCGCGCAGTTGCTGCTCCAGCAGCGCCATGGTTTTGGGCACTTTAATCAGCACCACGCCTGGCGCCTGCGGGTAGTCCGCGGTGCTGTCGAGGAACTTCACGCTGGATTCGTCGATATCGTTGTGGCGCAGGTTTTCACGCGTCGCCAGCTCGCTTAAGTAAGAATCGCCGATACTGTAAGGCGCATGTTCCGCCAGCGCACAGCCCAGCGCGCCAAACGCGTCATTCAGGATCAGTACCGGGCCGCGGATTTCAGTCTCATCCAACTGCTGCAGCAGATATTCATCCGCCGCTTCCCACGCCTGAAGCGGGTTCACGTCGTCCGTTTCCGGGAAACGTTTAAGGTTGAGTGAACGGAAACCGTTGTCTAAGTGGCTCATCGGCCCTCCTGAATGGTAAAATTTGGCGTATCCCTGAAAAGGGTGCGTGAGTATACCCGTTTTCACACTATTTTGGGGTTTTGATGAACCAGCTGACTTATCTCCAGGGCTACCCGGAGCAATTACTATCCCAGGTTCGCGACCTGATCGCCGCGGGAAAGCTCGGCGCGGTGCTGGAAAAACGCTACCCGGGCACGCATGATTTCGCGACTGACAAAGCCCTCTGGCAGTATACGCAGGATCTGAAAAGCCAGTATCTGAAGAGCGCCCCGCCGATCAATAAGGTGATGTACGACAACAAGATCCACGTGCTGAAAAACGCGCTCGGCCTGCATACCGCCATCTCCCGCGTGCAGGGCGGCAAGCTGAAGGCTAAGGCGGAGATCCGCGTCGCGACCATCTTTCGCAATGCGCCGGAAGCCTTTCTGCGGATGATCGTGGTGCACGAGCTGGCGCACCTGAAAGAGAAAGATCACGACAAAGCGTTCTATTCCCTGTGCTGCCATATGGAGCCGCAGTACCACCAGCTGGAGTTTGATACCCGTTTGTGGCTGACGCATTTATCGTTAAAGAGTAATGCGCAGTAGCGCACGCGAAATGTCATGAGGACGTGCTACAGTGGCTTTAGGTTCCCTGCTACGGAGTACGTAAACGTTTATGATACGTTTCGCAGTCATCGGTACGAACTGGATCACGCGCCAGTTCGTCGACGCCGCCCACGAAACCGGCAAATATAAGCTCACCGCAGTCTATTCCCGCAGCCTTGAGCAGGCGCAAAGTTTTGCGAATGACTACCTGGTTGAACATCTGTTCACCTCACTCGATGAGATGGCGCAAAGCGACGCCATTGACGCGGTCTATATCGCCAGCCCGAATGCTCTGCACTTCCCGCAAACGAAGCTGTTCCTCAGCCATAAAAAGCATGTGATCTGCGAGAAGCCGCTGGCGTCGAATATCCACGAAGTGGAAGCCGCCATTGCGCTTGCCCGCGAAAACCAGGTGGTGCTGTTTGAAGCGTTCAAAACCGCCAGCCTGCCCAACTTCCTGCTGTTGCAGCAGTCCCTGCCGAAAATTGGCAAAGTGCGTAAAGCCTTTATCAACTACTGCCAGTATTCCTCGCGCTACCAGCGCTATCTGGACGGCGAAAACCCGAACACCTTTAACCCGGCCTTCTCGAATGGCTCGATTATGGATATCGGTTTTTACTGCCTGGCCTCTGCGGTTGCGCTGTGGGGGGAACCACACGGCGTGACGGCCACCGCCAGCCTGCTGGAGAGCGGCGTGGATGCACACGGCGTTGTGGTGCTGGACTACGGCGATTTCAGCGTGACGTTGCAGCACTCGAAGGTCAGCGACTCCGTGCTGCCAAGCGAAATTCAGGGCGAAGACGGCTCGCTGGTGATCGAAAAAATCTCCGAATGCCAGAAGCTCAGCATCGTTCCGCGCGGCGGAAAAGCGCAGGAGCTGACGCAGCCTCAGCATATTAACACTATGCTTTATGAGGCAGAGGTCTTCGCCCGTCTGGTAGAAGACAACGAAGTGAACCACCCGGGACTGGCGATCAGCCGCACCACGGCGAAGCTGCAAACGGAGATCCGCCGACAGACCGGCGTAATCTTCCCCGCAGACGGCGTGAATGTGGAAGCCGTCGCGTAAAGCTGTGTAATGAAATCGTGCAGCCCATTGACGAAATCGATGGTCTGACATAATTTGTTACCTGCAAAGGGGAGTAACTTCTTCGCCGGTGGATCGTCATTACGATGCGTGCAAAACCGCATCCGGTCGCCGGGCAACCTTCGTGGTTGTAAGTGAGACCTTGCCGGAAGGCGAGGTCTATGCATAAAAAGCTAACGGCTATCGTCTTCTGACCATAGCCGTTTTTGTTTTTTTATGTGTAAGGAAAATAGTATGCATTCTGTCGGCACTCCAATGCTGTGGGGCGGATTCGCGGTTGTCGTGCTCATCATGCTGGCGATCGACCTCTTTTTGCAGGGTCGTCGCGGCGAACACGGCATGAGCGTTAAGCAAGCCGCCGTCTGGTCGCTGGTATGGGTTACCCTCTCACTTCTTTTCTGCGCCGCCTTCTGGTGGTATCTGGCCTCAACCGAAGGTCGCGCGGTGGCCGATCCTCAGGCACTCGCCTTCCTCACCGGCTATCTGATTGAAAAAGCGCTGGCGGTTGATAACGTCTTCGTCTGGCTGATGCTGTTCAGTTACTTCGCCGTGCCTGCGGCCCTGCAACGCCGCGTGCTGGTATACGGCGTGCTGGGCGCCATCATTTTGCGTACCATCATGATCTTCGCCGGTAGCTGGCTGATTACCCAGTTCGAATGGCTGCTGTACGTGTTTGGTGCGTTCCTGCTGTTCACCGGGGTCAAAATGGCGCTGGCGAAAGAAGACGATACCGGTATCGGTGATAAGCCGCTGGTGAAGTGGATCCGGGGTCATCTGCGCATGACGGACAAGATCGAGAGCGAGCATTTCTTCGTGCGTAAGAACGGCCTGCTGTTCGCCACCCCGCTGCTGCTGGTGCTGATTCTGGTCGAGCTGAGCGACGTGATTTTCGCGGTGGACAGTATCCCGGCTATCTTCGCGGTCACTACCGACCCGTTCATCGTCCTGACCTCGAACCTGTTCGCCATCCTCGGCCTGCGTGCGATGTACTTCCTGCTGGCGGGCGCGGCAGAGCGCTTCTCAATGCTGAAGTACGGTCTGTCGGTGATTCTGGTCTTTATCGGTATCAAGATGCTGATTGTTGATTTCTACCATATCCCGATCGCCATTTCGCTCGGCGTGGTGTTTGGCATTCTGCTGGTGACGCTGATTATCAATACCTGGGTTAACCGCCAGCACGATAAGAAGCAGCAGGCTTAGTGCAACGTTCGGTGCGGGCTGATGCCCTCACCCCACCCCTCTCCCACGGGGAGAGGGGGAAATGCAATGCAGGCCGGGTAAGCGCAGCGCCACCCGGCACTTTCGTTAACCAATAGTTAAAAAACATGACGCAACACGTAAAATCCAGCATTTTACGCTTCCGCCTTTCGCTGCTTTCCCTGATACTCAACCAGGCAAACAAATACTTACATCCGGATACAAATGTGACTTAGAGCACATCCAGGATGGAACGCAATTTCACTCAGGAATAACGTATGAGCACACAATCTAAGGGCCTGCTTGCGCGCCTGGCGCAGGGCAGTCTTGTAAAACAAATTCTGGTCGGGTTGGTACTGGGTATTCTGCTGGCGATGGTGTCAAAACCTGCGGCGGAAGCGACGGGACTGCTCGGCACCCTTTTCGTTGGCGCACTGAAGGCCGTCGCCCCGGTACTGGTGCTGATGCTGGTGATGGCGTCGATTGCCAACCACCAGCACGGACAAAAAACCAACATTCGCCCTATTCTGTTCCTGTATCTGCTGGGAACCTTCTCTGCTGCCTTAACGGCCGTTGTGTTTAGCTTCCTGTTCCCGTCCACGCTGCACCTGACCAGCGCGGCCGGTGATATCACCCCGCCGTCCGGGATTGTGGAAGTCCTTCGCGGCCTGCTGATGAGCATGGTCTCTAACCCCATCACCGCACTGATGAACGGAAACTACATTGGCATCCTGGTCTGGGCGATTGGTCTGGGCTTCGCGCTGCGTCATGGCAACGAGACCACGAAAAACCTGGTTAACGATTTGTCCAATGCAGTGACCTTCATGGTGAAGCTGGTGATTCGCTTTGCACCAGTCGGTATCTTTGGTCTGGTTTCTTCGACGCTGGCCACCACCGGTTTCGACGCACTGTGGGGCTACGCGCAGCTGCTGGTCGTCCTGGTCGGCTGTATGCTGCTGGTGGCGCTGGTGATCAACCCGCTGCTGGTGTTCTGGCAGATCCGCCGCAACCCGTATCCGCTGGTGCTGACCTGCCTGCGCGAGAGCGGCGTGTATGCCTTCTTCACCCGCAGCTCAGCGGCGAACATACCGGTGAACATGGCGCTGGCGGAGAAGCTGAACCTGGACCGCGATACCTATTCGGTGTCGATTCCCCTGGGTGCAACCGTGAACATGGCCGGTGCGGCGATTACCATCACCGTGCTGACGCTGGCGGCGGTGCATACGCTGGGTATTCCGGTAGATCTGCCAACCGCGCTGCTGCTGAGCGTCGTTGCATCACTGTGTGCCTGTGGCGCATCCGGCGTGGCGGGCGGCTCTCTGCTGCTGATCCCGCTGGCCTGTAACATGTTCGGTATTCCGAACGAGATTGCCATGCAGGTTGTCGCGGTCGGTTTCATTATCGGCGTATTGCAGGATTCCTGCGAAACCGCGCTGAACTCCTCTACCGACGTGCTGTTTACCGCCGCAGCCTGTCAGGCGGAAGATGCGCGTTTAGCGAAGAACGCCCTGCGCAGTTAAAAAGAAAAGCCCGGTGGCGGCTACGCCTTACCGGGCCTACAAGGTAAATGCAAAACGGCAACATGTGTTGCCGTTTTTAGTGTTTGCACCCTCTCCCTGTGGGAGAGGGCCGGGGTGAGGGCACCAGCCCGCACCCGACTTATAGCGTCACACCACTCTTAAAGATCGCCAGCTCGCGGAAGTCGTTCTTCTCGTTGCAGGTCTGCCTGCCGCTGGCAAATTCCACAATCGTGTCCACGAATTCGCTCAGCAGCTGCGGCATCGCTTTGCCGTGGATCAGCTGGCCCGCGTCAAAGTCGATCCAGTGCTTTTTCTTCGCCGCCAGTTCGCTGTTAGTGGCGATTTTCACCGTCGGCACAAACCCGCCGTACGGCGTACCGCGACCGGTACTGAACAGCACCATATGACAGCCCGCTCCCGCCAGCGCGCTGGTGGCGACCGCATCGTTGCCCGGTGCGCTGAGCAGGTTCAGGCCGTGCGTTTTCAGACGCTCACCATAGCGCAGCACGTCCACCACCTGGCTGGCGCCCGCTTTTTGGGTGCAGCCCAGGGATTTCTCTTCAAGCGTGGTGATCCCGCCCGCCTTGTTCCCCGGCGAGGGGTTCTCGTATATCGGCTGGTTATGGGCGATGAAGTACTGTTTGAAGTCGTTGACCATGGTGACGGTCTTCTCAAAGGTCTCTTCGTCGCGGCAGTGGCTCATCAGAATGCGCTCTGCGCCGAACATCTCCGGCACTTCGGTCAGCACCGTAGTGCCGCCGTTGGCAATCACGTAATCCGAGAAGCGACCCAGCATTGGGTTAGCGGTTATGCCGGAAAGGCCATCAGATCCGCCGCACTCCAGGCCAAACTTCAGTTCGCTCAGCTTGCCCGGCTCGCGCTTGTCGTGACGCATCACCTCGTACAGCTGATGCAGCTGTTCAACGCCCGCTTCCACTTCGTCGTCCTGGTGCTGACACACCATAAAGTGCACGCGCTCAGGGTCAAATTCGCCCAGCGTGTCGCGGAAGGCGTCGACCTGATTGTTCTCGCAGCCGAGGCCGATCACCAGCACCGCGCCCGCGTTCGGGTGGCGCACCATATTTTGCAGCATGGTGCGGGTATTGATGTGGTCGTCACCCAGCTGGGAGCATCCATAGGTGTGACTGAACAGATGCACACCGTCGGTGCCTTCAGCATCATTAGTCTCTTTCAGGAAACGCGTCTGAATTTGACGCGCGATCCCGTTCACGCAGCCGACAGTCGGGAGGATCCACAGCTCATTGCGGATCCCCACCTCGCCGCTGGCGCGGCGGTAGATCTGTACCTCACGATCGGCCGCCTGTCCTTCTTCTGGCTGGAAGTCAGGTTGATAGCTGTACTCGTCCAGATCGCTGAGATTGGTGCGGGTATTGTGGGAATGAATGTATTCACCCGGCGCAATATCCGCCAGCGCATGACCGATGGGCAAACCGTACTTCACCACGTTCTCCCCTTTCGCGATGGGGATCAGGGCAAACTTATGTCCACGTCCAATGGCCTGGCGTAACGTCACCGACTGGTTGTCGAAGGTCACTTCCATCCCTTCGGCTAAATCTGCCAGCGCGACGGCAACGTTATCCAGCGAATGGATTTTGATGTATTGCATATCAACCTCAAACGGCCTTAGTTCAGTTCAATGGCGAAGTAGTCACGCGCATTGTTAAAGCAGATGTTTCTCACCATTTCGCCCAGCAGCTGGATATCCGCTGGCGCTTCACCCGCGTGCACCCAGCGGCCAATCATCTGGCACAGAATGCGGCGGAAATATTCATGGCGGGTATAGGAGAGGAAACTGCGGCTGTCAGTCAGCATGCCAACGAAGCGGCTCAACAGGCCGAGCTGCGCCAGCTGCGTCATCTGACGCTCCATGCCGTCTTTTTGATCGTTAAACCACCAGCCGGAACCGAACTGCATCTTGCCCGGCATCCCTTCGCCCTGGAAGTTGCCGATCATGGTGCCCAGTACTTCGTTATCGCGCGGATTCAGGCAGTAGAGAATGGTTTTCGGCAGCAGGTTTTGCTCGTTCTGTTTGCTCAGCAGTTTTGACAGCTCTTCCGCCAGAGGGCGGTCGTTGATGGAGTCAAAGCCTACGTCCGCGCCCAGCAGTTTGAACTGACGCTGGTTGTTATTACGCAGCGCGCCGATATGGTACTGCTGAACCCAGCCGCGACGGGCATATTCCGCACCGAGGAACACCAGCACCGCGGTTTTGAACTGGGCGACTTCATGCTCGCTCAGGGCTTCGCCGGAGAGACGACGCGCCAGGATGCTGTCCAGCTCGGCTTCGCTGGAATCCGCGAACAGCACCACGTCCAGCGCGTGGTCAGACACTTTACAGCCGTGTGCGGCAAAGTGATCCAGACGTTTGGTCAGCGCGGATTGCAGATCGGCGAAACGACGGATATCGGTATCCGATACTTCAGCCAGCTTCGTCATGTAGTCATTAAAGGTCGGCAGCTCAATGTTGAAGGCTTTATCCGGACGCCAGCTTGGCAGCACTTTGATGTCAAAGGTGCTGTCCTTCGCGACAACCGCGTGGTGCTCCAGGGAGTCGATCGGATCGTCGGTTGTGCCCACCATCTTCACGTTCATCTGCTGCATGATGCCGCGCGCCGAGAAGCTATCCTGCGCCAGCAGTTCGTTGCACTGATCCCAGATTTCATCCGCCGTGGCGGGAGAGAGCAGCTTGCCGGTGATGCCAAAAGGACGACGCAGTTCGAGGTGCGTCCAGTGGTATAACGGGTTACCGATGGTGTGGGGAACGGTAGCGGCCCAGGCATCAAACTTCTCGCGATCGGTCGCGTCGCCGGTACACAGGCGCTCGGCCACGCCGCTGGTGCGCATCGCGCGCCATTTATAATGGTCACCCTTCAGCCAGATATCATACAGGTTTTTGAAACGGTAATTTTCGGCAACCTGTTGCGGCGGTAAATGGCAGTGGTAGTCGAAAATCGGCTGATCTTTTGCGTAGTCGTGGTACAGGCGGCGAGCAAATTCGGTATCTAACAGGAAATCTTCGGTCATAAACGGTGTCATTATCGTCTTCCTCATTACGGGAGCGTCAGAAAGCTTATGTTCAGATGCTGCAAAGTTATCACACCAATTTCCAGAGTCCGACGTTTTTTTCGTGAGTTAGATCAATAAACGTCGACAAATAAATTACCCTCAAAGGGGTAAACCTTCTTGCAGACCGCGCCAGATCTGGCTTTGCGCACGCCGCATAATATCCCTACAAAGATTCACTCTTTTGTGATGTCACTCACCTTTTAAAGTTGTATGACAAGTTATCTTTTCGCCGTCGCAAACTATAAGCCGACGGAATGCATTACCGGTGTTTGTTACATCGGATTTAACGGTACGGAAGCCGACTTAGCACGATGACTTATGGCAAGGTTCGGGCCGTTCCGGGACAGGTTCCCGGTTACGCCCCTCCCGTTACAGAACAGCTCCCGGCAACGGTTGAGTTGTTGCCGTGTCCCGACACGGAAATAACATAACGATGAGGTTTTACATGCGTAAAATTAAAGGGTTACGTTGGTACATGATCGCACTGGTGACGCTCGGCACCGTGCTGGGCTACCTGACACGTAACACCGTGGCAGCAGCGGCGCCAACGTTGATGGAAGAGTTACATATCTCCACACAACAATACTCTTACATCATTGCGGCGTATTCTGCCGCTTACACCGTAATGCAGCCTGTTGCAGGTTATGTTCTTGATATTCTGGGTACAAAAATTGGTTATGCCTTCTTCGCTGTAGCATGGGCCGTCTTCTGCGGGGCGACGGCGCTGGCTGGCAGCTGGGGCGGGCTGGCGCTGGCGCGTGGTGCGGTAGGTGCTGCCGAAGCGGCGATGATCCCTGCGGGTCTGAAAGCCAGCTCTGAATGGTTCCCGGCAAAAGAACGTTCAATCGCTGTCGGTTACTTCAACGTGGGTTCCTCCATCGGGGCGATGATTGCTCCGCCACTGGTGGTGTGGGCGATTGTGATGCACAGCTGGCAAATGGCGTTCATCATCTCCGGTGTGCTGAGTTTTGCCTGGGCCATGGCGTGGCTGATCTTCTATAAACACCCGCGCGATCAGAAAAAGCTGTCTACCGAAGAACGTGACTACATTATCAATGGTCAGGAATCTCATCATCAGACCGACAACGGCAAGAAAATGTCCGTCTGGCAGATCCTGGGTACCCGTCAGTTCTGGGGTATCGCCCTGCCACGCTTCCTGGCGGAACCGGCCTGGGGTACGTTCAACGCCTGGATCCCGCTGTTCATGTTCAAAGTCTACGGCTTTAACCTGAAAGAGATCGCGATGTTCGCCTGGATGCCAATGCTGTTTGCAGACCTGGGCTGTATCGTCGGCGGCTACCTGCCACCGCTGTTCCAGCGCTGGTTTGGCGTGAACCTGATTGTGTCCCGTAAGATGGTGGTCACCATGGGTGCCCTGCTGATGATTGGCCCTGGCATGATTGGCCTGTTCACCAGTCCTTACGTGGCTATCGCCCTGCTGTGTATCGGGGGCTTTGCTCACCAGTCTCTGTCTGGCGCACTGATTACGCTCTCGTCCGACGTGTTTGGTCGTAACGAAGTTGCCACCGCCAACGGTCTGACCGGGATGGCCGCCTGGACCGCAAGTACCCTGTTCGCCCTCGTGGTCGGCGCGCTGGCAGACACCATCGGCTTCAGCCCGCTGTTCGCGGTACTGGCCATCTTCGACCTGCTGGGCGCGGTGGTTATCTGGACGGTGCTGAAGAGTAAATCCGCCGAGGAACTGGCGAAAGAGTCCCTTGGGGGACCGGCGACGCAGAGTTAGCTTGTTGTGCCGGGTGGCGGCTTCGCCTTACCCGGCCTACAACACCCGATAAAACCGTAGGCCGGGTAAGCGTAGCGCCACCCGGCAAAAACGTCGCAAAAGCCGCCTCCGGGCGGCTTTTTTAATGGCGAAATCTGGAGAGTGGCACGCAAAAGTGGTATAACAAATCATTCGCCGTACCCTGCCTGGAGCGCATATGGAAATCACCGAATCACGTCGTTTATATCAACAACTTGCCGCCGAGCTGAAAGATCGCATCGAGCAAGGGGTCTATCTTGTCGGTGATAAACTTCCCGCTGAGCGTTTTATTGCGGATGAAAAAAGCGTCAGCCGCACGGTGGTCCGCGAAGCCATCATCATGCTGGAAGTTGAAGGGTATGTTGAGGTACGCAAAGGTTCCGGTATTCACGTGATTTCCAGCCAGGCGAAACACTCCCCCACGCCGGACGAAAGTCTGGAATTTGCCAGCTACGGTCCCTTTGAGCTTCTCCAGGCTCGCCAGCTGATTGAAAGCAATATCGCAGAATTCGCAGCGACACAGGTCACCAAGCAGGACATCATGAAGCTGATGGAAATCCAGGATCATGCGCGTAAAGAAAAATGTTTCCGCGATTCCGAATGGGACCTGCAATTCCACGTTCAGGTCGCCCTTGCGACTCAGAACACAGCGCTGGCGGCAATCGTTGAAAAAATGTGGACTCAGCGCGTTCACAACCCGTACTGGAAGAAACTGCACGATCACATTGATTCCCGCACGGTAGATAACTGGTGTGACGACCACGACCAGATTCTTAAGGCCCTGATTCGTAAAGATCCGCATGCGGCGAAACTGGCAATGTGGCAGCATCTGGAGAACACTAAACAGATGCTTTTTAATGAAACGAGTGATGACTTTGAATTTAACGCTGACCGCTATCTTTTTGCTGATAATCCGGTGGTTCACCTCGATACCGCGACCAATGTCGCAAAATAACCTCCTGAACTGCTGGCAGGCGCACCGCCGCGCCTTCCGGCCAGACAGGGAAGAAAACCTCTATAGTGTCAGCCTTTGTAAAATCTCTCGCTCCCCTCCGTGGCTTACGCCAAAATCGTGTTTCCCCTCAAATTCTGTGACGCAGAACGTCGGGCTTTGTTACAATTGGATTCACTTCGTTATTTTGTAAGTTAGTGCTTGCTAACCAGCCAATTAACAGGGAACAGTGTTGGCCACACATCATTGTGTCCGCGAGCGACCATAATGAAATCATAACAATGTCGCCGTGCTGTTTTCCCGAATGACAGGCGTGACGTTAACCGATTTCCAGGAACACTGAATGGAACTTTTGACCCAACTACTGAACGCCCTCTGGGCTCAGGATTTCGAAACGCTGGCCAACCCGTCCATGATTGGCATGCTCTACTTTGTGTTATTTATGATCCTGTTCCTTGAGAACGGTCTGCTGCCTGCTGCCTTTTTACCGGGCGACAGCCTGCTGGTGCTGGTTGGGGTGCTCTGTGCAAAAGGGGCGATGGCTTTCCCACAAACGGTTCTGCTGTTGACCATTGCCGCCAGCCTGGGTTGCTGGGTGAGTTATATTCAGGGGCGATGGCTGGGCAACACGCGAATCGTTCAGAACTGGCTTTCGCATCTTCCGGCACATTATCACCAGCGAGCGCACCACCTTTTCCATAAGCACGGGCTCTCCGCCTTGCTGATTGGCCGCTTTATCGCATTCGTACGCACCCTGCTGCCGACCATTGCGGGCTTGTCCGGCCTGAGCAGCGCGCGCTTCCAGTTCTTTAACTGGATGAGCGGCCTGCTGTGGGTTCTGATCCTGACCACGCTCGGCTACGCGCTCGGTAAAACGCCGGTCTTTATGAAATATGAAGACCAGCTGATGTCTTGCCTGATGCTGCTGCCCGTCGTCCTGCTGGTGTTTGGCCTGGTCGGTTCACTGGTCGTACTGTGGAAAAAGAAATATGGAGCCAGGGGTTAACGATGGTTATCTCCCCGCTCGCGCTGCGCCGCTTCTCTTACGCCATCGTCGCGCTAATGATGTTCAGCGCTCTCATCCTGCTATGGTCTGCCCTACAGCACCAGGAGTCGACGCTGACTATCCGTCCTGTGAGTCAAGGAACCAGCGTGCCGGATGGTTTTTCCATCTGGCATCATCTGGACGCTAACGGGATCCGCTTTAAGAGCATCACGCCGCAAGACGATGTGCTGCTGATAAAATTTGACTCCAGTGCGCAAAGCGCCGCGGCGAAAGCGGTGCTGGACCGCACGTTGCCGCAGGGTTACATCATCGCGCAACAGGATGATGACAGCCACGTAGCCTCCTGGATGTCACGGTTACGCGACACGTCGCATCGATTTGGCTAACGACTAATATTCCGAATATTTTCACCCACTTTGGTGAAACTCCCGTTTACTTACTATGCTTAAGTACGCGGAGCACCCCTCAGATGTTCTCCGCATAGTTCTGGAACACGGCTTACGCCGTAACACAATGGAAGGTTTCTATAATGAAATACCGCATCACCCTGGCTCTGGCCCTTTTTTCTTTAAGCACAGCTTCCTTCGCTATGTCTCTTTGTCAGGAGAAAGAACAGGATATTCAACGCGAAATCAGTTATGCCGAAAAGCATAACAATCAGCACCGGATCGACGGACTGAAAAAAGCGCTGAGCGAAGTGAAAGACAATTGTACGGACAGCAAGCTGCGTGCCGATCATCAGGAAAAAATCGCTGAACAGAAGGACGAGATAGCCGAGCGCCGTCAAGACCTGCAAGAAGCGAAAGAGAAAGGTGATGCGGAAAAAATTGCCAAGCGCGAGAGGAAGTTGCAAGAGGCGCAGGACGAACTGAAAGCGCTGGAAGCTCGCGATTATTGAGTTAACGGAAATCTCAACAGGAGAGAATCATGTCAAAAGATACAACTTCAGAACATCTGCGCGCTGAGCTGAAATCCCTGGCGGACACCCTGGAAGAGGTGCTGAACTCTTCTGCCGATAAATCGAAAGAAGAAGTCAGCAAACTGCGCAGCAAAGCGGAGCAGGCACTGAAAGAGAGTCGTTACCGTCTGGGTGAAACCGGTGATGCACTGGCGAAACAGACCCGCGAAGCGGCTGCGCGCGCAGACGAATATGTACGTGACAATCCATGGACAGGCGTTGGTATTGGTGCCGCAGTGGGTGTGGTGCTGGGTGTCCTGCTGACGCGTCGTTGATTATGGAAGATCCACGTCACGCACAAGGGCCTGCTAAAAACGTCCTCGGCATCGGCCAGCGTATTCTTACGACGCTGGTCGGGATTGCCGAAACGCGCGTCCGGCTTGCGGTAGTGGAACTGGAAGAGGAGAAAGCCAATCTCTTCCAGATGCTGCTCATGCTTGGGCTTACGATGCTCTTTGCCGCGTTTGGTCTGATGAGCCTGATGGTGTTAATCATCTGGGCTATCGATCCACAGTATCGGCTGAACGCGATGATTGCGACTACCGTGGTTCTGCTGGTGGCGGCGCTGATAGGCGGTATCTGGACCCTGCATAAAGCGCGCACGTCGACCTTCCTGCGCCATACTCGCCAGGAGCTGGCCAACGACCGCGCCCTGCTGGAGGATGATAAGTCGTGAGCGACAAAGCCGAACGTCAAAAGCGGAAAGCGTATCTGCTGAGCCAGATCCAGCAGCAGCGGCTGGACCTGTCCGCCAGCCGTCGCGACTGGCTGGAGCTGACCCAGCGTTACGATCGCGGCTGGAATACTCTTCTGAGCCTGCGTTCGTGGGCGCTGGTGGGTAGCAGCGTGATGGCGATCTGGACGATTCGTCATCCAAACATGCTGATTCGCTGGGCACGCCGTGGCTTTGGTGTCTGGAGCGCATGGCGTCTGGTGAAAGCAACGATTCGTCAGCAGCAGCTGCGCTAGCCTTCTCGCCGGGTGGCGCTGCGCTTACCCGGCCTACGGTAAAAAAGTAGGCCGGGTAAGGCGTAGCCGTCACCCGGCAAAATCTCTCTATGCTCCCTTACTCAATATCTTTGAAAAAGATTGACAGTTTTCCTTGCTAACAATTGCCATCCGCCCCGTTTACACTCCTCTCCATCGACAGCAAAGACGCGGTATCTACCCGAATTTGCACGCAAATAACGTTTAGCCGCTGATGTGGTTTCCTGGAGAGTAAAATGAAAAAATTAGATGATGTTGGTGTATTGGTAGCGCGTATTCTGATGCCTGTGCTGTTCATCACCGCAGGCTGGGGCAAGATTACCGGCTATGCGGGCACTCAGCAGTATATGGAAGCGATGGGCGTACCGGGTTTCCTGCTGCCACTGACCATCCTGCTTGAGTTCGGCGGCGGCCTGGCAGTGCTGTTCGGTTTCCTGACCCGCACCACAGCGCTGTTCACCGCAGGCTTTACCCTGCTGACCGCGTTCATCTTCCACAGCAACTTTGCGGAAGGCGTGAACTCTCTGATGTTCATGAAAAACCTGACCATCGCGGGTGGCTTCCTGCTGCTGGCTATCACGGGTCCGGGCGCCTACAGCATCGACCGTCTTCTGAATAAGAAGTGGTAAGCACGCTATACTGATTAAATTCAAAGCGAGGAGACATCTCCTCGCTTTTGCTATCTGACGGAGGAGTAAAAAATGGGACAACTCGTAGACGGCGTCTGGCAGGATGTCTGGTATGACACCAAATCCACCGGTGGACGCTTTAAGCGCTCTGTTTCGGCCTTCCGTAACTGGCTGACCGCCGACGGCGCACCCGGCCCGAGTGGCGAAGGGGGCTTTGCGGCGGAGAAAGATCGTTATCATCTGTATGTTTCTCTCGCCTGTCCGTGGGCGCACCGTACGCTGATTGTGCGCAAACTTAAAGGTCTCGAATCGCTAATTCCGGTTTCGGTGGTCAACCCGCTGATGCTGGAAAACGGCTGGACGTTCGACAGTGACTTCCCGGCCGCGACGGGTGATGAGCTTTATCATCACGATTTCCTGTATCAGCTTTATCTGCGCGCCGATCCGCACTACACCGGACGCGTAACGGTGCCTGTGCTGTGGGACAAGAAAAACCAGACGATCGTCAGCAATGAATCCGCTGAAATCATTCGCATGTTCAATACCGCGTTTGACGCGCACGGCGCCCGCGCCGGGGATTACTATCCGGTTGAGGTGCGCGAGAAAATTGACGAGCTGAACGGCTGGATCTACGACAACGTCAACAACGGCGTCTATAAAGCCGGTTTTGCCACCAGTCAGGAAGCGTACGACGAAGCGGTCGGCAACGTGTTTGGATCCCTGGAACGTCTGGAGCAGATCCTCGGCCAGCATCGTTATTTAGCGGGTGATCGCCTCACCGAAGCAGACATCCGCCTGTGGACGACGCTGATCCGCTTCGATCCGGTGTATGTCACCCACTTCAAGTGCGACAAGCATCGCATCAGCGATTATCTGAACCTGCACGGTTTCCTGCGCGACATCTATCAGATGCCGGGTATTGCGGAGACGGTCAATTTTGACCATATTCGCACCCATTATTTCCGCAGTCATAAGACCATCAACTCAACAGGCATTATCTCCATTGGTCCGTGGCAGGATCTGGATGAACCGCACGGGCGCGACGTGCGTTTCGGATAATTATTTAGGGAATCAATTGATTCCCTTTTTTAATTCACGGCATACATCTATCCTTACCTCGATCGCTTAGAAAACAAGTGATTGACTGACTAAGAGGCAAGGAAAAATGGACTGGTATTTAAAAGTACTGCGCAACTACGTTGGATTTGGTGGCCGTGCCCGCCGTAAAGAGTACTGGATGTTCGTTCTGGTGAACTTCGTCCTGATTATGGTGCTGGGTATTGTGGACAAAATCCTCGGCTGGGAACGCGAGGGGGGCGAAGGCATTCTCACCACCATTTATGGTGTGTTGGTTCTGCTGCCTTCATGGGCCGTACTGTTTCGTCGTCTTCACGACACCGATCGTTCGGCGTGGTGGCTGCTGTTGCTGTTGATCCCGCTTATCGGCTGGATCGTGATTTTGATTTTCAACTGTCAGAGCGGAACGCCGGGAGAAAACCGCTTTGGTCCGGATCCGAAGATCTGCGCATAAAAAAAAAGCCCGGTGGCGCTTCGCTTACCGGGCCTACAAATTACGATTTTATTTATTATATTGCGTGAAAAGCTTCGGAATTTCGCGTAAACACCATGATTTGGCTTCGCCCATGCTGTCACGACGCCACGCCATAATAATATCCACTTCGCTGGTGTATTCCGGGCTGACAACGCGCAGCCGTCCCTCTGCAATGTCCTTTTCGACGAACGGATACGGCATGGTCGCCACGCCCAGCCCCGCCAGCAGCGCCTGACGCTTATCTTCCAGCGACGTCACCGTCAGACGCGGCTGTTTATCCAGCAACTGCACCGTTAACACTGGGCGCTCGCGCGCGGTATCCGCCACCGCCACGCCGCGGTATTTCACGCGCGTGACCTCAGAGAGCGGTTCCGGCTCCTGATGGATCGGGTGACCCGGCGCAGCGACGTAGACGTTCATCACGCTGTACAGTTTGCGCGAGTTAATTTCTGACGATGAGCGGAAATGCATATCCGGCGCAATGACGATATCCGCCCTGCCCGTCTCAAGACGCTCCCACGCCCCGGCCAGTACCTCGGTGATGATCGACAGCTGGGTATTGGCTTTCGCGGCGAGTCTGTCCACCAGCGGGAACAGCGCCTCGGTGGGCACCAGCGCTTCGGTCACTAACGTCAGATGGGTTTCCCAGCCGCGGGCCAGCGCTTCGGCATCGGTCGTCAGTTTATCCGCCGCTTCCAGCAATACGCGGCCGCGCTCCAGCAGCATCCGCCCAACGTTGGTGAATTTTGTTCGATGACCAGAGCGATCGAAGAGCACAACATCCAGCTCCTCCTCCAGCTTTTGCATGGTATAGCTCAGCGCAGACGGAACGCGCCCCAGTTCATCTGCCGCCGCGGCAAAACTGCCGCGCCTGTCAATCGCGTCCATGACGCGAAGCGCCTCAAGCGTCAATGCTCTCTCTTTAGCCATCTCGTTCTCATTCAGGAAATTTGAACATACCGGGCAGAATATCTGGCTAACAATGCAGCGTCCATACCTTTACCATTGATTTAGTGTAAAGAGAGGTCAAGTTTATGATTACGACAAGAACAGCGAAACAGTGCGGACAAGCCGATTTCGGTTGGTTGCAGGCCCGCTACACCTTTTCCTTTGGACACTACTTTGACCCTAAACTTCTCGGTTACGCTTCACTGCGCGTATTGAACCAGGAAGTGCTCGCCCCGGGCGCGTCCTTCCAGCCGCGCACGTACCCGAAAGTCGATATCCTGAACCTGATCCTGGAAGGCGAGGCAGAATACCGCGATAGCGAGGGCAATCATGTCCAGGCGAAGGCTGGCGAGGCGCTGTTAATTTCCACGCAGCCGGGTATTAGCTATAGCGAGCATAACCTCAGCAAAGACAAAACGCTGACCCGCATGCAGCTGTGGCTGGATGCCTGTCCGGAGCGTGAAAATCCGCTGGTGCAAAAAATCGATCTGAAGGGCGATAAACAGCAGCTGATTGCCTCGCCAGACGGCAGCAAAGGCAGCTTGCAGCTACGCCAGCAGGTGTGGCTGCACCATATCGAACTGAAAAAAGGTGAACAGGCGAGCTTCCAGCTTCATGGCCCGCGTGCCTATTTGCAGTCCATTCACGGAACGGTGCATGCGGTGACGCACGCGGAAGAGAAAGAGGCGCTCACCTGCGGTGACGGGGCGTTTATTCGTGACGAAGCGAATATCACTCTGGTTGCCGATACGCCGCTGCGCGCGCTGTTGATTGATTTGCCGGTTTAAGATCAACACGCCCCTCGCTCGATCGGTTCCCTCTCCCTATGGGAGAGGGTTAGGGTGAGGGGTAACGGATTGGATTAGATCACAACACCTTACTCGCCATAATCTCAATGATCTGCCGGTCCGTCGCCTGCATCGAGCGGCACGCCAGCGCGCACAGGTTCGCGATCGACTGCTCCACGTCGTGCGCCACAATCCCCTCATTACCCGTCACGGCAGTATCATCCAACGCCATCATCACGGCTTTCCAGGCGCTGGTGACGCTGGTCGAGACCTTCATTGCGCAACTGTTAGACGCCCCGTCACAGATCATCCCGCTGACGTCGCCGATCATACTGCCGATCGCCATGGAAATTGTCTGGTAAGAACCGCCCATCAGCCACGCCATCCCTGCGGCGGCCCCCATTCCGGCCGTTGTCGCCGCGCACAGCGCGGACAAGCGCGGAAGCTGGTAATGGATATAGATCGCCGACAGGTGCGAGAGCATCAGCGCCCGCGCCAGCCGTTCGTCATCGGCCTGAACGTGCTCAGCCACCACCACCACCGGCATGGTAGCGGTGATACCCTGATTCCCGGAACCCGAGTTGCTCATCGCCGGCAGCGTCGCGCCCCCCATGCGGGCATCCGAGGCTGCGCTGGTGCGGATAACAATGTCTGACCCCAGATCCTGCGCCATCCATCCGCGTGTGCGCTGTTTATTGAGCGTCGCACCAATATGCAGCCCCCAGTTGCCACGTAAACCTTCCCGGGAGAGCGCATCGTTCAGCCGTCCCGCATCGAGGATAAAGCGGATCGCGTCGAACGGCACCTGTTCCACAAACTCAAGGATCTGCGACAGCGTGGTGGTCGGGAGCACCTCCAGCGGATCGTCGCTGTTCTGGCTCTGATTATCGTCAAGCCTGAAGCGCGTTTCGCCCTGACACACCATCTCCACCACACGGGTGTGCCCGCCGGCGATGGTCACCATCGCCGAGGATTCACCGACGTAAACGCAGGCACGTGAATAGAGGATCTCATCGCACGGCTCCTGCAATTTTACCTGCACCAGACCCGCGTTCAGCAGTGCTTTGGCGCGCGTTAGCGCCTCGGACGACGCGTCTTTCAACACCTCCAGTCCGGCATGCGCGTTACCGCCAATCGCGCCCAGCGCGGCCGCGATGGGTAAACCGACCATACCGGTACCGGGCACCGTTACACCAAGCCCGTTTTTCATCAGGTTCGGCGATACCCACGCCTCGATACGCGTCACCTCACCGTCAAGCTGTCCGGCAGCCATCGCGCACGCCAGCGCCAGCGAGACGGGTTCGGTACAGCCCAGCGCAGGCTTTACCTCTTCCTGCACCGCGCGAATAAAATGGTTCCATAAAGGATTAATTTGCTCAGACATCGTTACGACCTTATTTAACCTCATGAGAAGGCGAGGAAAGGAGAAACACAAAGCAGCAGCCCGGTAATTACAATAATCACCAGCGATACGCCTTTATATTTATGAAGTGCGGGCACTTTGTAGACCAGCCACGCCGGAATTAAGCAGCCCACCATCCCGAAAATAGGGCTACAGATGGAAGTGAAGCTCAGCACCGGCGCGTTTAACACAATCGCGCTCCAGGCCAGCAGGATGGCAAACAGCATAATCCCGCGCTGGACGGCATTTTCATTGATTTTCTCCGCCGGCATTTTGCGGCGCAGGATGTTCATCACAATGCCCTGCGTCGCCTCACGAAAGCCGAGATAGACGCCAAAGAACGCGGTCATCACAGCGAAAATATTGAGGATTACGCTGACGATTTTGACCCAGCCCGCGCCGTCACCGCTGATAAACTGTGCTGCGATTGCCAGGGCGGAAATATTCTGCTCGTAGGCTTTTACCGCCTCGTCGTGCCCCATCGCCAGGGTGAAGGAGACAGCGTAGAAAAAGACCGTCACAAACAGCACGCCAAAGGCGATATTCATTGCCCGCAGCGCTTTATGACGCGCCACCTCAACGGATTTTTCCCTTGAACGATAGGAAATCACCATCGGGCTTAATGTCTGAATAAACAGAATGGAGGTTAAGGTGAAAGGCAGCGTAATAATGGCGTTTTTAATCAGCAGCCCCATTGGCGGCAGCATGCCGACGTTGGCTAAATGCCAGAGGCCAATCATCGAAAGCCCCAGCGCCGCCACCACAAATAATTTGGTCAGCACCATCAGGCTGGAGACTTTAAACAGCAGCTTTTCACCGCGCGACGAAATGGCGACCAGAATGCAGATCAGGAATAAGCCGTAGAACGGATTTTCCGAGAGCAAACCGTCGGTTACGCCGAAGGTGTGTAAATAGGATGCGCTGTCGTTGGTAATGGCCGTCGAATAGACAAACATCCAGATCACCAGCATCACGAAATAAAGTGCACCCAATAAGATGCCCCAGTTTTTGCCTAAATATCCGCTAATAACGCTCGGATAGTCTTTACATTCCGGTGATTCCGCCAGCGTATTAATAAACAGGCGCTGGAACAGGTACATGGCCGGATAACCAATTATCGACGAGAGTAAAAATACCCATAGCCCCATTAATCCAACCTGCACCGGAAGAAAAACAATGCCCGCGCCGATAGCCATCCCAATACTCATGATGACCCAGCCCGTATCGGTGCTGTCGAATTTAATCGCCTCTCGCCATTCGCTTTCGCTCATTCCCGCCCGCCTTGCCGCAGGGGAATCACTCACAATCACACTGCTGTTTGTTGCCATATTCATTGGGCACTCGCTTATTTTGTAGGGTAACGATTTGTTTTTATAAGGTTCCGATCGCCAGCGATTGCGAGTCAGAGGGTGCAGGTGTGAGTTATTGGTATGGGGAGATCATATCCGGAGCGCGGGAGAAAAAAGTCACAACTTTTATAGGGATTCCCTTAGGCGAGAGGAAAATATTACTTCGGGATAGCAGAAAAGAGAGCGAGTTTTCTAAAATTGACGGAGTTCACAAAATTAAAAGCCTCCTCATCTGAGGAGGCTGAAGATGGAGCCTGTGTTAGATCGCCTGCGTAAACGTCCTCGAAATCACGTCCTGCTGCTGCTCGCGCGTCAGAGCGTTAAACCGCACCGCATAACCTGAAACGCGGATCGTCAGGTTCGGATAGTTCTCCGGATGGGCGATGGCATCCAGCAGCATCTCCCGGTTCATCACGTTGACGTTCAGGTGCTGCCCGCCCTCGATGGTCGCTTCGTGGTGGAAGTACCCGTCCAGCAGCCCGACAAGGTTGGTTTTGCGCACCAGCTCGTCCTTGCCCAGTGCCTGCGGCACGATGGAGAAGGTGTAGGAGATCCCGTCTTTGGCATAGGTGAACGGCAGCTTGGCGACCGAGGTCAACGACGCCACCGCCCCTTTTCTGTCGCGCCCGTGCATCGGGTTGGCGCCAGGCGCAAACGGTGTACCGCCGCGACGCCCGTCCGGCGTGTTGCCGGTCTTCTGCCCGTAAACCACATTGGAGGTGATGGTCAAGATCGACTGCGTCGGCACGGCGTTGCGGTACGTCGGCAGCGCCTGGATTTTCTTCATAAAGCGCTCAACCAGATCGCAGGCGATACTGTCCACGCGATCGTCGTTGTTGCCGTATTGCGGATAGTCGCCTTCGATGACGAAATCGACCGCCAGACCGGTGTGGTCGCGCACCGGTTTTACCGTGGCGTACTTGATGGCCGACAGGGAATCCGCCGCCACCGACAGCCCGGCAATGCCACAGGCCATGGTGCGGTAAACGTCCCGGTCGTGCAGCGCCATCAGCGAGGCTTCGTAGCTGTATTTATCATGCATGTAGTGAATGAGATTCAGCGCACTGATGTACTGCACTGCCAGCCAGTCCATGAAGTGATCGAGGCTCGCCATTACGGTGTCGTAATCCAGTACCTCATCCAGCAGCGGCTCGGTTTTCGGCCCCACCTGGATCTTCAGCTTCTCATCCACCCCGCCGTTAATCGCGTACAGCAGCGTTTTCGCCAGGTTGGCGCGTGCGCCGAAGAACTGCATCTGCTTGCCGATCACCATCGGACTGACGCAGCAGGCAATGGCGTAGTCGTCGCTGTTAAAGTCGGCACGCATCAGATCGTCGTTCTCGTATTGCAGCGAGGAGGTGACGATCGAGACCTGCGCGGCGTATTTCTTGAAAGCGATCGGCAGCTGTTCGGACCAGAGGATCGTCAGGTTTGGCTCCGGCGCAGGCCCCATGGTGTGCAGGGTATGCAGATAGCGGAAGCTGTTTTTGGTCACCAGCGTACGGCCATCCAGCCCCATGCCGCCAATCACTTCCGTGGCCCAGATCGGATCGCCGGAGAAGAGCGTGTCGAACTCCGGCGTGCGCAGGAAGCGCACCATGCGGATCTTCATGATGAAGTGGTCGATCAGCTCCTGGGCCTGCACCTCGTTCAGCCTTCCTGCCTGCATGTCGCGTTCAATGTAGATATCGAGGAACGAGGCCGTGCGCCCCAGCGACATCGCCCCGCCGTTCTGGGATTTCACTGCGGCAAGGTAGGCAAAGTAGACCCACTGCACCGCTTCCTGCGCATTCATCGCCGGACGTGAAATATCAAAGCCATAGTTCGCCGCCATCTGCTGGATCTGGAGCAACGCACGCTTATGCTCCGCCAGCTCCTCGCGCAGGCGGATCGTGGCCTCCAGATCGTCTCCGCGCTCCAGTTTCCCCTGGAGATCGGCGAACTGAAGTTCACGCTCGCGCACCAGATAGCTGATGCCGTATAGCGCCACGCGACGGTAGTCGCCGATGATGCGTCCGCGCCCGTAGCCGTCCGGCAGACCGGTGAGCACGCCGGATTTTCGGCAGCGCATCATCTCCGGAGAGTAAACGTCAAATACGCCCTGGTTGTGGGTTTTGCGCAGGTCGGTGAAGAGATATTCAAACTGCGGATCCATCTCGCGACCGTAGGCTTCGAACGAGCTGCGGATCATATTGATCCCGCCGTACGGATGCAGGGCCCGCTTGAGCGGCTTGTCGGTTTGCAAGCCGACGATCGTCTCCAGCTCCTGGTCAATATAGCCCGGCCCGTGCGCGGTAATGGTGGTGGCGATGTTGGTGTCAAAATCCACCGGAGCGTGGGTGGCATTCTCCTGGCGAATGCCGACCATCACCTTCTGCCACAGCGCCGTCGTTGCTGGCGTCGCCTGCGCGAGGAAAGCTTCATCGCCTTCATAAGGGGTGTAGTTATGCTGAATAAAATCGCGCACGTTAACGGCGTTTTTCCATTCTTCACCGCAAAACCCGGCCCATGCGTCGCTGTAAGGCGCGACGCCCGTATCGATTGTTACTTTCATCAGATTCTCGCTTTATCAGGCGTAAGCCGCAGCCGGGGTGACCTTCCCAAGACGGAGGGCGTCCAGCGCGATCATTTTTTCTTCATTGGTAGGGATCACCGCGCAGGCCGCGCGGGACGACTCGGTGGAGATCACGCGCTCACCCGCGCTGCCCGGCAGGGCATTTTTGGACTCGTCGAGGATGATGCCAAACACCTTCAGGTGCTCCACCACCAGCGCGCGTATGAGCACGGAGTTCTCACCGATCCCGCCGGTAAACACCACGCCATCCAGACGGTGCAGGGATGCGGCATGACCGGCGATATGCCGCGCTATGCGGTGGACAAAGGTCTTTATCGCCAGCCGCGCCCGCTCGTTGCCGTCATGCCAGGCTTTCTCCAGCACGCGCAAATCGGAGGAGATGCCGGAGATCCCCAGCAGCCCGGACTCTTTGTTGACCACGCGCTCCAGATCCTCGAACGTCTGGCCGGTCTGCCGGGCAATCCACGCCATCGCGCCAAAATCTACGTCGCCACAGCGCGTGCCCATCACCAGTCCTTCAAGCGGCGTCATCCCCATGGACGTGTCCACGCTTCTGCCGTTACGCACCGCGCAAATGGACGCCCCGTTGCCGAGATGGGCAATCACCAGGCCGCTGTCTTCGGCGGAGAGCCCGAGAAGCGCGTGCGCCTGCGCCGCCACATAGCGGTGAGAGGTGCCGTGGAAGCCGTAGCGGCGCACGCCCAGCTCTTCAAAAAAGCGGTACGGCAAGCCGTACAGATACGCCTGCGGCGCCATGGTCTGGTGGAAGCTGGTATCAAATACCGCCACCTGCTGCACCCCGGGGAAGAGTCGCTCTGCGGCTTCCACGCCGCTCAGGTTAGCGTAGTTATGCAGCGGCGCCAGCGGGGAGACCTGGCGGATCTGCTCCATCACCTCTTCCGTGATCAGGGTCGACTCGCTGAAGAGATCGCCGCCGTGGGCAATGCGATGGCCAATCAAAGCCACGCTGCCCATCAGGTCGCGCTTCTCCAGCTCCAGGGCGATGGCGGCCAGCGCCCCTTCGTAGTCCTGATGAGCCAGTCTGACTGGCTCACCCCCATTCACGGAAATAAAGGCTTTTTCTGTGTTGATGCCGTCCGCAATGCCCGTCAGCAGGGCATCGCAGCCTGCGGCGTCCAGCACCGAAAACTTAACAGAGGACGATCCGCAGTTAATGACCAGTACTACCGGAAACTCAATCATGGTATGGCTCCGCTCTTCCTGAGCTTTGGTTTAAAACAGTTTGTACACGATGTTCAGAATGGTCAGCAGGCCGACCACGGTTACGAAGATGTTCTCGGTCCGGCCTTTGTATTTCGCCAGCGCCGGTGCTTTGCGGATGGCGTACATCGGCAGCAGGCACAGCAGAGAGGCGATAATTGGCGCGCCCATAGCTTCAATAAGGTCAAGAATGTTCGGATTGGCATAGGCCACAATCCAGGTGGAGCCCATGATGAAGACCATGCTGATGGTGTTCAGCTTGCCCACGGAGACGTTCTTCTTGTCGCCCTTGTAGCCGAACTTAACGATCAGGCCGTTCAGCCCCTCCAGCGTGCCCAGGTAGTGACCGAAGAAGGATTTAAAGATAGCGACCAGCGCGATGATGGACGCGCCGTACTCCAGCACCGTGGCGAACGTGGATTTACTGCCTGACATCGACGCAAAGTGGTTCGCCAGGTAAGAGAGCACCGGAATGTTCTGCGCTTTGGCGTCCGCCATGTTCTGCGGAGAGAGCGTAAACAGGCAGCTAAAGGCGAAGAACATCACCACCGCCACCATCAGCAGGCTGGCGCGACCGATGATTTTGGAACATTTCTGCTCGGTGAATTCTTTACCAAACTCCGGCTCGTACTCTTCGCGCTTGGAGACCACAAACGAGGAGACGATAGGCGAGAAGTTGAAGGAGAAGACCATAATGGAAATCCCCAGCCACACCGTGACAAGAATGCCGTCATGACCGGTGAAGGCGATATCGCTCAGGTTAACCTGGTCGATCACCGCTGAGTTCCAGTACGGGATCAGCGAGAGAGAAATCAGCACCAGGCTGGCGATGAACGGGAACACCAGGTAGCTCATCACCTTCACCATCAGGTCTTTACCGAACCAGATCACAAAGGCCATCAGCAGCAGCAGGAACAGCGCTACCACGCCGCGGTTCAGGGCAGGCATCTGGAGCTGGTTTTCCCAGAAGGTCATAAAGGTGTTGGTAATGGTGACGCCGTAAATCCACAGCAGCGGGCAAATAGCAAAGAAGTAGAGGAAGGTGATCACCACCCCGCCGGTCTTACCAAAATGCTCCTCCACCGTTTCGGTGATGTTGCCGGAGACGTTACTGCCGGACAAACACAGACGCGCCAGCGCGCGGTGGCAGTAAAAGGCAATGGGGAACGCCAGAACCAGCATCAGCAGAATAGGGATCAACCCCCCAAAGCCTGCGCGGATGGGGAAGAACAGCACGCCAGCGCCAATGGCGGTACCAAACAGGCCGAGCGTCCAGGTGGTATCCGATTTACGCCAGGAGGACGTTTTTGTCTGGCCAACGATAATGCTTTCTGTGTTGCTCATAGGTCACCTTTATGCGTCAACGAAGCCGGTAATTTGGGAAACACGGGAGAGATCAATATTGCCACCGGAAATAATGCAGACGGTTTTACGGCCCTGAATATAGTGGTCCAGCTTGCCGCTTAATAACGCCGCGCACGCCAGCGCGCCAGCACCTTCCGTAACCACTTTATTTCGCTGAATAAGCGCGATCATGCTGTTGCGAATCTCGTCTTCGCTGACCAGCACAATGTCGTCAACCAGTTCACGAACGATTTCGAAGGTTAAATTACCCGGGCGAGACACGTCGCAGCCGTCCGCTAATGTGCCGGTAATGCGGTGGTTCGTTATTTCACCGGTCTGATACGACGCCGCCATTCCGTGCACGTTTTCAGACTGCACGCCGATAATATTGATAGTTGGGTTGATGGATTTAATTGCTGTCGCAATACCAGCAATTAAACCACCACCGCCGATGGGAACAATCACGTTATCCACGTCGTATAAATCTTCGAGGATTTCCAGGCCGATGGTGCCCTGACCGGCGATCACTTTCGGATCGTCGTAAGGCGGGATAAAAATGCGCCCTTCCATCTCGACGATTTCGCTCACTTTGGCGATAGTGTCGTTAAAGTTCTCGCCGTGCAGCACTACTTCGGCGGAGTAGTCGCGCGTGGCGGCCACCTTGGATTTCGGCGCGCCCATAGGCATTACCACTTTGCCGTCGATGCCGAGCATGGCGCAGGAGAGCGACACCCCCTGCGCGTGGTTCCCTGCGGAACAGGCAACCACGCCCTTGCGTTTTTCCGCATCGGTCAGCGAGCTTAATTTATTAAACGCCCCACGTATTTTAAACGAACCGGTACGCTGCATATTTTCAAATTTCAGGAATATCTCACCCTTACACCGTTCGCTCAGATAATTTGAGCGCGGCATACCGGTTTTATAGATCTTTCCCGCCAGTCTTTTTCTGGCGTCCTGAATATCGTCAATGGTCACCGGGAGATCGTAAGTAATGTGCATAATATCCTCGTTATAATAATTCATTATTTTCAGGCAAAGTCAGGGTATCAGAGCGTTAAAAAGCGTCGCTCCGGGTGTTTTAAATCATCATTATTTCTATCGTCGTTTTTCGATATTCATCGACGAATATTGTTTTGCCAGTTCAACTAATACTGACGCCGATTTTTTAATACTGTAATTTTTTGACCACACGGCGGCATAACGCGCCACGGGTAATGCATCTTCCACCGGCAGGACAATAAACTGGTCCGAGCCGAATGGCGCAATCATGTCACGGGGGATCACCGTCAGGTAATCGGCATTGAGAACAAGGTTATAGATGGTGACGACGGAATCGGTCTGGACGATGTTTTCAATGCTGATGTGGTTATCTTGCAGGGTGGTCAGGAGTTCGTTGTAGTAGCCCATATCGGTTTGCGGCATCACCCACTGCTCGTGCGTGAGCGACGCCAGTCTGGTCGGGCCGGTGCACGTTCGTGATTTACTCGCCACCAGCACAAACTCAGATTCAAAGAGTGGCTCAACGTGAAGATCCTGGAGCAACATCCCGTCGCTCAGCGTGCCGATGGCGAAATCCAGCCGGCCATCGCGAATGGCGGGCAGGAATGAAGAGAGCTGCGCTTCATACATTGAGACGCGCGCCTTCGGGAACACTTCCTTGAATTTTTTGATCATCCCGGACAGGAAGGTGAAGCCAATCAGCGACGGATAGCCGAAGGAGACGTCCATGACGGTACTGAAACTGAGGCTGTTGATCTCGCTCACCATGTTTTTCATTTCGCGGGTGATCGACTCAGCGTAGGACAGCAGCACCTGACCGGCGGCAGTGAGTTTTACGCCGGTGTTTTTACGCACCATCACTTCCACCCCAAAGTAGGATTCGATGTCGCTGATGATTTTGCTGACGGCAGGTTGCGTCAGCCCCAGTTGTCTTGCAGCAGAACCTATAGAGCCACTTTTGATGACTTCCTGAAATACCACGAGGTGCTGTGTTTTCGGTAGAATAATAGTATTCATAATATTCTGCGCTTATTTCCCTATGACGCAGCGGATTCTACCCAATATTGTTTCAGGGGGTATGTGCTGTTACTCACAATTTGCCAGGATGCCCTTTTTACAACCACATTTAAAATCGATTTATAATCTTATTATTCAAACAGTTAGATAGCTAAAAATACGCAATTACGCTGATATTGATCAACAAAATCCGCGGTAATAAATTTATTTTATGGCAATAACCAGCATGAATTTTTTTGCCTTAACAATATTAATAAAGACTATCTTTCAGGCAATTAAAGGTTAATAAACCATCATTATTCTTTTAAAACATTTTTGTGGTTTATCAACTTTATCAGGAATATTTTCTCAGCTTCCGGTTAAAGAGTGGGATATATCACACATTCACCAGAAGAATGTTTTTAGATTCAATATTAAATTATCAAATGAATAACATTCAGCATCACTGATTCAACATTCACAACATCTGTTCAACACTAAAATTTTCTAATTTTATAGCGTTAAATTTTGTGATTACGATCATGCGCAGCAGATGAAAGGAACGCATAATCGGTAAAGCAGTGAAATGTGCTTGGCGTCGCAAAATTGAGAATTGATGTCGTTTGGCGCTTCGCTGACCCGGCATGCAACCTTCAGAAAACAAAAACCCCGCCGAAGCGGGGTTTCGTAAGAAGTTGAAGCTGACCGATAAGCCGGGTTCTGTCGTGGACAGTCATTCATCTAGGCCAGCAATCGCTCACTGGCTCAAGCAGCCTACCCGGGTTCAGTACGGGCCGTACCATGTGAACCCCTATTTGGCCTTGCTCCGGGTGGAGTTTACCGTGCCACGGACTGTTACCAGCCGCGCGGTGCGCTCTTACCGCACCCTTTCACCCTTACCTGATCCCGCTTACGCGGGCCATCGGCGGTTTGCTCTCTGTTGCACTGGTCGTGGGTTTCCCCCCCAGGCGTTACCTGGCACCCTGCCCTGTGGAGCCCGGACTTTCCTCCCCTCCGCCCGTCTCCCCCGAAAGGGACGACGACGAAGCGGCGACTGTCTGGTCAGCTTCGGCGCGCAGTATAGAGGGTTTGCGCGCCGCTGTCACCCCTGGCTACGCATGCCTACCTGCAATGTGGCCGCGATATTGCGCGAGGCGCGGTAAATGTTGTCGTACGCTCCCTGGAACGCCTCTTCCAGTGAACCGATGCGGGTCAATACGCTGAACACCGCGTCGATGCCGTACTGATGCACCACACCCACATCCTGCGTCAGACTTCCGGCAATCCCTATCACCGGCTTATGGTATTTTTTGGCGACGCTCGCCACGCCGACGGGCACTTTGCCATTAATGCTCTGGCTGTCGATGCGCCCTTCTCCCGTCAGCACCCACGTGCAGTCGTGAATATGTTCTTCAAGATTGAGCGCCTGAGTGACAATCTCAATGCCGCTTTTCAGCTCAGCGCCCAGGAAGGCCATCAGCGCCGCGCCCATGCCGCCCGCCGCTCCTGCCCCCGGAACCGGGTTGACGTCAATGCGCAGCGATTTTTTGATCACGTTGGCGTAGTGGCTAAGACTGGCGTCGAGTTCGAGGATCATCTCCTCCGTGGCACCTTTTTGCGGGCCAAAGATACGCGACGCGCCGCTTTCACCGACCAGCGGATTCGTCACGTCACAGGCGACGCGGATTGCGCACCCCTGAAGACGCGGATCAAGATCCGAAATATCAATACGGTTCAGCGCCATCAGGCTGCCGCCGCCGTAGCCGATCTCCGTCCCGTTCGCATCCGTAAACCTCGCGCCCAGCGCCTGCATCATACCCGCGCCCCCATCGTTGGTTGCGCTCCCGCCGATACCGATAATGATGTTGCGCGCGCCTTTATCCAGCGCGCGGAGGATCAGCTCCCCCGTCCCGCGCGACGTCGTGACCAGCGGGTTACGCTGCGCGGGAGGAACAAGTACCAGGCCGCTGGCGGCGGCCATCTCGATAAACGCGGTGGTACCGTCGCCCGAGATCCCCCAGCTGGCCTTCACCTTTTCCCCTAACGGGCCGGTGACGACAGCCTGCTGCCAGGTGCCCTGCGTCGCGGCGATCATCGCTTCAACCGTACCTTCTCCGCCGTCAGCAACGGGAACAGACACGTAATGAGCGTCGGGGAAAATTTCCCGAAATCCTTTTTCTATCGCCTGCGCCACCTCAGTGGCAGACAGGCTTTCTTTATAAGAGTCTGGCGCGATTACGATTTTCATAGTTGTATGCCTGAGCCGTAGGCCCGGTAAGCGTAACGCCACCGGGCGGGACGTCATTAGCGAGCAATTTCAACCTTCGCCAGCTTTTCGTAATAGCACGCTAACGCGCTGTGATCGGCGGTGCCCAGACCGTCCGCACGCAGCGCCTGCATCATCTCCATGACGGCGGCAGTCAGCGGCAACTGCGCGCCCACGCCGTGGGAGGTATCCAGCGCATTCGCCAGATCTTTAATGTGCAGATCGATGCGGAAGCCCGGCTTGAAGTTACGATCCATCACCATCGGTGCCTTGGCATCCAGCACGGTGCTGCCCGCAAGACCACCGCGAATGGCCTGATAGACCAGATCCGGATTAACGCCCGCTTTGGTGGCCAGCGTCAGTGCTTCGGACATGGCCGCGATGTTCAACGCCACAATCACCTGGTTTGCCAGCTTGGTGACGTTGCCTGCGCCTATTTCACCGGTATGCACCACGGAGCCAGCCATGGCTTTCATCAGGTCGTAGTATTTGTCGAACACGGCTTTATCGCCCCCCACCATTACCGACAGAGTACCGTCGATGGCTTTCGGTTCGCCGCCGCTGACCGGCGCATCCAGCATCTCCACGCCTTTCGCTTTCAGCGCCTCACTGATTTCGCGGCTCGCCAGCGGCGCGATAGAACTCATGTCGATCACCACCAGACCCGGCTTCGCGCCGTCGATAATGCCGTTCTCACCCAGCGCCACCTCTTTCACGTGCGGGGAGTTTGGCAGCATGGTGATAATGACATCGCACTGCTCGGCGATCGCTTTTGCAGTTGTCGCCGTTTCTGCGCCAGCCGCAATCACTTCTGCCACCGCGTCTGAATTACGATCTAAAACCACCAGTGAGTAACCTGCTTTGATGAGGTTTTTGCTCATTGGTTTGCCCATGATACCCAGGCCAATAAAACCCACTTTCAGCGTCATAATCTGTTTCCTCAATGATGGTTATTTTTTAAAAGCGTCTGCTAATTTCTGCGTGGCGGCGCGGAATACGCCGAGGTCGCTGCCGACGGCGACAAACGTTGCGCCCCACTCCAGGTAGCGGCGGGCATCAGCTTCCACCGGCGCCAGAATGCCGCACGGTTTACCGTGCGCTTTGGCACGGGCAAAAATGTGCTGGATTGCCCGCTGCACGTCCGGGTGGCTGGCGTTGCCCAGATGACCAAAGGCGGCCGCCAGATCGCTCGGGCCGACGAAAATACCGTCGACACCTACGGTCGCGGCAATGGCGTCGACGTTATCGACCCCCTGCTGGCTCTCGATCTGAACCAGAATGGTGATGTTCTTGTTGGACTGGGCGAAATAGTCCGGCACGGTGCCAAACATGTTGGCGCGGTGAGAGACAGACACGCCGCGGATCCCTTCCGGCGGATAGCGGGTGGCAGCTACGGCCAGCACCGCTTCTTCTTCCGTTTCAACAAACGGGATCAGGAAGTTGTAGAAGCCGATATCCAGCAGACGCTTGATGATCACCGGCTCGTTGGTAGGTACACGCACCACCGGCGCGCTGTGGCTGCCTTTCAGCGCCATCAGCTGCGGAATAAACGTGTTGATATCGTTTGGCGCATGTTCGCCGTCCAGCACCAGCCAGTCGAATCCGGCCAGGCCCAGCACTTCGGTGCTGATGGGGTTGGCCAGCGCAGACCAGCAGCCAATCTGAATCTGATGCGCCGCAAGGGCCGCTTTAAATTTATTCGGGAAGATGTCGTTACTCATTACGTATACCTTTTTTAATTCCGCAGTTTTAGCCAGTAGCTTTTCTTATTTATTCCGACTCAGCGTCAGCGTTATATTTATTTACTGACTGAATTTTGGCGTTATAAAATCGTCATTCAGTATAATCGTCACCACCCGGCAGCACATTGTCTCAATGCTCAATTATCCAACGGGGTTAGCACGCTATTTTGAGCATTTGCCCAATGCAGTGGGCGCTGATGCACAGAATCAACGATTAGTGTGTCGGGAGCGATCGCGATCACATTCTCACTTTTCCTCTCCTGACATTCTTTATTTCCTCAATAAGAAACGATTAACCATCTGGCTATATTTAGTATCAGATATTTTGCTGGAGATGAGTGAACAATGGCCGATATTGAAATTCGACAGGCGTCGCCGACGGCGTTCTATATAAAAGTGCACGATACCGATAACGTGGCGATTATTGTCAACGACAATGGCTTAAAAGCGGGTACCCGGTTCCCGGACGGGCTGGAGCTGATTGAGCACATTCCGCAGGGGCATAAAGTCGCACTGGTCGATATCCCGGCGCAGGGCGAAATCGTGCGCTACGGCGAAGTCATCGGCTATGCGGTGCGCGCTATCCCGCAGGGTAGCTGGATTGAGGAGTCGCTGGTTGAGCTGCCCACCGCCCCGCCGCTGGAGACGTTGCCGCTGGCTACCCGCGTCCCTGAGCCGTTACCTCCGCTGGAGGGTTATACCTTCGAAGGTTACCGCAACGCGGATGGCAGCGTGGGAACCAAAAACCTGCTTGGCATCACCACCAGCGTGCATTGCGTGGCGGGTGTCGTGGATTACGTGGTGAAAATTATTGAGCGCGATCTGCTGCCGAAATACCCCAACGTTGACGGCGTGGTGGGTCTTAACCACCTGTACGGCTGCGGCGTGGCGATCAACGCGCCCGCAGCGGTCGTGCCGATCCGCACGATCCACAATATCGCCCTTAACCCGAACTTTGGCGGCGAGGTGATGGTGATTGGCCTCGGCTGTGAAAAATTGCAGCCAGAACGCCTGTTGCAGGGTACTGAGGATGTGAAAGCCATTCCGGTTGACGAGGCCAGTATTGTGCGTCTTCAGGATGAACACCATGTCGGCTTCAGATCGATGGTCGACGACATTTTACAGGTGGCAGAGCGCCATCTGGAGAAGCTGAACAAACGTCAGCGTGAAACCTGCCCGGCCTCTGAACTGGTGGTTGGGACACAGTGTGGCGGCAGCGATGCGTTTTCCGGCGTCACCGCTAACCCGGCGGTAGGTTATGCCTCCGATCTGTTCGTGCGCTGCGGCGCCACGGTGATGTTCTCTGAAGTCACCGAGGTGCGTGATGCTATCCACCTGCTCACGCCGCGCGCCGTTAACGAAGAGGTGGGCAAACGCCTGCTGGAGGAGATGGCCTGGTACGATAACTATCTCGACATGGGCAAAACCGACCGCAGCGCCAACCCGTCTCCGGGTAACAAGAAAGGCGGCCTGGCAAACGTGGTGGAAAAGGCCCTCGGGTCGATTGCCAAATCCGGCCAGAGCGCGATTGTGGAAGTGCTCTCACCTGGCCAGCGACCAACCAAACGCGGTCTGATCTACGCGGCAACGCCTGCCAGTGATTTCGTGTGCGGCACCCAGCAGGTAGCATCCGGCATTACGGTACAGGTCTTTACCACCGGACGCGGCACGCCGTACGGCCTGATGGCGGTACCGGTGATCAAAATGGCGACCCGCACCGAGCTGGCAAACCGCTGGTATGACTTAATGGATATCAACGCGGGCACCATCGCCACCGGGGAAGAGAGTATTGAAGAGGTGGGCTGGAAGCTGTTCCACTTCATTCTGGATGTGGCAAGCGGACGGAAGAAAACCTTCTCCGATCAATGGGGATTGCATAACTCGCTGGCGGTGTTTAACCCGGCACCGGTGACGTGATGGCCCCTCACCCTGCCCTCTCCCCACCGGGGAGAGGGTAAAAAAACCGCACCGAGCAGTCCCCTCTCCCCTATGGGGAGAGGGTTAGGGTGAGGGGAAAAGCCTCTTTAGACCAGCACCACATCGATCCCGCTTTTGCGTAACCCTTCCAGGCTTTCCGCCGGAATATCTTCATCAACGATAATCATGTCGATCCGCTGAGTATCAATGATTTTATGCAGGCTTGAACGGTTAAACTTGCTGGAATCAGTGACAACGATAATACGCTCCGCCACCTCGCACATTTTCCGGTTCAGACGGGCTTCATCCTCGTTGTGCGTACTCACCCCCCGATCGAGATCGATGGCATCGACGCCCAGGAACAGCAGGTCAAAATGGTAATTCTGTAAGGACTGCTCCGCCTGGTCACCATAGAAGGACTGCGACTGACGGCGCAAGTGCCCGCCGGTCATCAGCAGCTCTACGCCCTCCGCTTCCAGCAGCGCGTTTGCCACGTTCATCCCGTTGGTCATGGCAATAACATCGGTGTGCTGGCGCAGCATGCGAGCAATTTCAAAGGTCGTGGTGCCGGAGTCCAGAATAATGCGGTGACCCGGCTTCACCAGTTCAGCCGCCGCCTGCGCGATGCTGCGCTTCACAGCCGTATTAAGGGAACTTTTGTCCTCAACGGACGGCTCCACGCCGGGGGCATTACCTTCACAAATCAGCGCGCCGCCGTAAGCGCGAACGGCAATCCCCTGCTTTTCCAGAAAGGCCAGATCGTTACGGATCGTCACCGTCGACACGCCGTATAAAAGAGAAAGATCGTTAACCTGCACGCTTCCCTGCGCCCGCAACCGCTGAATGATCTGCTCTCGCCTTTCACTGGTGCCGGTGATGCGCTTCTCTGCGGATGAATCGGTGCTGCTCATACGAGCTCCTTAGTAAATAAACTTTCGTTTCATTTCGTTTTGCTTATTAACGCCTTTCTTTTGAGGGAATGCAAGCCCTGTATGGTGAGCAGACGCAAGCTTAACCGCCGCTGAAACCTTTCATTATGTTTCTTTTGTGAAACAGATCGGAAAACTATTATCTTTCGTTTTATTTTTACCCCACCATAATGCAGTATCAAATGAAACAAAACGAAAGATGAATACCAACACCATCCGAAATGGAGAGGAAAGTGAAACATCTGACAGAAATGGTGGAACAACATAAACGGGGGAATACAAACGGGATTTACGCCGTCTGTTCCGCACATCCATTGGTACTTGAAGCTGCAATTCGTTACGCCCATTCACAACAGACGCCTCTGCTAATTGAAGCCACCTCAAACCAGGTGGATCAGTTTGGCGGCTATACCGGTATGACGCCCGCCGATTTTTATGGGTTTGTCTGCAAGCTGGCAGGATCCCTCGGTTTCCCCACCTCACAGCTGATCCTTGGCGGCGATCATTTAGGTCCTAACCGCTGGCAAAACCTGCCAGCTTTGCAGGCGATGGCGAACGCCGACGATCTGATCAGAAGCTACGTGGCGGCCGGATTTAAAAAAATTCACCTCGATTGCAGCATGTCCTGCGAAGACGATCCGGTTCCTTTAACCGATGCAATCGTTGCCGGGCGTGCCGCTCGGCTGGCTAAAATTGCCGAAACCACCTGTCTCGAGCAATTTGGCGTAGCGGATCTGGTCTACGTTATCGGCACGGAAGTTCCGGTTCCCGGTGGGGCACACGAAACGCTGACCGAGCTTGAGGTCACCACACCAGAGGCGGCACGTGCCACGCTTGAGGCACACCGCCACGCATTCGAGAAGGAAGGGTTAAGCGACATCTGGCCGCGCATTATTGGCCTGGTGGTTCAGCCTGGCGTTGAGTTCGACCATGCGCACGTTTGTGACTATCAACCGCATAAAGCCGTCGCACTGAGCAAGATGGTTGAAGCCTACGACACGCTCGTATTTGAGGCACACTCTACCGATTACCAGACGCCGCAGGCGCTGCGCCAGTTGGTGAAAGATCACTTCGCCATTCTGAAAGTCGGCCCTGCGCTAACCTTCGCGCTGCGCGAAGCGCTGTTCTCCCTGGCTGCAATTGAAGAAGAGCTTTTGCCGGCAAAAGCCTGCTCAGGACTGCGTCACGTCCTGGAAAACGTGATGCTCGATCGCCCGGAATACTGGCAAAGCCACTATCACGGCGACGGCAATGCCCGTCGCCTGGCCCGCGGTTACAGCTATTCCGACCGCGTGCGCTATTACTGGCCAGACAGTCAGATTGACGAGGCTTTTGAGCGACTGGTACGCAACCTGGCGGATGAACCGATCCCGCTGCCGCTGATCAGCCAGTATCTGCCGTTGCAGTACAGCAAAGTTCGCGAGGGTGCTCTCAGGTCCATACCACAGGAGCTCATTCTCGACCACATTCAGGACATACTCCAGCAGTACCATGCCGCCTGCGAAGGCGTAACGACTCAACACGCATAATTAAAAAAGAGGAAAACGCTATGCCAAACATTGTCTTATGCCGCATTGATGAACGCCTGATCCACGGTCAGGTGGGCGTACAGTGGGTGGGGTTTGCGGGGGCGAACCTGGTGCTGGTGGCAAATGACGAGGTTGCAGACGATCCGGTTCAGCAAAACCTGATGGAGATGGTGCTTGCGGAAGGCATCGCCGTGCGTTTCTGGTCCCTGCAAAAAGTGATCGACAACATTCATCGCGCCGCCGACCGGCAGAAAATTCTGCTGGTTTGTAAAACACCGGCTGATTTTTTAACGCTGGTCGAGGGCGGCGTGCCCATCACCCGTATCAACGTCGGAAATATGCATTACGCCAGTGGCAAACAGCAAATTGCCAAAACGGTATCTGTAGACGCGAACGATATCGCCGCGTTTAACGGCCTGAAGGCGGCCGGAGTGGAATGCTTCGTTCAGGGCGTTCCAACAGAGACTGCTTTGGATCTCTTTAAACTGCTCTGAGGGATTCACAATGGAAATCAGTCTGTTGCAGGCTTTCGCGCTGGGGCTTCTCGCCTTTATCGCGGGCCTGGATATGTTTAACGGCTTAACACACATGCACCGTCCGGTGGTGCTCGGGCCACTGGTTGGCCTGATTCTGGGCGATCTGCACACCGGAATTCTGACCGGCGGTACGTTAGAACTGGTCTGGATGGGTCTCGCGCCGCTGGCGGGCGCGCAGCCGCCAAACGTGATTATCGGCACCATCGTTGGCACCACATTTGCCATTACCACAGGCGTGAAGCCGGATGTCGCGGTTGGGGTCGCCGTGCCGTTTGCCGTGGCGGTTCAGATGGGGATCACTTTCCTCTTCTCGGTGATGTCCGGCGTGATGTCCCGCTGCGATCGCATGGCGGCTAACGCAGACACCCGTGGTATTGAACGGGTCAACTATCTGGCACTGCTGGCGCTCGGCGTCTTCTACTTCCTGTGTGCGTTTCTGCCCATCTACTTCGGGGCTGAACACGCGAAAACCGCCATTGATGTCCTGCCGGAACGTCTGATCGACGGTCTGGGCGTCGCGGGCGGCATCATGCCAGCGATCGGCTTCGCCGTGCTGCTGAAGATCATGATGAAAAACGTCTACATCCCTTACTTCATTATCGGCTTTGTCGCCGCGGCCTGGCTGAAACTGCCGGTGCTGGCGATTGCCGCGGCTGCGCTGGCGATGGCGCTGATCGACCTGCTGCGCAAATCGCCTGAACCGACGGCGCCTGCGGCCCAGAAAGAGGAATTTGAAGATGGCATCTAATCCAACCACCCTGCCGGGCGTGTCTGAAAGTGAAGAGACGCTGCTGACCGGCGTGAATGAAAACGTCTACGAAGACCAGAGTATTGGCGCTGAGCTAACGAAAAAGGATATTAACCGTGTCGCCTGGCGTTCCATGCTGCTACAGGCCTCGTTCAACTACGAGCGAATGCAGGCCTCCGGCTGGCTGTATGGGCTACTGCCCGCGCTGAAAAAGATCCACACCAATAAGCGGGACCTGGCGCGCGCCATGAAAGGCCATATGGGCTTCTTTAACACCCACCCGTTCCTGGTGACCTTCGTCATCGGCATTATTCTGGCAATGGAGCGTTCCAAGCAGGATGTGAACAGCATCCAGAGCACTAAAATTGCCGTCGGTGCACCGCTCGGTGGCATTGGTGACGCCATGTTCTGGCTAACCCTGCTGCCTATTTGTGGGGGGATTGGCGCCAGCCTGGCGCTACAGGGATCCATTCTTGGCGCCGTGGTCTTTATCGTGCTGTTTAACGTGGTGCATCTCGGCCTGCGTTTTGGTCTGGCGCACTATGCCTACCGGATGGGTGTCGCCGCGATCCCGCTGATCAAGGCCAACACCAAAAAGGTTGGTCATGCTGCGTCCATTGTCGGGATGACGGTGATTGGTGCACTGGTGGCAACCTATGTGCGCCTGAATACCACACTCGAGATTAAAGCCGGGGATGCGGTCGTCAAACTGCAAACCGACGTGATCGACAAACTGATGCCCGCCTTTCTGCCGCTGGTCTACACCCTGACCATGTTCTGGCTGGTACGCCGTGGCTGGAGCCCGCTGCGCCTGATTGGTATCACCGTGGTGCTGGGCGTTGTCGGTAAATTTTGTCACTTCCTGTAAAAGCAAAGAGGTTGCGATGTTAGGCATTATTTTGACGGGTCATGGCGGTTTTGCCAGCGGGCTGGAACAGGCGATGAAGCAAATCCTCGGCGAACAGCCGCAGTTTATCGCCATCGATTTTCCGGAAAGCTCCACCACTGCGCGGCTGACCGCGCAGCTTGAGCAGGCAGTGAATGATTTGGATGCAGAACACGATATCGTGTTTCTCACCGATCTTCTCGGCGGTACGCCGTTTCGTGTGGCCTCTACCCTCGCGATGCAACACCCCGGCAGCGAAGTGATCACCGGCACCAATCTCCAGCTTTTGCTGGAGATGGTTCTGGAGCGCGACGGGTTAAGCAGTGAAGCATTTCGTTTGCAGGCGCTGGAGTGCGGCCATCGCGGCCTGACCAGCCTGGTGGATGAGCTTGCACGCTGTCGCGAGGAAGCGCCCGCCGAGGAAGGGATATGAGCCAGCTGCTGCGCGCGCGTCGTCTGCTTACCGGGCAGGGCTGGCTGGATGACCATCAGCTGCGCATGGATAGAGGCGTCATCACCGCCATCGAGCCGATTCCGGCAGGGGTTAACACCCGCGAGGCAGACCTGCTTTGCCCGGCATACATTGATATCCACGTCCACGGCGGCGCGGGTGTGGATGTGATGGATGATGCCCCCGACGTACTGGACCGGTTAGCCATGCATAAAGCGCGTGAAGGCGTGGGGGCGTTTCTGCCTACCACCGTCACCGCTCCGCTGGAGGCGATCCATGGCGCGTTACGGCGCATTGCCCGACGCTGTCATGTCGGTGGCCCCGGTGCGCAGGTCCTGGGCAGCTATCTGGAAGGCCCGTACTTTACGCCGCAGAACAAAGGGGCACATCCGCAAGAACTGTTTCGCGAACTGGATCTCGCGGAACTTGATGATCTGATTGCAGTTTCGCAGAACACGCTGCGGGTAGTGGCGCTTGCTCCGGAAAAAGCGGAAGCCCTGAAGGCGATCCATCACCTCAAGCAAAAAGGGATACGCGTCATGCTGGGTCACAGCGCCGCTACATACGCGCAAACCCTGGCCGCATTTGATGCAGGCGCAGCCGGGCTGGTGCACTGCTACAACGGCATGACGGGGTTACACCACCGGGAGCCCGGCATGGTTGGCGCTGGCCTTACGGACCCACGCGCGTGGCTGGAGCTTATTGCCGACGGGCATCACGTTCATCCTGGAGCCATGCGGCTGTGTTGTTGCTGCGCGAAGGATCGTACGGTGCTGATTACCGATGCCATGCAGGCGGCGGGTATGCCTGATGGGGGCTATACGTTGTGTGGTGAAAGTGTCGAGATGCAGGGCGGCGTTGTCCGCACGGCCTCAGGCGGGCTGGCGGGCAGCACGCTCGCGCTGGATGCCGCCGTGCGAAATATGGTGGAGCATACGGGGGTCGCCCCAGAGCAAGCTATCCATATGGCTTCACTGCATCCCGCCCGTCTGCTCGGTATGGATCACCTGCTGGGATCGTTAGCGCCGGGCAAACGCGCCAATATTATTGCGCTGGATGCGGGTTTACACCTCCGGCAGATTTGGATCCAGGGTCAGGCTCTTTCCCTGTAGCCCTTTCACAATGTGCCCTGTTGGCCTTACGGAAGACGATCGTAAGGCCTTTCTTTTCCTTTCCTTGACTTTCTCCTTTCCTTTCGCGATCACACTTTTCGTTTTATTTCTTTTACGCCATTGAACTTTCGATTTCTTTTCTATAGATTTTATTTAACTGCTAAAGTGAACAAGTGAAACGAAACGAAAGATAGCGACACGTTTGCCAGCGTCTGATGTGGAATTCACACGACTGAGGACTGAGTTATGCCACAAACCACTACCGCCGCCACCGGCACCTGGACCGAAAAAGAGATCCGCCAGCAGCCAGCCAGCTGGCTTCGCTCGCTCAACAATATTGATAACCTGCGCGCGTCGATCGACAGTTTTCTGACACCACTGTTGCGCAAGCCCGATCTGCGGATCGTTCTGACCGGTGCGGGTACGTCCGCTTTTATCGGCGACATCATTGCGCCATGGCTTGCCAGCCACACGGGGAAAAACATCACCGCGATACCTACGACCGATCTGGTCACCAACCCGATGGATTATTTCAGCCCTGCGCACCCGCTGCTTCTGGTCTCTTTCGCCCGTTCTGGCAATAGCCCGGAGAGCGTCGCCGCCGTTGAGCTGGCGAATCAGTTCGTACCGGAGTGCTACCACCTGTCGATCACCTGTAATGAAGCGGGCAGCCTGTACCAGAATGCCGTCGACAGCGATAACGCCTGCGCTCTGCTCATGCCAGCCGAAACGCACGATCGCGGGTTCGCGATGACAAGCAGCATCACCACCATGATGGCGAGCTGCCTGGCGGTATTCGCACCGGAAACGATCAACAGCAAAACGTTCCGCGACGTGTCCGATCGCTGTCAGGCGATCCTCACATCGCTTGGCGATTTCAGCCCCGGCGTCTTTGGTAACGAACCGTGGAAACGCATTGTTTATCTGGGCAGCGGTGGATTACAGGGCGCCGCACGGGAGTCTGCGCTGAAAGTGCTGGAGCTGACCGCCGGCAAGCTGGCGGCATTCTACGATTCGCCAACGGGTTTCCGTCACGGGCCTAAGTCACTGGTGGACAACGAAACGCTGGTCGTCGTGTTTGTCTCCAGCCATCCGTACACGCGTCAGTACGATCTGGATCTGCTCGCCGAGCTGCGTCGCGATCGTCAGGCTATGCGGGTAGTAGCCATTGCAGCCGAAACGGATCCGGTCATTGAAGCTGGCCCGCATATCCTGCTGCCGCCTTCTCGTTCATTTAACGATATGGAGCAGGCATTCTGCTTCCTGATGTACGCCCAGGTCTTCGCACTGACCCAGTCTCTGCACGTTGGCAATACGCCAGATACGCCATCCGCCAGCGGTACGGTTAACCGTGTGGTCCAGGGCGTCGTTATTCATCCGTGGCAGGCTTAAGAGGACAGGCTCATGAGTATTATTTCCACCAAATATCTTTTGCAGGACGCACAGGCAAAGGGCTATGCCGTTCCGGCCTTTAACATTCATAACGCCGAGACGATCCAGGCGATCCTCGAAGTCTGTAGCGAAATGCGATCCCCGGTGATCCTCGCGGGTACGCCGGGGACGTTTAAACATATTGCGCTGGAAGAGATCTACGCCTTGTGCAGCGCATATTCCCTTACTTATGACATGCCGCTGGCGCTACACCTCGATCACCACGAATCGCTGGATGACATTCGCCGCAAAGTCCATACCGGCGTACGTAGCGCAATGATCGACGGTAGCCATTACCCCTTCGAACAAAACGTCAAGCTGGTGAAATCGGTCGTCGATTTCTGTCACCTCAACGACTGTAGCGTCGAGGCCGAACTGGGCCGACTGGGTGGAGTGGAAGATGACATGAGCGTCGACGCCGAAAGCGCGTTCCTGACAGACCCGCAGGAAGCAAAACGCTTTGTCGAACTGACAGGCGTGGACAGCCTCGCCGTTGCCATCGGAACCGCGCACGGCCTCTATACCAAACGCCCAAAAATCGACTTCCAGCGGCTGGCCGAGATCCGCGAGGTAGTGACAGTGCCGCTGGTACTGCACGGTGCGAGCGATGTTCCGGATGAGGATGTGCGCCGCACCATTGAGCTGGGCGTCTGCAAAGTTAACGTCGCAACAGAGCTGAAAATCGCCTTCTCTGACGCAGTCAAAGCCTGGTTTGCCGAGAACCCACAGGGCAACGATCCGCGCTTCTACATGCGCGTCGGCATGGATGCCATGAAAGAGGTGGTCAGAAGCAAAATCACCGTTTGCGGCTCGGCGAACCGGCTGCTGCTTCCGGCTGAAGCCTGAACCCATCGCGCATAACGTTAGTACCTAAAAAATAACTATAAGCCTCGCAAATATGAAGGCGCGTCCTTAAGCCGGACAGCGCCTTCCATTATCCTAAAAATCCGAGGAGTCCCTACATGACACAGGAAAAGTCGTTTAAATCGAAAGCGTGGGAGTTTTTCCAGAGCCTGGGAAAGACGTTTATGTTCCCGGTTTCGCTATTGGCCTTTATGGGGTTGTTGTTAGGTATCGGTAGTTCTGTCACCAGCCCTTCCACCATCAAAAGTTTTCCCTTTCTGGGCGGCGAGTTAACGCAGCTCACCTTTGGTTTTATCGCCATGGTCGGTGGCTTTGCTTTTACCTATCTGCCGCTGATGTTTGCCATGGCGATCCCAATGGGCCTTGCCAGGCGTAATAAAGCGGTGGGCGCTTTTGCCGGATTCGTTGGCTACATGCTGATGAACATGAGCATCAACTACTACCTGACCGCCACCCACCAGCTTGCGGATGCCGCCACCATGAGACAGGTGGGACAATCCATCGTGCTTGGCATTCAAACGCTGGAGATGGGCGTGCTCGGCGGCATTGTGGTAGGGGTGATCACCTACTTCCTGCACGAACGCTTCCAGGACACAGTGCTGCACGACGCATTTGCCTTCTTTAGCGGCATTCGTTTTGTTCCGATTATTACCGCCCTCACCCTGTCGCTGGTCGGCCTGGTCATCCCCCTGCTGTGGGAATATGTGGCAATGGGCATTGCCGGAATTGGTCATATCATCCAGAGCACCAGCGTCTTTGGGCCGTTCCTGTATGGCGTGGGCGTGCTGCTACTCAAACCTTTTGGCCTGCATCACATACTGCTGGCGATGGTGCGCTTCACCCCGGCGGGCGGCATTGAGATGGTTAACGGCCAGGAAGTGGCCGGTGCGCTGAACATTTTCTACGCCGAGCTGAAAGCGGGTCTGCCGTTTAGCCCGCACATTACGGCATTTTTATCGCAAGGGTTTATGCCGACCTTTATCTTCGGCCTGCCTGCCGTGGCTTACGCTATCTACCGCACCGCGCGCCCGGAAAACCGTCCGGTGATTAAAGGGCTGCTGCTTTCAGGCGTGCTGGTTTCAGTTGTCACGGGTATTTCAGAGCCGATTGAGTTCCTGTTCCTGTTTATTGCCCCTGTGCTTTACGCGTTTCATATCGTTATGTCTGGCCTGGCGCTGATGGTGATGGCGCTGCTCGGCGTCACCATCGGCAACACTGACGGCGGTATTCTGGATCTGCTGATCTTCGGCGTCATGCAGGGGATGTCGACCAAATGGTATCTGCTGTTCCCGGTGGGTATTGCCTGGTTTGCTATCTACTTCTTCGTCTTCCGCTGGTACATCCTCAAGCACGATATAAAAACGCCAGGCCGTGATGTTGACGCGCAGGGTGCGCTCCAGGCGGTGGAAGCCAATACCCGGGCACGTGGAAAATCAAAATACGATCATGGGCTTATTCTTCGCGCGCTTGGCGGTAAAGAGAATATTGAGTCGCTCGACAACTGCATTACCCGCTTACGTCTGGTGGTGAAAGATATGGGGCTTATCGACCAGCAGGCGCTGAAGGCCGCTGGCGCCTTGTCAGTCGTGGTGCTTGATGCCCACAGCGTTCAGGTGATCATCGGCCCACAGGTGCAGAGCGTCAAATCCGGCATTGAAGCCTTAATTTAACAGGGGGTCGTTGTGTTTGATTTCGACAGAATCATTGAGCGTAAAAGCGATAAATGCCGTAAATGGGATCATGCGTTTGTGTGTTCGCGTTTCGGTGATGTCCCGGAGGGATTTATCCCGCTGTGGATAGCAGACATGGATTTCACCTCGCCACCCGCCGTGATTGAAGGCTTTCAGCGCATCGTGGAGCATGGCACCTTCGGTTACACCTGGTGCTTCGACGAATTCTACGATGCGGTCATCGCCTTCCAGCGCACCCGTCATCAGGTTGAGGTGCATAAGTCATGGATCACCCTGACCTACGGCACCGTTTCTACGCTGCACTATACGGTTCAGGCGTTCTGCAATCCCGGCGACTGCGTGATGATGAACACCCCAGTGTATGACCCGTTTGCGATGGCGACACAGCGACAGGGCGTGCGGGTGCTTGCAAATCCGCTGAGCGTGAAGGAAAACCGCTATCAGCTGGATTTTAATCTGATTGAAGTTCAGCTCAAAACTCACCGTCCAAAACTGTGGTTCTTCTGCTCGCCGCATAACCCCTCGGGCCGCATCTGGCGCGCGGATGAGATACGCCAGGTGTCCGATCTCTGTAAGCGCTACGGCACGATTCTGGTGGTTGATGAGGTTCACGCCGAGCACATTCTGGACGGTACATTCGTCAGCTGTCTGACTTCGGGCTGTGCCGCCCAGGACAACCTGATTGTGCTGACCTCCCCCAATAAAGCCTTCAACCTTGGCGGGCTAAAAACATCCTACTCAATGATTCCAGACGATTCGCTGCGCCAGCGTTTCCGCCAGCAGTTGGAGAAGAACTCCATTACCTCGCCGAATATCTTCGGCGTGTGGGGGATTATTCTGGCCTATCAGCAAGGTCTGCCATGGCTCGACGCGCTGAATGGTTATCTGCGCGGCAATGCCCGCTACCTTGCGGATGCCATCCAGACCCACTTCCCTGCATGGAAGATGATGAACCCGGAGTCGTCGTATCTCGCCTGGATAGACGTCAGTGCGGACGATCGCAGTGCGACGGCGCTAACCCAACATTTCGCCAAACAGGCTGGCGTGGTCATCGAAGATGGCAGCCACTACGTACAAAACGGCGAAAACTACCTGCGTATTAACTTCGGCACCCAGCGCTACTGGCTGGAACAGTCCATCAACCGAATGCTGAAGCATTACTGATAAGGATCTTACCCCGATGAAAACAAGGCTCACTCTCTCGCTGCTGGCTCTCTGTGTTTCTCATGGCGCGGCAGCAGCAAACTACGCGCTCAGTAACAACAATATTGCCCTTTCGTTTGATGATGCAAATGCAACGGTAGTAGTAACGGACAGCAAGGCTAACCATCCGCTCACGCCACAGGAGTTGTTCTTTCTGACACTGCCGGATGAAACAAAAATCCACACCGCTGATTTCAAAATCAAGCACGTCGAAAAGCAGGGCAACGCGATAGTCATCGACTTTACGCATCCGGATTTTAACGTAACGGTGAAACTGAACCTGGTGAAGGGAAAATACGCCAGCATCGGCTACACCATCGCCGCCGTCGGGCAGCCGCGGGACGTAGCGAAAATGACCTTCTTCCCGACGAAGAAGCAGTCTCAGGCACCTTACGTTGACGGGGCGATTAACAGCTCGCCAATCGTGGCCGACTCGTTCTTCATCCTGCCAGACAAACCGATTGTGAATACTTACGCTTATGAAGCCACCACGAACCTCAACGTGGAGCTGAAAACGCCAATTCTGCCTGAGACACCGGTCAGTTTTACCACCTGGTTCGGCACTTTCCCGGAAACTAATCAGCTGCGGCGCAGCGTAAACCAGTTTATCGATGCCGTGCGCCCGCGGCCTTATAAGCCTTATCTGCACTACAACAGCTGGATGGACATTGGCTTCTTTACTCCTTACTCCGAGCAGGATGTCATTGGGCGGATGGACGAATGGAATAAAGAATTTATTGCCGGACGCGGGGTGGCGCTGGACGCGTTCCTGCTGGACGATGGCTGGGACGATCGCACCGGACGCTGGCTGTTTGGCCCGGCATTCAGCAACGGTTTTGGCAAAGTCAGGGAAAAAGCCGATAGCCTGCATAGCTCGGTTGGGCTGTGGCTTTCACCGTGGGGCGGTTACAACAAGCCGCGCGATATTCGCGTCTCGCATGCAAAAGAGTATGGTTTCGAAACCGTAGACGGCAAGCTGGCGCTGTCGGGGCCGAACTACTTTAAAAACTTTAACGATCAGATCATTAAGCTGATCAAAAACGAGCACATTACCTCGTTCAAGCTCGACGGAATGGGTAACGCCAATTCGCATATCAAGGGCAGCCCATTTGCATCGGATTTTGACGCGTCCATTGCCCTGCTGCACAACATGCGCAGCGCAAACCCGAACCTGTTTATCAACCTGACCACCGGGACCGACGCGAGCCCGTCCTGGCTGTTCTATGCTGATTCAATCTGGCGTCAGGGCGATGATATCAACCTGTACGGTCCCGGCACGCCAGTGCAGCAGTGGATGACCTACCGGGATGCCGAAACTTATCGCTCCATCGTACGCAAAGGCCCGCTGTTCCCGCTGAACTCCCTGATGTACCACGGGATCGTCAGTGCAGAGAACGCTTACTATGGACTGGAGAAAGTACAAACGGACGGTGATTTTGCCGATCAGGTCTGGAGCTACTTCGCGACCGGAACTCAACTTCAGGAGCTGTACATCACGCCGTCCATGCTTAACAAGGCGAAGTGGGACACCCTGGCACAGGCGGCGAAGTGGTCGCGTGAGAATGCCAGCGTGCTGGTGGATACGCACTGGATTGGCGGTGACCCAACTTCGCTTGAGGTTTACGGCTGGGCCTCATGGAGTAAAGACAAAGCGATTTTTGGTTTACGCAACCCGTCGGATAAGCCGCAACGTTACTACCTGGATTTAACCAAAGATTTTGAGATCCCGGCAGGAGAGCGCTCGCAGTTTACCCTGAAAGCCGTGTACGGCAGTAATTCGACCGTACCAGAGGAGTATAAAAACGCTGTAGTGATTACGCTGCAACCGCTGGAAACGCTGGTGTTTGAGGCGATGCCGGGAAAATAGTGAGGCTTTGACACGGTGTAGGCCGGGTAAGGCGAAGCCGCCACCCGGCAAAACAGGCGGCAGGGGCTTACTCCCCCTGCTGCTCCAGCGCATATTTATACAGCGCATTTTTCTTCACGCCGTGGATCTCCGCCGCCAGCGCCGCCGCTTTTTTCAGGGGCAGTTCAGCCTGTAGCAGGGTCAGCGTACGCAGCGCATCGGCAGGCAGGGCGTCTTCCTGCGCTTTATGCCCTTCGACAATCAGCACCATTTCGCCCTTGCGGCGGTTCTCATCCTCTTTCACCCACGCCAGCAGTTCGCCAACCGGCGCGCCGTGAATGGTTTCCCAGGTTTTGGTCAGCTCGCGCGCCAGCACCACGTAGCGGGATTCGCCCCAGACGGTAACCATATCGTCCAGGCTTTCCAGCAGGCGGTGGGTTGATTCGTAAAAAATCAGGGTACGCGGCTCTGCTTCCAGATCCTTTAACACGTCGCGACGGCCTTTGGATTTAGCAGGCAGGAAACCTTCGTAGCAGAAACGATCGGACGGCAGGCCCGCCGCACTTAATGCGGCAATAGCAGCACACGGCCCCGGCAGCGGCACAACGCGGATCCCTGCTTCACGGCAGGTGCGCACCAGATGGTAACCCGGATCGTTGATAAGCGGCGTACCCGCATCGGAGACCAGCGCGATGTTCTGCCCTTCTTTCAGCTTCGCCACCAGCGTTTCGGCTTTTTGTTGCTCATTGTGATCGTGCAGGGCAAACAGACGGGAGTTAATGGCAAAGTGCTGCAGCAGTAAACCGGTATGACGGGTGTCTTCAGCAGCAATTAAATCAACAGCTTGCAATACAGTGAGTGCACGTTGGGTAATATCAGACAAATTCCCGATAGGAGTAGGTACAATATAAAGCTGGCCTTGAGAATTATCTGCCGTTTCGTGTTGTTTCATTGTTTCGTCCGTATTGCCGATTTAATATTGAGCATTGCGTAAAAAAATCACTGGATACAGTATGGTACCGTTAACGTTTCTTCGAAAAAAAGCCGCGCACAGCGTGCCCCTCCTGCTGGCAGCCCTGATCTTTACCGGCTGCGGCACCCAGGCACCTGACCAGAGCACTGCTCATATGCAGGGATCCGCTCAGGCTGATTCTGGCTTTTATCTGCAACAAATGTCGCAGAGTTCAAATGATACCAGGATCAACTGGCAATTACTCGCCATTCGTGCACTGCTGAAGGAAGGAAAAACCCAGCAGGCCGCCGAGCTGTTCAGCCAGCTGCCGCAGGATCTTAACGACGATCAGCGCCATGAGCAGACGCTGCTGTCGGCAGAACTGAAGGTCGCGCAGAAAGATTTCGACGGCGCGAAGAAGATCCTCGGCACTATCGAACTGAGCGCGCTGGATAAGAATCAGCAGGCCCGTTTCTGGCAGGCCGGTATCACCGCTGAGCAGGGTCGCCCCTCCCTGACGCTTCTCCGCGCGCTGATTGCCCAGGAGCCTCTGCTCGCGGGTGCGGACAAGCAGAAAAATATTGACGCAACCTGGCAGGCACTCGCCTCCATGACCCAGGATCAGGCCAGAGCGCTGGTGATCAACGCCGATGAAAATGTCCTGCAAGGCTGGCTGGATCTGCAACAGATGTGGTTCAACAACCGCAGCGATCCGAACATGCTGAAAGCCGGCATTACCGACTGGCAAAAGCGCTACCCGCAAAACCCGGGAGCAAAAATGCTGCCAACGCAGCTGGTGAACGTGCAAAACTTTAAGCCCGCCTCCACCAGCAAAATCGCCCTGCTGCTGCCGTTAAACGGCCAGGCAGCGGTGTTTGGCCGCGCCATTCAGCAAGGTTTTGAAGCCGCGAAAAACGGCACTACCGCCGTCACCGGCAGCGCCGTTCCGGCGCAGGCAGCACAGGCGGCGAATGTGAATGACGTAGTCAGTCCGTCAGCCGCCGAAACCAGCGACCTGACCACCGCGCAAACCCCTGCCCAGGGCACCATGCAGAATCCGGTTACCGCCCCAACGACGCAACCCGCTACCTCAGCGCCTGCGGCAACACAGGCCCCGGCTGAAACTCCGGCGCCCGCGACGGCAGAACAACCTCAGCCGCAAACCGCGCAGCCGGAACAGCAGCCAGCAGCCCAGCCGCAGGCTGTGGCCACCACCAGCGCTAACCCTGGTGCAGAGTTGAAAATCTACGACACCAGCGCCCAGCCGCTTGACCAGGTGCTGGCGCAGGTTCAGCAGGACGGGGCCAGCATCGTTGTCGGCCCGCTGTTGAAAAACAACGTGGAAGCGCTGATGAAGAGCAACACCACGCTGAACGTGCTTGCGCTGAACCAGCCAGAGCAGGTTCAGAACCGCGCCAATATCTGTTACTTCGCCCTCTCTCCGGAGGATGAAGCCCGCGATGCGGCCCGTCATATTCACGAGCAGGGCAAACAGGCGCCGCTGCTGCTGATCCCACGCAGCACGCTGGGCGACCGCGTTGCCAACGCCTTTGCGCAAGAGTGGCAGACCCTTGGCGGTGGCGTGGTGTTGCAGCAGAAATTTGGCTCAGCTTCCGAACTGAGAGCGGGCGTGAACGGCGGGGCAGGTATTGCCCTCAACGGTAGCCCGGTATCCGCCAGCCTGCCGCAGCAGCAGAGCGTCACCATCGGCGGTCTGACGATCCCAGCCCCCCCTACCGACGCGCAAATCAGCGGCGGCGGTAAAGTGGATTCGGCGTACATCGTCGCTACGCCGGAAGAGATCGCCTTTATCAAACCAATGATCGCCATGCGTAACGGCAGCCAGAGCGGCGCAACGCTCTACGCCAGCTCCCGCAGCGCACAGGGTACCGCAGGCCCGGATTTCCGTCTGGAAATGGAAGGACTGCAATACAGCGAGATCCCTATGCTGGCAGGCAGCAACCCGCAGTTGATGCAGCAGGCGCTGGGCGCGGTGCGCAATGATTATTCCCTGGCGCGTCTGTACGCGATGGGCGTCGATGCCTGGGCGCTGGCAAACCACTTTACCCAGATGCGCCAGGTACCGGGCTTTGAGCTTAACGGGAATACCGGCGATCTGACCGCCGATCAGGATTGTGTGATTAACAGGAAGTTATCATGGCTCAAATACCAGCAGGGGCAGATCGTCCCGGCCAGTTAAGCCGCAAAGAGACCGGCGACGCGTGGGAGCTAAAAGCGCGCCGCTGGCTTGAAGGCAAAGGACTGCGCTTTGTCGCCGCCAACGTTCGCGGGCGCGGCGGCGAGATTGACCTGATTATGAAAGACGGTCAAACCATCGTGTTTGTTGAAGTACGCTACCGACAGTCGTCCCGTTTTGGCGGTGCTGCCGCCAGCGTGACGCTCGCCAAACAACAAAAATTATTACAGACTGCCCACTTGTGGCTTGCCCGCCATAATGGGAGTTTTGATACTGTGGATTGCCGTTTCGATGTGGTAGCCTTCACCGGAAATGCGATCGACTGGCTTAAAAACGCGTTTGGCGAAGACGCATAAATAAGATTTTAAAGGGATACCGTGCTCGAACGAATAAAAGTGTGCTTCACAGAAAGCATTCAAACGCAGATTGCCGCAGCGGAAGCCCTTCCGGACGCGATCTCGCGTGCAGCGATGACGCTGGTTCAGTCGCTGCTCAACGGCAACAAAATCCTCTGTTGTGGCAATGGCACGTCCGCCGCCAACGCACAGCATTTTGCTGCCAGCATGATCAATCGCTTCGAAACCGAGCGACCGAGTTTACCAGCCATTGCACTAAACACCGATAACGTGGTCTTAACTGCGATTGCCAACGATCGTCTGCATGACGAAATTTACGCCAAGCAGGTGCGCGCCTTAGGCCATGCCGGAGACGTGCTGCTGGCGATCTCCACGCGCGGTAACAGCCGGGATATCGTTAAGGCGGTTGAAGCGGCAGTAACCCGGGACATGACGATTGTCGCCCTGACCGGTTACGACGGCGGTGAGCTGGCTGGCCTGCTGGGGCCGCAGGATGTGGAAATCCGCATTCCTTCGCACCGTAGCGCCCGCATCCAGGAGATGCATATGCTCACGGTGAACTGCTTATGCGATCTGATCGATAACACGCTTTTCCCTCACCAGGATGATTAAGGAGTTCTCATGAAGGTTTTATCGGCCCTTGCAGTCGTGATGTCTGCATTACTGCTTCAGGGATGCATCGCTGCCGCTGTAGTCGGTACCGCAGCGGTCGGCACCAAAGCAGCGACCGATCCGCGTACCGTTGGGACGCAGGTGGATGACGGTACGCTTGAGCTGCGCGTAAACAGTGCGCTGTCGAAAGACGAACAGATCAAGAAGGAAGCACGCATTAACGTGACGGCTTATCAGGGCAAAGTTCTGCTGGCAGGCCAGGCGCCAACCCCTGAACTCGCCTCGCGCGCCAAACAGATCGCGATGGGCGTAGAAGGTACGGCGGAAGTGTTTAACGAGATCCGCCAGGGCCAGCCGATTGGTCTCGGCACCGCGTCATCTGATACCTGGATCACCACCAAAGTGCGTTCCCAGCTGCTGGGTACCGACCAGGTGAAATCCTCAAACGTGAAAGTAACCACTGAGAACGGCGAAGTGTTCCTGCTGGGCCTGGTGACAGAACGTGAAGGGAAAGCGGCGGCGGATATCGCCAGCCGGGTGAGCGGCGTGAAGCACGTCACCACCGCCTTTACTTATATCAAGTAATTCACACCTGACTGTAAGCCCGGTAAGCGCCAGCGCCACCGGGCTTTCTTTCACACCAGCGCCATACTCCCCACAATCACTCCGCTCAACGCCACCAGCCCCGCCGTCAGCCACAGCGCTTTCGCCGGGAATGACTTACGCAGCATGATCAGCGACGGCAGGCTCACCGCCGGCAGCGTGATGAGCAGCGCCAGCGCCGGTGCGGTACCCATGCCAGCCATCATCATGGTCTGAATAATCGGGATCTCCGCCGCGGTTGGGATCACAAACAGGCAACCGGCCACCGCCATCGCAATCACCCACATCAGCGTGTTGTCGATAGCGCCATCCGCATGCGGGAACAGCCAGACGCGCGCCGCCCCGAGCACCAGTACGGCCAGGATATAGACCGGGATTGTGCTCCAGAAAAGCTGCCACAGCGCTTTGCCCCAGCGAGCTAAGAAACTGCCCTGCGGATCGCTGAGGTCCAGCTCAACGGAGGCAGGCCCGGCCTCGTTGTCTTTCACCAGGTGCTGCACTAGCGTAGCGACAAGCACCACCGTCAGCAGGCCAGCCGCCAGACGGATAAACGCGAAATGCCAGCCGAGAACGAAGCCCATAAACACCAGCGTTGCCGGGTTCAGCAGGGGGTTACCCATCCAGAAGGCAAGCGCACCGCCCATCGACACGCGCTGTCGGCGCATACCCGCCGCCACCGGTGCAGCGCAGCAGGAGCACATCATGCCCGGCAGGGAGAAAATCGTTCCCAGCAGCGTGCCCTGCAAGCGCGGTTGTCCCAGGGTTTTTATCAGCCAGTTACGCGGGATAAGTACCTGAATCAGCGAGCCCAGCAATACGCCCAATACCGCCGCTTTCCAGACGGCAAGAAAATAGACCATTGCGTAATCCCACGCCGCGCGAAGCGGGCTGGAATCGGCCTGCGCGAGAATCGATTTACCGATGCTGTGGGTGTCGGCGGCGGTGAAGGCTTTACCGTAGTACGGCTGCCATTTCACATACCAAAGGCCAATGATGACCACGAGAAAGAAGAGTGCGGGCTTCCACCACTGAACAGGTGTTGCCGCCTGAGATGAAGACTGACCAGTCATACCATTCCCCGGAAGGTGTTATTTAATAAGCCGGGGAAGTTTACGCCTCGCCCTGCGCGATTTCACGCAGTTTTGCCGAAGGGATAATATTAACCCCCTCTTGCGACGGAGCCAGTGCCTCTTTCAGCATCGCCTGCGCGACATCCCGCGCCTCGATGGACTTCCAGTTACCTGGCAGGATGCGAAACAGCGGAGCGAAAAAAGACTCGTTAAAACGCCGTTCGTCGCGGTGGCCCATCAGCATGGAAGGCCGCACGATGGTCAGGCGCTCCCATTGCTGCGCGATTAACGCCTCTTCCATTTTGCCCTTCACCTGGTTGTAAAAAAACGGCGAGCCTGCGTTCGCGCCGTGCGCGCTGACCACCAGGAAATGCTTAGCACCCAGCTTCTTGGCCGTCAGGGCGGTATCTACCACCAGCGTGTAATCTGCATGGACAAAGGCTTCTTTACTGCCCGCTTCCCGTCGGGTGGTGCCAAGGCAGCAAAAGGCGATATCAATGGGATCCTGCACCTGCGCCAGCGCGTCGGTAAGCTGGGGATCGTGCGGGTTATAGACGCCGGTGATATCCAACAGCGGGCGACGCGTCGGGGCGGCGATATAGTTGATATGCCGATCCTGGATCAGCAGCCGCAGCAGATGTCCACCCACCAGCCCGGTTGCGCCGGTAATCAGTACCTGACTCATCTTGTCCCCTTTACAGAATTGTCCGTTTGCGATCTGGGCCTGCTCTACCACACTTAAAAGTCTGTTACCGGTAAGTATTTACCACAAACGGGAAAAAAACAGTCTGAAGCGAAAACAACGGAGGAAGCATGGGTAAAAAAATCGCAGTCTTGATTACCGACGAGTTTGAAGATTCAGAATTTACGTCGCCAGCAGAGGCATTCCGCAAGGCGGGCCACGAGGTGGTCACCATCGAAAAAGAAGCGGGTAAAACCGTGAAGGGCCACAAGGGTGAAGCCAGCGTGACCATTGACGAATCCATTGATAACGTCAGCCCGTCGGATTTCGACGCCCTGCTGTTACCGGGCGGCCATTCACCGGATTCCCTGCGCGGGGACGAGCGTTTCGTCACCTTTACCCGTGACTTCGTCGGCACCGGTAAACCGGTGTTTGCCATTTGCCACGGCCCGCAGCTGCTGATCAGCGCCGAGGTGGTACGCGGGCGTAAGCTCACCGCGGTGAAACCGATCGTTATCGATCTGAAAAACGCCGGTGCCGAGTTCTACGATCAGGAAGTGGTGAACGATAACGATCAGCTGATCACCAGCCGTACGCCGGACGATCTTCCAGCGTTTAACCGCGAAGCGCTACGCCTGCTCGGTGCGTAACCAGTGCAGCTTCTTGCCAAAGCCCAGGGTGTTGTCGGTAAATTTCAGCTCATCGAGGCGGATTTCCCACACCGGGGCTTTTAGCGCTGCGGCCACCGGGAAGCGGCGCGTATAGCGTTTACGCTGGGCGTCGCTTTCCTCACCTTCCAGGCGACGAATTTCGCCTTTGAACTGGACCCCGCGGATCAGCGCAACGGTTTTAGGCTGACCATTTACCGTGCCCGCCACTTTTGCCTGTTGGCCCGTCATCTGCGCATGCCGCGTTTTGTCTTCGCTCATCACGTAAAAGGCCACGCGCTCGGGATCGTAGTAATAAAAGGCATTTGCGCACCACATCTCCTCGTCTTTACAGACGCACCAGGTCACAACATGCTGCTTTGCCAGCCAGCGGTTAATGGCGGCCAGTGTTTCCATTTTCGCTCTCTCTCATGCTATGGTGCGTTCACCTTAACATACTGAATCTGTTTACCGTGTGCTGGTTTCTCTATCTTGTCCGAACCGCTGATAACGCACTCTACACCGGGATCACTACCGATGTGGCACGGCGTTTTTTACAACATCAAACGGGAAAAGGGGCGAAAGCACTGCGGGGGAAAGGTGAACTTCAGCTGGCGTTTTCAGCCGCCGTGGGCGACAGATCCCTGGCGCTCAGGCTGGAATACCGCATTAAGCAGCTGACGAAGCGCCAGAAAGAGCGTCTCGTCAACGGGGACGGCTCTTTCGAGGCGCTACGCGAAAGCCTGCTTAAAAACGATTGAAATGATCGTGGTACTCCACCAGACCGGTAACCCCATCGAGCGAATCGTCCGCCAGAGGATGTACCAGGAAAGATGTTTCCGTGCCTGGCCAGTGGCAGCGCAGATCGTATCTGGACGCTGGCTCAAAGCCTAAACGCTCGTAGAACGCCGGATCGCCCAGAACGACGACAGCGGCATAGCCGAATTCATTCAGGGAATCCAGCCCTTCATAGACCAGCTGGCGTGCCAGGCCCTGTCCACGGTAGTTTTCATCCACCGCCAGCGGCGCCATTCCGACCCACTGCAACTCTTCACCCTGCACAATCACCGGGCTGAACGCCACGTAGCCGACTACCTGCCCTTCATCGTCGGTGGCAACCAGGCCCAGCGTAATCAGGCCATCTTCGCGAAGATCGTGAACCAGTTGAGCTTCGGCGTCGCCTGCAAAAGAGCGGCGTAACAACGCATCGATACCCGGCGCATCAATCCCAATTTCGACTCGAATCAGCATGGTTCACCTACTGAAGTGTGTTTACTGTCCGGCGGGGTTTTTAGCCCGGCCTCAACGAAATCTGCCATTTGCATCAACATCATACGCAGTGCTTTCGGCATCTGCTCCAGCTCAATGGCATCCATTAAATTTTTGACGTACAGACCGAGCTCCGTGTCGCCTTCAATCACCAGACGACGCTGGAAGAAAAGGGTGTCCGGATCCTGTTTGCGCGCGGCGATCATCAGCAGATCGCTGGCATCCGCGCTAAAGCTGACATCCGCCTCGGCGGTTTCACGGACGATAAGCCGATCGTTCTCTACGGAAGTAAACCAGCGCAACCCGATATCGCGTACTTCAATCTTTAACCAGCGGCCTTCCAGAAACTCAAGCTCACCGTCCTGTAGCGCCTGGCGGAACTGCCAGCTCAGTACCTGTTCCAGCACCTGGCGTTTAAGCGCGAACGGCGCCAGTTTTACCGGCACGCTCAGCATTGATGGACCGAATTGTACGAGACGTGAACGCAGTTTATCCAGCACGAGCTTTACTCCCTGATAGCTATAATCCTGCTATTTTGCCATATCCCGACAAGAAGATAGCGGCGTAAATCAACAAACCGTTGTCCGGTATACCTCATTATTGGTGCCATCAATACGCCATTAGCTGCCTTAAATCAAAAATTGTCGCGTATGGGTTAATTAAAATCCCAGCTCGTTAACATTTTTTACGATCCCTGCGATCGACAACATCGGGATAAATTATGGAGCTGCTCTGCCCTGCCGGAAACCTTCCGGCGCTTAAGGCGGCCATCGAAAATGGGGCCGATGCGGTCTATATCGGGCTGAAAGATGATACCAACGCCCGCCATTTTGCGGGTCTTAACTTTACGGAGAAAAAGCTTCAGGAAGCCGTTAACTTCGTTCACCAGCACCGGCGCAAACTGCACATCGCCATCAATACCTTTGCCCATCCTGATGGCTATGCCCGCTGGCAGCGCGCCGTGGATATGGCGGCCCAGCTGGGCGCAGATGCGCTGATCCTGGCTGACCTCGCCATGCTTGAGTATGCGGCAGAACGTTATCCGCATATTGAGCGCCACGTCTCTGTTCAGGCATCGGCCACCAATGAAGAGGCCGTGCGTTTTTATCATCGACACTTTGACGTAGCCCGCGTGGTGCTGCCGCGCGTGCTCTCTATTCATCAGGTTAAGCAACTGGCGCGCGTCACGCCAGTGCCGCTGGAGGTTTTTGCCTTCGGCAGCCTGTGCATCATGGCCGAAGGCCGCTGCTATCTTTCTTCCTATCTTACCGGGGAATCGCCAAATACCGTCGGTGCCTGCTCGCCTGCCCGCTTCGTTCGCTGGCAGCAAACGCCGCAGGGACTGGAGTCGCGCCTGAATGATGTGTTAATCGACCGCTATCAGGACGGTGAAAACGCGGGCTACCCGACGCTGTGCAAAGGCCGCTATCTGGTGGAAGGCGAGCGCTACCACGCGCTGGAGGAGCCCACCAGCCTCAACACGCTGGAGCTGCTGCCGGAACTGCTGGCCGCCAACATTGCCTCGGTGAAAATCGAAGGCCGCCAGCGTAGCCCGGCCTACGTGAGCCAGGTGGCGAAGGTGTGGCGTCAGGCCATCGACCGCTGCATGGCGGACCCGCAAAACTACGCCCCGCAGGCGGCCTGGATGGAGACGCTCGGCGCGATGTCCGAAGGCACGCAAACCACGCTCGGCGCGTATCACCGTAAATGGCAGTGAGATAATCATGAAATATTCATTAGGGCCGGTGCTTTACTACTGGCCAAAAGAGACGCTGGAAGATTTTTACCAGCAGGCGGCTAACAGCAGCGCCGATGTGATTTACCTCGGCGAAGCGGTGTGCAGCAAGCGCCGCGCCACCAAAGTGGGCGACTGGCTGGATATGGCGAAAAGCCTGGCCGGCAGCGGCAAGCAGGTGGTGCTCTCGACGCTGGCGCTGGTGCAGGCGTCCTCTGAACTGGGCGAGCTGAAGCGCTACGTCGAAAACGGTGAGTTCCTGCTGGAGGCGAGCGACCTGGGCGTGGTGAACATGTGCGCCGAGCGTAAGCTGCCGTTTGTCGCCGGACATGCGCTGAACTGCTATAACGCGGTGACCTTGCGCCTGCTGCTCAAACAGGGGATGACACGCTGGTGCATGCCGGTTGAGCTCTCCCGCGACTGGCTGGTCAACCTGCTAAATCAGTGTGACGAGCTGGGCATTCGCAATCAGTTTGAAGTCGAAGTGCTGAGCTACGGCCATCTGCCGCTGGCCTACTCTGCCCGCTGCTTCACCGCGCGTTCCGAAGATCGCCCGAAAGACGAGTGTGAAACCTGCTGCATTAAGTACCCGAACGGACGCAGCATGCTGTCGCAGGAGAATCAGCAGGTGTTTGTCCTCAACGGCATTCAGACTATGAGCGGTTACGTCTATAACCTCGGCAACGAGCTGGCGTCAATGCATGGGCTGGTGGATATGGTGCGTCTTTCGCCGCTCGATACCGGCGTGTTCGCCATGCTGGACGCCTTCCGCACCAACGAAAACGGCGCCTCGCCGCTGCCGCTGACGGCAAACAGCGACTGCAACGGTTACTGGAAACGTCTCGCCGGGCTGGAATTGCAGGGGTAAAAAAGCTCACTTTGTTAACAACGGTTATCATTTTTTAATGCAGTATTAAAGATTGACCGTCGACAAAGTGAGCTGTTATGACTGACAAAACCATTCCGTTTTCGGTGCTGGATCTGGCACCGATTCCACAAGGCTCCTCGGCAAGAGAAGCCTTTTCGCACTCTCTGGATCTGGCTCAGCTTGCCGAAAAACGTGGCTATCACCGCTACTGGCTGGCGGAGCACCATAATATGGTGGGCATCGCCAGCGCCGCCACCTCAGTACTGATTGGCTATCTGGCGGCGAATACCACTACTTTGCACCTTGGCTCCGGTGGCGTGATGCTGCCGAACCATGCCCCGCTGGTGATTGCCGAGCAGTTTGGTACCCTGAATACACTCTACCCCGGTCGCATTGATTTGGGTCTTGGCCGCGCGCCGGGCAGCGACCAGCCGACCATGCGCGCCCTGCGTCGCCATATGAGCGGCGATATCGACAACTTCCCGCGTGATGTAGCGGAGCTGGTAGACTGGTTCGATGCGAGCGATCCTAACCCGCACGTGCGCCCGGTGCCGGGCTACGGCGAGAAAATCCCGGTGTGGCTGTTAGGCTCAAGTCTGTACAGCGCACAGCTTGCCGCACAGCTGGGGCTGCCGTTCGCGTTCGCTTCCCACTTCGCACCGGATATGCTGCATCAGGCTCTGCATCTCTACCGCACAAACTTCAAGCCTTCCGAGCGTCTTGAGAAGCCGTATGCGATGGTGTGCATCAATATCATTGCCGCCGACAGCAACCGCGACGCGGAATTCCTGTTTACCTCCATGCAGCAGGCGTTTGTGAAGCTGCGTCGCGGCGAGACGGGCCAGTTGCCGCCACCGGTTGAAAATATGCATCAGCTGTGGTCGGCCTCCGAGCAGTATGGCGTGCAGCAGGCCCTGAGCATGTCGCTGGTGGGTGATAAGGCGAAGGTGCGTCACGGTCTGGCGGCAGTGCTACGAGAAACGCAGGCGGATGAAATTATGGTCAACGGCCAGATTTTCGATCATCAGGCGCGTTTGCATTCATTTGATCTGGCGATGCAGGTGAAAGAGGAGTTGGTGGGGTAGTTTTTTGCCGGATGGCGGCTTCGCCTTATCCGGCCTACGCGATCCCTGTAGGCCCGGTAAGCGTAGCGCCACCGGGCTTTCTGTTTACTGATACACAGGCAACAGATTAAAACTCGACAGCATGTGCACCACCGCGTTGCCGATACCAAATACCAGGATCAGCGCAATCATCGGTTTTCCGCCCCAGACGCGGAATTTCGGGCTGCCGAAGCGCTTACGTGATTTACGCGCCAGCAGCGCCGGTACAATCGCCGCCCAGATGGTAGCCGCCAGTCCTGCATAGCCGATGGCGTACAGGAAACCGTTCGGCCACAGCAGGCCGCCCACAATCGGCGGCAGGAAGGTTAACAGCGCCGTTTTGAAGCGCCCCATCGCAGAGTCATCAAAACCAAACAGATCTGCCAGGTAGTCAAACAGGCCCAGCGTCACGCCGAGAAATGAGCTCGCCACCGCAAAGTTAGAGAAGACCACCAGAAGCAGATCCAGACTGCGGCTGTTCAGCACGCCACTCAGCGCCTGTACCAGCACATCAATGTTACCGCCCTTCTGCGCAATGCCGATAAATTCCGGACGCGGGATGTTACCCATCGTCCCCAGCAGCCAGATCACATACAGCCCCAGCGCCAGCAGCGTGCCGTAAATCAGGCATTTCACGATGGTGCGCGGATCCTTGCCGTAGTACTTCATCAGGCTCGGTACGTTGCCGTGGTAGCCGAACGACGCCAGACAGAATGGCAACGTCATAAGCAGGTATGGCGTGTAGGAGGTGTTCACTTCCGCAACGTTAAACAGCGTGGCCGGCGTGACGTGCCCCAGCAGGCTGCCGAAGGTCAGGAAGAAGGTGATGACCTTGGCGCCCAGCACGATCGCCGTCATGCGGCTGACCGCTTTGGTACTCATCCAGACGATAAACGCCACGCCCAGCGCGAAGCAGAGACCCGCCAGACGCGCCGGAACGTTCAGCGACATCTCGGAGAAGGTGTGATGCAGAATCGACCCGCTCGCTGAAATGTACGCGTAGGTCAGGATATAGAGTACAAACGCGATGGACAACCCGTTCACCATGTTCCAGCCTTTGCCCAGCAGATCTCGGGTGATGGTGTCGAAGCTGGAGCCAATGCGGTAGTTCAGGTTTGCTTCAAGGATCATCAGCCCGGAATGGAGCATGCAGAACCAGGTGAAAACCAGCGCCGCCAGCGACCAGAAGAACCACGCACCGGACATAACCACTGGCAGGGAGAACATCCCGGCACCAATAATGGTTCCGCCGATGATCACCACGCCGCCAAGCAGCGAAGGTGACGTTTGGGTGGTGGTTAGTGTTGCCATGCGGCCTTATCTCCAGTCAAAAATGTGGTGTGCATTTTAATGTGACGCACTGTACCAGTACAAGAGTACAAAAGGAATAAAAAAAGCCCCGATAACAACTATCGGGGCTGTATATTTTACTTTACGTCAAAAGCGAAAAGGCTTACGCGTCACCGAAACGACGACGGCTGGTGCCTTCTTCGCGGCGTGGGCCACGATTTTCACGGCGCTCGCCGGAGAAACGACGAGGTTCGCCAGTGCGACCTTCGCTACGACCGCCTTCACGACGCTCGCCACCGAAGCTGCGACCACCGCCACGGCGTTCGCCACCGCGGTCAGAGCGAGGCTGTGCATCACCCATCAGTTGCATGTTCATTGGCTTGTTCAGAATGCGGGTGCGAGTAAAGTGCTGCAGTACTTCGCCCGGCATGCCTTTTGGCAGCTCGATCGTTGAGTGTGAACCGAACAGCTTGATGTTACCGATGTAACGGCTGCTGATGTCGCCTTCATTAGCGATCGCGCCAACGATGTGACGAACTTCAACACCATCATCACGGCCCACTTCAATGCGATACAGTTCCATTTCGCCAGCGTCACGACGCTCGCGACGTGGACGGTCTTCACCACCACGCTCTGGACGGTCACCGCGTGGACCACGGTCGTTACGGTCGCCACGACGTTCGAAACGATCGTCACGGTCACGGAACTCACGCTTAGGACGCATCGGTGCATCAGGTGGCACGATCAGGCTACGTTCGCCCTGCGCCATTTTCAGCAGTGCTGCGGCCAGAGTTTCCATATCCAGCTCTTCGCCTTCAGCGACAGGCTGGATCTGGGACAGCAGCGCACGGTACTGATCCAGATCGCTGCTTTCCAGCTGCTGCTGTACTTTCGCGGCGAATTTTTCCAGACGGCGTTTGCCCAGCAGTTCTGCGTTTGGCAGCTCAGCTTCTGGAATGGTCAGCTTCATGGTGCGTTCAATGTTACGCAGCAGACGACGCTCACGGTTCTCAACGAACAGCAGCGCACGGCCCGCACGACCCGCACGACCGGTACGGCCGATACGGTGAACGTAAGACTCGGAGTCCATTGGGATATCGTAGTTTACAACCAGGCTGATACGCTCAACGTCCAGACCACGTGCTGCCACGTCGGTTGCAATCAGGATATCCAGACGACCGTCTTTCAGACGCTCCAGAGTCTGCTCACGCAGCGCCTGGTTCATGTCGCCGTTCAGCGCTGCGCTGTTATAGCCGCTACGCTCCAGCGCTTCAGCCACTTCCAGGGTCGCGTTTTTGGTACGTACGAAGATAATCGCCGCATCAAAATCTTCCGCTTCCAGGAAACGGACCAGCGCTTCGTTTTTGCGCATGCCGTATACAGACCAGTAGCTCTGGCTGATGTCCGGGCGAGTGGTCACGCTAGACTGAATACGCACTTCCTGCGGCTCTTTCATGAAGCGGCGGGTAATGCGACGGATCGCTTCTGGCATGGTTGCAGAGAACAGAGCGGTCTGATGACCTTCCGGGATCTGCGCCATGATGGTTTCAACGTCTTCGATGAAGCCCATACGCAGCATTTCATCTGCTTCATCCAGTACCAGGCCGCTCAGCTTAGAGAGGTCCAGGGTACCGCGCTTCAGGTGATCCAGCAGACGGCCCGGCGTACCGACAACAATCTGTGGGCCCTGGCGCAGGGCGCGTAACTGCACGTCATAACGCTGGCCGCCGTACAGGGCTACCACGTTTACGCCGCGCATATGTTTAGAGAATTCCGTCATTGCTTCAGCAACCTGAACAGCCAGTTCACGGGTTGGAGCCAGGACGAGGATCTGCGGTGCACGCAGGTCCGGATCAATGTTGTTCAGCAGCGGCAGCGAGAATGCTGCGGTTTTACCGCTACCGGTCTGGGCCATGCCCAGCACGTCACGACCAGAAAGCAGGTGTGGGATACACTCAGCCTGGATCGGAGATGGTTTTTCGTAACCCAGATCGTTAAGGGCTTCAAGGATAGGAGCCTTCAGGCCCAGATCTGCAAAAGTGGTTTCGAATTCAGCCATGTAGTACAAGTGCCTCGATATTAATGGCGGCCAGTCTACTTAGCTCATCGTGAAAATGATTAGCAATTTTCATTGAAAAGTGTGAACCGGCTCAAATTAGGTGTATTGACGAACAACAACGCCCTCACCAGTGAAGGTGATGGCAATCAAAAGATTACGGGCTGATGTTTATGTCGTCAGCTATTGCTGGTCCGATTCTGCCAGGTCGTCTTGCTCCTGGCCCAAGAGCGATAATTCCAACAATGCATAACGGTGCTCAACGAAGTTATGTACGTTGTTAGCAACCGCTAATTTGAACAGTGCCGTAGCGCTGTCCATATCCCCCAGACTTAGGTAGTACTTACCTAAATAGAAGTTGGTTTCACTGAGATGCTCAGCGAGCGAGGTGTTATCCGTTGCGTCCGCCTTGAGGCGTTCCATCAGCGTTGCTTCGCTAATGTTGCCCAGGTAGAACTCGACAATGTTCCATCCCCACTGTTCCTTGTCCGATTTCTCGAAGCGCTGTTTCAGTGCTTCTTTGGCCTGCTTCTCATCGAGCTTCTGCTCAACGATGTAAAGCCACAGGCTGCGGAAAGGATCATTAGGATCGTCTTGATAAAACGCCAGCAGATCATCTTGCGCTAACTTATCACGACCGCCGTAATACAATGCGATACCGCGATTCAAGTGCGCGTAGTTGTAAGTTGGATCAAGCTCAAGTACAGAATCAAACGCTTCATAGGCAGCATCAAAATTGCCTGCCTGCGTTAAATAAATGCCTAAGTAATTGAATACTTCAGGCATATCAGGTCGAATTGCCAGCGCTTGTGAAAAATCATTTCGCGCTAATGCCCTCAGACCGAGACTATCATACAACACTCCGCGCTCATATAAAAGCTGTGCGCGTTCGTCATCGGTTAAAGCCCGACTGGCAAGTATTTGTTCCATGCGTGCCAGAATCACTTCCTGCTGCAAAGTCGGTTGCAATGGCACTGCGAGGACTTCGCTCTTACGCCAGGCAGAGTTGCTGCATCCTGCCAGCGTTAAAGCTGTCGCAACGAAACACCAGCGCAAAAAAGGCTTCATTTCCCACTCCCGAAGACAACTATTGGATGAACGTCCTGTCCCCCGGCGGCTTAACAAGGCGTCCTGCCTGATAATAAGCCCTCCGCCTGCGCGGAGGGCAAATGGCAACCTTACTCGCCTTGCTGTTCAGCAGCCGGAGCTTCCGGCGCCGCAGCAGGCTGAGACTGCTCGGTTGCTTCTTTAATGCTCAGACGGATACGGCCCTGGCGGTCAACTTCCAGAACTTTCACCGGTACTTCCTGACCCATTTGCAGGTAATCGGTCACTTTCTCAACGCGCTTGTCAGCGATCTGAGAGATATGTACCAGACCTTCTTTACCGCCACCGATGGCAACGAATGCACCAAAGTCAACGATACGGGTCACTTTACCATTGTAGATACGGCCCACTTCGATTTCTGCTGTAATCTCTTCGATACGGCGGATAGCATATTTCGCTTTCTCACCGTCGGTTGCTGCGATTTTCACAGTACCGTCATCTTCGATTTCGATGGTGGTGCCCGTTTCTTCGGTCAGTGCACGGATAACAGAACCGCCCTTACCGATAACATCTTTGATCTTGTCTGGATTGATCTTGATGGTGTGAATACGCGGAGCGAATTCAGAGATATCACCGCGTGGTGCGTTGATAGCCTGTTCCATCACGCCCAGAATGTGCAGACGCGCACCTTTAGCCTGGTTCAGAGCAACCTGCATGATCTCTTTGGTGATACCTTCAATTTTGATATCCATCTGCAGGGCAGAGATACCGTCGCGGGAACCCGCCACTTTGAAGTCCATATCACCCAGGTGATCTTCGTCACCCAGAATGTCAGACAGAACAACGAAGTTGTCGCCTTCTTTCACCAGACCCATTGCGATACCCGCAACGGCGGCTTTGATCGGCACGCCTGCATCCATCAGCGCCAGAGAGGCACCACACACGGAAGCCATGGAAGAAGAACCGTTGGATTCAGTGATTTCAGACACGACACGTACGGTGTACGGGAATTTGTCTGCTTCTGGCATTACTGCCAGCACGCCGCGCTTCGCCAGACGACCGTGACCAATTTCACGACGCTTCGGTGAGCCAACCATACCGGTCTCGCCCACAGAGTACGGAGGGAAGTTGTAGTGGAACAGGAAGCTGTCAGTGCGCTCGCCCATCAGTTCATCGATGTTCTGTGCGTCACGTGCAGTACCCAGGGTAGCGGTAACCAGCGCCTGGGTTTCACCACGGGTGAACAGCGCGGAACCGTGAGTACGTGGCAGCACGCCAGTACGCACATCCAGACCACGGATCATGTCCTTTTCACGGCCATCAATACGCGGCTCGCCTGCCAGTACGCGACTACGAACAACGTTTTTCTCGATAGCGTGCAGGATTTCGCTCAGCTCGTTAGCGTCCAGCGTTTCGTCTTCCGCGATCAGGGTTGCGATGGTTTCATCTTTGATCACGTCAACCTGAGCATAACGCTCCTGTTTGTCTGTAATGCGATATGCATCGCTCAGACGAGATTCTGCCAGTGCAGCTACGCGTGCGTTCAGCGCGTCGTTTACCGCTTCTGGCTGCCAGTCCCAACGTGGTTTACCGGCTTCTTTCACCAGGTCGTTGATGTTCTGGATAACAATCTGCTGCTGGTCGTGGCCGAAGACCACTGCGCCCAGCATCTGGTCTTCACTCAGCAGTTCTGCTTCAGATTCAACCATCAGAACTGCTGCTTCAGTACCGGCAACAACCAGGTCCAGCTTACTCTCTTTCAGCTCTTCCTGAGTTGGGTTCAGCACGTACTGGTCGTTGATGTAACCGACGCGCGCGGCACCGATTGGGCCATTGAATGGGATACCAGACAGTGACAGGGCAGCAGACGCACCGATCATCGCTACGATGTCCGGGTTAACCTGTGGGTTAACGGAAACAACGGTTGCGATAACCTGCACTTCATTGACGAAACCTTCCGGGAACAGCGGACGAACCGGGCGGTCAATCAGACGCGCGATCAGGGTTTCGCCTTCGCTTGGACGGCCTTCACGACGGAAGAAGCCACCCGGGATTTTACCGGCAGCGTAGGTACGCTCCTGGTAGTTCACGGTCAGTGGGAAGAAGTCCTGACCTGGTTTAGCTTTTTTCTGGCCAACTACGGTAACGAATACAGCAGTGTCATCCATGCTTACCATTACGGCAGCAGTAGCCTGACGAGCCATCATGCCGGTTTCCAGCGTGACGGTATGCTGACCATACTGGAATTTACGAACGATCGGATTCAGCAAAATTCTGTCCTTTCTTAAATGTTTGAAAGCACACCTCAGGTGTGCTGACGATTTAACCCGACCTTCTTCGCATCCTCGCGACTAATGACAACCGACACCCCCATGGGTGAAGCCTCTCATTAGCCGCGCGAACCTCTGCAATGAAGATCATTTATAGCAACAATACAATAGTTTCCCCTGAATTGCTGCCGTCTGGTTGAAAAAAGGGGCCATCAGGCCCCCTTTTCTGAAACTCGCAAGAATTAGCGACGCAGACCCAGACGCTCGATCAGCGCGGTGTAGCGTGCAACATCTTTACGCTTCAGGTAGTCGAGCAGTTTACGACGCTGAGAAACCATACGCAGCAGACCACGACGGCTGTGGTGATCTTTTTTGTGCTCTGCAAAGTGACCCTGCAGGTGGTTAATCTGTGCAGTCAGCAGTGCAACCTGAACTTCGGTAGAACCGCTGTCGTTAGTACCACGACCAAACTCAGAAACGATTTTAGCTTTAGCTTCAACGCTTAGAGACATTTTCAAACTCCAAAGTATAAAGAATGTAAGGATGCCGATCTCTAATTCAGCTATCCCATGTACGCCCCGCAGATTGTTAAACAATTTACCAGGCGTTAAGCGGCGATATTCTACTCGTCTCCCCTGCTTATCGCAAGGTGAGGCGTTATCACCGTCACGCTTCGACCGGGTATTCGACGACCAGACGACGCGGGGCAACGCGCCCTTCACCGTCCATTTCGCCCATCCCGATAAACTTGCCTTCCTCCCCTTCCGTCACACGGACCAGGCCCTCAAGCGGCGCCCCCGTTGTGCGGACCGGGTTTCCGTTCTTAAAATAAACGGACGATGTTAAAGGAAGATTAACAACCGGGAAATCTGCTGCCGGACTGTCCATTGGCATCAGCAGCGGATCCAGCAGATCTGCCGGCGCAATTCCCTGCGCTTGCGCCTGTTCAGCCAGGGCGTGCAGATGCTCAAGCGTTACCATACGTTCGACCGGATACTTGCTGACCGCCAGCCGACGCAGATAAATCACATGCGCGCCGCAGCCCAGCTTTTCACCGAGGTCGTCAATGATGGTGCGGATGTAGGTCCCTTTCGAACAGTGTACTTCCAGCTCCAGCTCTTCACCTTCGTGGCGAATGAACAGCAGCTCATACACGGTAATCGGACGGGCTTCACGCGGAACGTCAATGCCCTGACGCGCATATTCGTAAAGCTTCTTGCCCTGATATTTCAACGCCGAATACATCGACGGCACCTGCATTGTGTCGCCCCGGAAGCTCTCCAGCGCCGCATCAAGTTGCTCTGCGCTGAAGGTTACCGGGCGCTCTTCAACGACCTGACCATCCGCATCGGAAGTGTCCGTGCGCTGGCCCAGTTTGGCAATCACGCGGTAGCGCTTATCGGAATCCAGCAGATACTGGGAAAACTTTGTCGCTTCACCCAGGCAGATCGGGAGCATCCCGGTTGCCAGCGGATCCAGCGCGCCGGTGTGCCCCGCGCGATTGGCGTTATAAATACGCTTTACTTTTTGCAGCACGTCGTTGCTGGATGCGCCCTGTGGTTTATCCAGCAACAGCACGCCATGCACGTCACGACCGCGACGACGAGGACGACTCATCAGTCCTCCTTGCTGTCGTCCGCCGGGTTAACACGACGCTCATCGTCATGTTTCACCACGCTGGTCACCAGGTTGGACATACGCATACCCTCAACCAGCGAGTTGTCGTAGAAGAAGGTCAGCTCTGGCACAATACGCAGACGCATCGCTTTGCCAAGCAGAGAGCGGATGAAACCAGAGGCTTCCTGCAGCGCTTTAATGCCGTTCTTCACGGCGTCTTCATCCTGGTCATTCAGGAATGTCACAAACACTTTGGCGTACGCCAGGTCGCGGGACATTTCCACGCCAGACACGGTGGTCATCATCCCCACGCGTGGATCTTTGATTTCACGTTGCAGAATGAGAGCGATCTCTTTCTGCATCTCCTGCGCGACGCGCTGTGGGCGACCAAATTCTTTCGCCATAATAAATTCTCCAGACAAAAAAGGGGCTTAAGCCCCTTTTTAAAATTACTGCCGGGTGGCGCTTCGCTTACCCGGCCTACGCTAATTAATCTTCAGTTGACGAAGATTACGCGATGGTACGCTGAATTTCGATGATCTCGAACACTTCGATCATATCGCCAACGCGAACGTCGTTGTAGTTCTTAACACCGATACCACATTCCATGCCGTTACGAACTTCGTTAACGTCATCTTTGAAGCGGCGCAGGGATTCCAGCTCACCTTCGTAGATAACCACGTTGTCGCGCAGTACGCGGATTGGGTTGTGACGCTTAATGGTCCCTTCGGTAACCATACAGCCCGCGATCGCACCGAATTTCGGTGATTTGAACACGTCACGTACTTCAGCCAGACCGATGATCTGCTGTTTCAGCTCAGGAGACAGCATGCCGCTCATCGCTGCTTTCACTTCGTCAATCAGGTTATAGATGACGGAGTAGTAACGCAGATCCAGGCTTTCAGCATCGATAACTTTACGCGCAGATGCGTCAGCACGAACGTTGAAGCCAACGAGGATAGCGTTGGACGCGGCTGCCAGGGTTGCGTCGGTTTCGGTGATACCACCTACGCCAGAACCGATGATCTTCACTTTCACTTCGTCGGTAGACAGTTTCAGCAAGGAGTCGGAGATCGCTTCCACAGAACCCTGTACGTCCGCTTTCAGAACGATGTTCACTTCGTGAACTTCGCCTTCAGTCATGTTGGCGAACATGTTCTCGAGTTTAGATTTCTGCTGGCGAGCCAGTTTCACCTCACGGAATTTACCCTGACGATACAGCGCCACTTCACGTGCTTTCTTCTCGTCACGTACCACGGTTACTTCGTCACCGGCAGCCGGAACACCGGACAGGCCGAGGATTTCCACTGGGATGGACGGACCCGCTTCCAGCACTTCCTGACCCAGTTCGTTACGCATCGCACGAACGCGACCGTATTCGAAACCACACAGAACGATGTCGCCCTTGTGCAGAGTACCTTCGCGAACCAGAACGGTTGCAACCGGACCACGACCTTTATCCAGGAAGGATTCGATTACCGCGCCGCTCGCCATACCTTTACGAACCGCTTTCAGCTCCAGAACTTCAGCCTGAAGCAGGATAGCGTTCAGCAGGTCGTCGATACCGGTACCTGCTTTTGCAGATACAGGGATGAACTGCGCTTCACCGCCCCACTCTTCCGGCATAACGCCGTACTGTGACAGTTCGTTCTTAACGCGATCCATATCGGCTTCTGGCTTATCGATTTTGTTGACTGCAACAACCAAAGGCACCTGCGCCGCTTTCGCGTGCTGGATAGCTTCAATGGTCTGTGGCATCACGCCATCATCGGCAGCAACAACCAGAACAACGATATCCGTTGCCTGAGCACCACGAGCACGCATTGAGGTAAACGCTGCGTGGCCTGGGGTATCCAGGAAGGTGATCATGCCGTTTTCGGTTTCTACGTGGTAAGCACCGATGTGCTGGGTAATACCACCCGCTTCGCCGGAGGCAACCTTAGTAGAACGAATGTAGTCAAGCAGAGAGGTTTTACCGTGGTCAACGTGACCCATGATGGTCACAACCGGTGCGCGCGGTTCAGCCGCTGCGCCCGTATCACGGTCGCTCATTACTGCTTCTTCCAGCTCGTTTTCACGACGAAGGATAACTTTGTGGCCCATCTCCTCGGCAACCAGCTGTGCGGTTTCCTGGTCGATGACCTGGTTGATGGTGGCCATTGCGCCCAGCTTCATCATCGCTTTGATGACCTGAGAGCCTTTCACCGCCATCTTGTTAGCCAGTTCGCCAACGGTGATGGTTTCGCCGATCACAACGTCACGGTTAACGGCCTGAGCTGGCTTCTGGAAGCCCTGCTGCAGAGCGGAACCTTTACGCTTACCGCCTTTACCACCGCGAACCGCTGCACGTGCTTCTTCACGGTCAGCTTTAGATTCAGCGTGCTTGTTACCTTTTTTCGCAGGACGCGCCGCTTTTGTACTGCGAGTACGGCCACGACCACCTTCAACTTCACGGTCGTTATCGTCTTCTGCCTGACGTGCATGCTGAGAGGTGGTGACGTGATAATCGCTGTTGTCTTCAGTTGGTTCAGCGGTATTCACACCGTTCTTCTCGTTTTCTTCTGCCATGCGACGCGCTTCTTCGGCGACGCGGCGAGCTTCTTCTTCAAGCTTGCGGCGGGCTTCTTCTTCCGCTTTACGCTTCAGCTCGGCAGCTTCATTTTCACGGCGGGCTTTTTCAGCCTGGGCAGTTTTGGTCATTTCGTCGGTCTGTTGATTGCTCACTTTGTCTTTTTCCGCAGCGTCACGCTTCGCTTTTTCACCGGCGTCGCGTTTCGCTTTTTCTGCGGCCTCACGTTCAGCTTTTAATTCTGCTTCGCGTTTAGCAGTGGCTTCTGCCTCACGCTGAGCTTGTTCTTCCGCTTCACGCTGTGCCTGCTCTTCCGCAGCAAGGCGTTCTGCCTCTTGCGGATCACGTTTTACAAAGGTGCGCGTCTTGCGGACTTCAATTTGTACCGATTTGCTTTTGCCACCGGTACCAGGGATGTTCAACGTGCTACGCGTTTTGCGCTGCAGCGTTAACTTGTCAGGCGTAGAGCCGTGTTCACGGTTCAGGTGCGCTAACAAGGTTTGTTTTTCTTGCGCGGTCACCGAGTCATCAGCGGCCTTCGGGATCCCTGCATCAGCAAATTGCTGTACCAGGCGGTCCACGGAGGTCTGAATCTCAGCAGCCAGCGATTTTACAGTTACATCAGTCATGCTGTTCCTTCCTGCTACAGTTTATTACGCTTCGTCGCCGAACCAGCAAATATTACGTGCGGCCATGATGAGTTCGCCGGCTTTCTCGTCGGTTAAACCTTCGATATCAGCCAGGTCATCAACGCCTTGCTCAGCGAGATCTTCCAGCGTACAAACACCACGGGCAGCCAGCTTGAACGCAATCGCACGATCAAGACCTTCCAGATTCAGCAGGTCATCAGCCGGCTTCTTATCGCCAAGGCTTTCTTCCTGAGCCAGCGCCAGGGTGGTCAGTGCGTTTTTAGCGCGTTCACGCAGGGCTTCAACGGTTGGTTCATCCAGACCGTCAATTTCCAGCAGCTCTTTCATTGGCACGTAGGCCAGTTCTTCCAGCGTAGAGAAACCTTCTTCAACCAGCACAGTGGCGAAGTCTTCGTCAATGTCCAGGTATTTGGTGAAGGTATCGATCGCCGCGTGGGCTTCAGCCTGATGCTTGGCCTGAAGGTCATCAACGGTCATCACGTTGAGTTCCCAGCCGCTCAGCTGTGACGCCAGACGTACGTTCTGACCGTTACGGCCAATCGCCTGCGCCAGGTTGCCCGCTTCTACAGCGATATCCATGGTGTGTTTGTCTTCGTCAACAACGATAGACGCCACATCAGCCGGTGCCATTGCGTTGATCACGAACTGCGCCGGATTGTCGTCCCACAGAACGATATCAATACGCTCGCCGCCCAGTTCGGTAGAAACCGCCTGAACACGTGCGCCACGCATACCGACGCAAGCACCGACCGGGTCGATACGCTTGTCGTTGGTTTTCACCGCAATTTTCGCACGGGAGCCCGGATCGCGGGCCGCCGCTTTGATTTCGATAACTTCTTCGCCGATTTCCGGCACTTCGATACGGAACAGTTCAACCAGCATTTCTGGTTTAGAACGCGTCACGAACAGCTGTGCACCACGTGCTTCAGGACGTACGGCATACAGCACACCACGAATACGGTCGCCTGGGCGGAAGTTTTCACGCGGCAGCATGTCTTCACGCAGGATAACGGCTTCAGCGTTACCCGGCAGCCCTTCGGATTTGATCTCCAGAGAGATGTTATCGCGGTTCACTTTCTTCACCACGCCAGTGATGATTTCGCCTTCCTGATCGCGGAACTGATCGACAACCAGCGCGCGCTCGGCTTCGCGAACTTTCTGCACGATAACCTGCTTCGCGGTCTGGGTGGTGATACGGTCGAAGGTGACAGATTCAATCTGATCTTCAACGTAATCACCCACGTTCAGACTTTCGTCTTCAAAACGTGCCGCTTCCAGGGTGATCTCTTTGGTCGGTTGGGTCACTTCTTCAACGATTACCCAACGACGGAATGTATCGAAGTCACCGCTTTTACGATCGATTTCTACGCGAACATCGATCTCTTGTTCGTATTTTTTCTTGGTTGCTGTAGCCAGTGCACTTTCCAGCGCTTCGAAAATCTTCTCACGCGGCAGTGATTTCTCGTTGGAGACGGCTTCAACAACAGCCAAAATTTCTTTGTTCATCGCGGGCTTTTCACCTCAATCCAGACTGTTAAAAGTGGGGAACCAGGTTCGCCTTCTGGATATTACTCAGCGCGAACACTTCATCTTTGCCTTCGACTGTCACCGTGATCATTTCACCATCAACGGCTTTGATAATTCCCTGCCATTTACGGCGGTTCTGTACGGCCATACGCAGAACGAGAGCCACTTCTTCACCGGTAAAGCGCACATAGTGCTCGGCCGTGAACATCGGACGATCGAGGCCAGGTGAGGAAACTTCCAGGTTGTACGCAACGGTAATCGGATCTTCAACATCAAGAACCGCACTCACCTGGTGGCTGACATCAGCACAATCATCAACATTGATGCCATCTTCACTATCAATATAGATGCGCAGCGTCGATGTGCGGCCGCGAACGAATTCGATGCCGACCAGTTCGTAGCCCAGTGCTTCGACCGGTGCAGTAATCATCTCTGTTAATTTTTGCTCTAATGTGGACAAGCCCACCCCCAAGACATAAAAAAAGGGCGTAAAGCCCAGTTATTCTGTAGTCAGATAACAAAAAACCCCGATAAATCGGGGCTTTAGATAACTGAACCCTATAGCCACAACTGTGGCCTGGAGCACTTTCCGAAAGAATTTTTTCAAATCCAGCTACGAAGGCTCTAAGTCTTCACAGTATATTTGAAAAAGAACTTTATAGGAAAGTGGTTGCGGGGGCCGGATTTGAACCGACGACCTTCGGGTTATGAGCCCGACGAGCTACCAGGCTGCTCCACCCCGCGCCTGAAACGTGGCAAATTCTACGCGTTTTGGACAGAATTTGCAAATAATGCTGGGATTTGGTACCGAAGACGGGACGTAAAATCGGCGTTTAGTATATTGATAGTTGACCCCACCTGTCAACCCAGCTTCTGCCAGACAGAACAGACCAATTTTTTTACAAAAAACGCACGAGTCTCTTTCGGTCTTCGACAAAAGATGATTAAATGAATACTCACTTATTTTGCATAAAAATGCACAAGAGAGCGAAAGCGGTCTCTAATCAGTCAATCAAGCAGGGTTTTATTCTATGACGACGATTCTCAAGCATCTTCCGGTAGGACAACGTATTGGCATCGCTTTCTCAGGCGGCCTGGATACCAGCGCTGCACTGCTGTGGATGCGCCAGAAGGGAGCGGTTCCGTATGCATATACTGCGAACCTGGGTCAGCCGGACGAGGAAGATTATGACGCGATCCCTCGTCGTGCCATGGAGTATGGCGCAGAGAACGCACGTCTGATTGACTGCCGTAAGCAACTGGTCGCTGAAGGCATTGCCGCTATCCAGTGCGGTGCTTTTCATAACACTACCGGCGGCCTGACCTATTTTAATACCACTCCGCTGGGTCGTGCTGTCACCGGCACCATGCTGGTCGCCGCCATGAAAGAGGATGGCGTGAACATCTGGGGTGATGGCAGTACCTATAAAGGCAACGATATTGAACGTTTCTATCGTTACGGTCTGCTGACCAACGCCGAGTTGCAGATCTACAAACCGTGGCTGGATACCGACTTCATCGACGAACTGGGTGGCCGTCATGAAATGTCTGAGTTTATGATTGCCTGCGGCTTTGACTATAAGATGTCCGTTGAGAAAGCCTACTCAACCGACTCCAACATGCTGGGTGCGACGCACGAAGCGAAAGACCTGGAATTCCTGAACTCCAGCGTAAAAATTGTTAACCCGATCATGGGCGTAAAATTCTGGGATGAGAACGTGAAGATCCCGGCGGAAGAAGTGACCGTGCGTTTCGAACGCGGTCATCCGGTTGCCCTGAACGGTAAAACCTTCTCAGACGATGTTGAACTGATGCTGGAAGCAAACCGCATCGGCGGTCGTCACGGTCTGGGTATGAGCGATCAGATCGAAAACCGTATCATCGAAGCGAAAAGCCGTGGCATTTACGAAGCTCCGGGGATGGCGCTGCTGCACATCGCTTACGAGCGTTTGCTGACCGGTATTCACAACGAAGACACCATTGAGCAGTATCACGCTCATGGCCGTCAGCTGGGCAAACTGCTGTATCAGGGTCGCTGGTTTGATCCACAGGCGCTGATGCTGCGTGACGCCCTGCAACGTTGGGTGGCGAGCGCAATCACCGGCGAAGTGACGCTGGAACTGCGTCGCGGCAATGATTACTCCATCCTCAATACCGTGTCTGACAACCTGACCTATAAAGCAGAGCGTCTGACCATGGAGAAAGGTGAGTCAGTATTCTCTCCGGACGATCGTATTGGCCAGCTGACCATGCGTAACCTGGACATCACCGATACCCGTGAGAAGCTGTTCAACTATGTTGAGAATGGCCTGCTCTCCGCGAATTCCGGTAATGGTCTGCCGCAGGTTGAGAACCTGGAACACAGCGATAAGAAGTAATCGACAGCAAGACATGTAAAAGGCGCCCAATGGGCGCCTTTTTTGTGGTCTTCGTAGGCCCGGTAAGCGCAGCGCCACCGGGCAAAACGGCGGGCGGCGCTGCGCTTACCCGCCCTACAATAGATCGGAAACACAGAATGTACAGACGAAAAAAAAGACGTCTTGCGACGTCTTTCTTCTGGAATATTGGTACCGAGGATGGGACTCGAACCCACAAGCCCGTTAGGGCACTACCACCTCAAGGTAGCGTGTCTACCAATTCCACCACCTCGGTACTGAATACTTACTGCGGGATATCGCTGGTTGGCTTAGCCGGTGCAGCTGGCTGAGTTTGCTCAGTTTTTGCTGGCGCGCTCAGGTTTTCCCACTCGCTTCCTTTACTGGTCTTGTTGCTGTTGATATTGCCCAGCACCAGACTGATGATGAAGAACAGCGTAGCCAGAATCGCCGTCGTACGGGTCATGAAGTTCGCAGAACCACTTGAACCGAACAGCGTACCGGAAGCGCCTGCTCCGAAGGAGGCTCCCATATCAGCGCCTTTACCTTGCTGCAGCATAATCAGCGCTACGAGAGCGATGGCTACAATAAGGAAAATAACTAAAAGAGCTTCGTACATAATCAACCTGTTCCTTGCGGATTTGCCGCATACCAATGCTTCGACCAATTAGCAGGATTTTGTTTCCCACTGAAGCGGGTGTGAATACTAACCAAAGCGAATCACCTTCGCAAGGGCATTTTCGAGGCATTGTATCAACTGCGGAAAAAAACAGCAAAAAGCCATTAATTGCTTAAAACAAAGGCGGCAAACGCCGCCTTTTTAAACACTTATTCTGAAAGATTATGCAGCTTTCACTGCATCCGCAATGCGGTGCGCAAATTCAGTTACCTGCGCTTCGTCTTCACCTTCCACCATCACGCGGATCAGCGGCTCGGTACCCGACTTACGCAGCAGGACGCGTCCACGGCTGCCAAGCGTCGCTTCCACCTCTGCCATCACCGCTTTCACGTTATCATTTTCCAGCGGGTCGCCTTTACCAGCGGTGAAACGCACGTTCACCAGGATCTGCGGGAACATTTTCATGCCGCTGCACAGATCGTGCAGGCTCATATGGTTACGCGCCATCGCGGCAACAACCTGAAGCGCCGCCACAATGCCGTCACCGGTGGTGGTTTTATCGAGCAGGATCACGTGGCCGGAGTTTTCCGCGCCAATGCGCCAGCCTTTTTCCTGAAGTTTTTCCAGCACGTAGCGGTCACCCACTTTCGCGCGAACAAACGGGATGCCCAGCTGTTTCAGCGCCAGCTCCAGACCCATATTGCTCATCAGCGTGCCCACCGCGCCACCGCGCAGTTGCCCCTGACGCAGGCCTTCACGCGCAATGATGTAGAGGATCTGATCCCCGTCGACCTTGTTACCTTCGTGGTCAACCATGATCACACGATCGCCATCACCATCCAGGGCAATACCCAGATCGGCTTTTTCAGCCAGTACACGCGCCTGCAAGGCACGCACGTCTGTCGCGCCGACTTCTTCATTGATGTTCAGACCGTCCGGCTCGCAGCCGATGGTGATCACTTTCGCACCCAGCTCGCGGAAAACATTCGGCGCAATGTGATAGGTCGCACCGTTTGCACAGTCCACCACAATTTTGAGGTGTGCCAGGCTCAGTTCATTCGGGAACGTGCCTTTGCAGAATTCAATGTAGCGGCCTGCGGCATCGACAATACGGTTGGCTTTACCCAGCTCAGCGGAGTCGACACAGGTGATCTCTTTCTCCATTTCCGCTTCAATCGCCTCTTCCACGTCATCCGGCAGTTTAGTGCCGTCGATGGAGAAGAATTTGATACCGTTGTCATAGAACGGATTATGAGAAGCTGAAATGACGATGCCCGCTTCCGCACGGAAGGTACGAGTCAGATAGGCAACAGCAGGGGTCGGCATTGGCCCCGTAAAGGAAGCTGAAAGCCCCGCCGCCGCCAGCCCGGCTTCCAGCGCGGACTCCAGCATATAACCCGAAATACGGGTATCTTTACCAATAATGATCTTACGGGAGCCATGACGCGCCAGTACCTTACCCGCCGCCCAACCCAGCTTCAGGACAAAGTCAGGGGTAATTGGCGCATCGCCTACGCGCCCACGGATGCCATCGGTACCAAAATATTTACGATTACTCATAGCGTTTGTTTTCCTTCGCTGCCAGTGTGGCTTCCACCACACGCATGGCTTCTACTGTTTCTTTTACGTCATGGACGCGAATGATGTGTGCACCTTGCATCGCGGCAATCACCGCGCAGGCCAGACTGCCGCTCAGACGTTCGTTCGGCCCGATATTCAACAACTGACCAATCATCGATTTTCTCGACATTCCCACCAGCAGTGGCAGGCCGAACTGATGAAACTCTGATAAGCGCGCAAGCAACGCGTAATTGTGTGAGAGATTTTTACCGAAACCGAAGCCCGGGTCGAGCAGCAATTTCTCTTTTGCGATACCCGCACGTTCACAGCGTTCGATATGCTCAATAAAGAAGCGGGTGACGTCGGCAAACACATCTTCATATTTTGGCGCCTCCTGCATTGTCTTAGGCTGGCCCTGCATATGCATCAGACACACCGGTAGCCCGGTTTCAGCGGCGGCTTCAATTGCGCCCGGCTCGGTCAGCGAGCGGATATCATTAATAATGTGAGCACCCACTCTCGCCACTTCACGGATCACTTCGGGTTTGGAGGTATCAACGGAGATCCACACTTCAAAGCGCCGGGCGATAGCCTCCACCACCGGCACCACGCGCGCCAGCTCTTCTTCCACCGAAACCTCCGCCGCGCCAGGCCGCGTTGACTCCCCTCCAACGTCAATGATGGTGGCACCCGCGTTGATCATTAAATTCGCGTGTTTAACCGCGTCGATAAGCGAGTTATGCGTGCCGCCGTCAGAGAAGGAATCAGGCGTGACATTCAGGATCCCCATCACATGCGGATGTGAAAGGTCGAGATGCGAGTCCTGGGCGAAGAGTTTCATGGCTAAATCCCTGTTATTTGCATGGTTATATAAAAAAGAAAAACCCCGGAGCACGCTCCAGGGTTTGATGTACAGACAAACGCTTCAACAGCAGTGACTTACTTGTCGCCCAACTGCTCTGACATGGTGTTGCCCGGGTTTGGCGTACGCGGTTCATCGACCGGACGCGGTGCACGCGGGGTGCCATTGTTGTCAGAATTGTTAGACGCGCCTGGGTCTTCCCAGCCTGCTGGCGGACGCACTTCGCGGCGAGCCATCAGGTCGTCAATCTGCGGCGCATCGATGGTCTCATATTTCATGAGCGCATCTTTCATCGAATGCAGGATGTCCATATTGTCGTTCAGGATCTGACGGGCGCGAGCGTAGTTACGCTCAATCAGCGCTTTCACTTCCTGGTCGATGATACGAGCCGTTTCATCGGACATATGTTTCGCTTTTGCCACGGAGCGGCCCAGGAATACTTCGCCCTCTTCTTCTGCATAGAGCAGCGGACCGAGTTTGTCGGAGAAGCCCCACTGGGTCACCATGTTACGTGCCAGGTTTGTCGCCACTTTAATATCGTTCGACGCACCGGTGGAAACATGTTCCGCACCGTAGATGATCTCTTCTGCCAGACGACCGCCGTACAGGGTTGAAATCTGACTTTCCAGCTTCTGACGGCTGGCGCTGATCGCGTCACCTTCAGGCAGGAAGAAGGTCACACCCAACGCACGACCGCGTGGAATGATCGTCACCTTGTGTACCGGATCGTGTTCCGGGACCAGACGACCGATAATCGCGTGGCCCGCTTCGTGATATGCCGTGGACTCTTTCTGCGCTTCCGTCATCACCATGGAGCGACGTTCCGCACCCATCATGATTTTGTCTTTCGCTTTCTCAAATTCCACCATGGACACTACACGCTTGTTACCGCGAGCGGCAAACAGTGCTGCCTCGTTGACCAGGTTAGCCAGATCCGCACCGGAGAAGCCTGGAGTACCACGCGCGATGATTGCCGCGTCGATATCTGGCGCCAGCGGTACGCGACGCATATGCACTTTCAGGATCTGTTCACGACCACGAACATCCGGCAGACCGACCACAACCTGACGGTCGAAACGGCCTGGACGCAGCAGCGCAGGGTCGAGTACGTCTGGACGGTTAGTTGCCGCGATAACGATGATACCTTCGTTACCTTCAAAGCCGTCCATTTCAACCAGCATCTGGTTCAGGGTCTGCTCACGTTCATCGTGACCACCGCCCAGGCCTGCGCCACGCTGGCGGCCAACGGCGTCGATTTCATCGATGAAGATGATGCACGGTGCTGCCTTCTTAGCCTGCTCGAACATGTCACGCACACGAGATGCACCGACACCCACGAACATTTCAACGAAGTCAGAACCTGAAATAGTAAAGAACGGGACCTTCGCTTCACCCGCGATGGCTTTTGCCAGCAGGGTTTTACCGGTACCCGGAGGGCCGACCATCAGGACGCCTTTCGGGATCTTACCGCCCAGTTTCTGGAAACGGCTCGGCTCGCGCAGGTATTCAACCAGTTCACCCACCTCTTCTTTTGCTTCGTCACAACCTGCTACGTCAGCAAAGGTGGTCTTGATCTGGTCTTCCGTCAGCATACGCGCCTTGCTCTTACCGAACGACATGGCACCTTTGCCACCACCGCCCTGCATCTGGCGCATAAAGAAGATCCAGACACCGATAAGAAGCAGCATCGGGAACCAGGAAATGAAGATAGAAGCCAACAGGCTTGGTTCTTCCGGCGGCTCGCCTACCACTTTGACGTTTTTGGTCAGAAGGTTATCAAGCAGCTTAGGATCGTTCACCGGGATGTAAGTCGTGTAACGGTTACTATCTTTCTTGGTAACGTTGATCTCACGTCCGTTGATACGCGCTTCGCGAACCTGGTCCTGATTGACCTCTTGCAGGAAGGTAGAATAATCCACCTTGCGGCCATTCGACTCGCTGGGCCCAAAGCTCTGGAAAACTGACATCAGCACAACGGCAATGACCAGCCAGAGTATTAGGTTTTTCGCCATGTCACTCAAGGGATTAACCTCATATTACAACTGTGTTAAAAACAGCGTCAGGATACTCTATATCCAGTTTCATTCAAACTTTCGCCTGAAATCTACCGGTTATCATTTTCGCCCGGTCGCTACAATATACACTTCACGGGAACGGGCCCGGGAAGAGTCCGGCTTACGAACTTTGACCTTCGCAAACAGGGAGCGAATTTCCTTAAGATACTCCTCGAAACCTTCGCCCTGAAACACCTTCACAACAAAACTACCACCAGGCGCTAGTACATCACGACACATTTCTAACGCTAGTTCCACCAGATACATGGCGCGGGGGATATCCACCGCCGGTGTTCCACACATATTTGGTGCCATATCCGACATGACAACCTGGACCTTACTGTCACCTACACGATCAAGTAATGCTTTAAGCACTAATTCATCACGAAAGTCGCCCTGAAGGAAGTCGACACCGACGATGGGATCCATTGGTAAAAGATCGCATGCGATGATTCGGCCCGTTCCGCCGATCTGCGTAACCGCATACTGGGACCATCCGCCAGGTGCCGCACCGAGGTCGACCACCGTCATTCCCGGTTTAAAAAGTTTGTCACTTTGCTGTATTTCATCAAGTTTAAACCAGGCGCGGGAACGTAACCCCTTTTTCTGCGCCTGTTGAACATATTTATCGCTAAAGTGTTCCTGAAGCCAGCGGCTGGAGCTGGCAGAACGCTTTTTACCTGTCATTTAACATTTCCGTCCTGGTTCATCGTTACTTGCCTGTGACGTAAATTTCTACGCAGCTATTTGGCGATATTAGGGAGATGGCGGTAGAATGAACCGTTTTCAATCCCAACGTAAGCAAAAATATACGATGAATCTGAGTACTAAACAAAAACAGCACCTTAAAGGTCTGGCACATCCGCTCAAGCCTGTAGTGATGCTTGGCAACAATGGTTTGACCGAAGGGGTGCTTGCCGAGATTGAACAAGCGCTGGAACACCACGAGCTGATCAAGGTGAAAATCGCCTCTGAAGACAGAGACACTAAAAACCTGATCGTGGAAGCCATCGTGCGCGAAACCGGCGCCTGTAATGTACAGGTCATCGGTAAAACGCTGGTGCTCTATCGCCCATCTAAAGAGCGCAAAATCTCGCTGCCACGTTAAGGATATCCTGAATCAAACACATTTTCTGTGTGAAACGAGGGATTTCTTTCAGCAGGCGAGCAAAATGCCATGCTCCTTGAGTTGATAAAAGGCCGCTATGCGGCCTTTTTCTTTTCTTTACAATGTATCAACATCTTAGAAGAGAAGCGAATTACAGGTATTCAACCTTAATAATTTCGTATTCCACTTCGCCACCCGGGGTGCGGATAATCACAACATCATCCTGCTCTTTGCCAATCAGGCCGCGAGCAATCGGGGAGTTCACCGAAATCAGGTTCTGTTTGAAGTCCGCTTCATCATCACCCACGATGCGATAGGTTTGCTCTTCGTCGTTGTCCAGATTCAGGACGGTGACGGTAGAGCCGAAGATCACGCGACCGTTGTTTGGCATTTTAGTGATATCGATAACCTGCGCGTTGGACAGTTTCGCTTCGATATCTTTGATGCGCCCCTCGCAGAAACCCTGCTGCTCACGCGCCGCGTGGTATTCAGCATTCTCTTTCAGGTCGCCATGCTCACGCGCATCCGCGATAGCGGCGATGATTTCAGGGCGACGTACGGATTTCAGAAAATCCAGCTCTTCGCGCAGTTTTTCGGCACCACGTAAGGTCATCGGAATAGCTTGCATTTGTTATACCTCTTAAACATTCCTGTTGGGAGCAGTGTTCCCTGCTCCAGCCCACCTGAACAGGCCAGAAGCAAAAAGAAAACCGACCCGGGAGCAACGCCCCAGGTCAGCAGCAATTTTTCAATTTGATACGCATTTTACCGCGAAGTTCACTATGGGTCATCGTTTACTTTACAGTGCCATGCACCGTAGTATGACGGTTTGTTTTCGGGTTGTTAGCGCGAGATTATGCGATTTTCCAGTTTTATCATCGGATTGACTACCAGTATAACGTTCACCGTTCAGGCCGCGAATGTTGATGAGTACATTAATCAACTGCCCGCCGGCGCGAACCTTGCCCTGATGGTGCAGAAGGTTGGCGCGCAGGCTCCCGAGATTGACTATCACAGTCAACAGATGGCGCTGCCTGCCAGTACCCAGAAGGTGATCACTGCCCTCGCCGCCCTGCTCCAGCTCGGGCCTGACTTCCGTTTTACTACCACCCTTGAAACCAGAGGTAACGTTGAGGGTGGCGAACTGAAAGGCGATCTTATCGCCCGTTTTGGTGGCGATCCCACCTTTAAGCGCCAGGATGTCCGCAACATGGTGGCGGTACTGAAAAAATCCGGCGTAACAAAAATTGATGGCAACGTGCTGATCGACACCTCCATTTTCGCCAGCCACGATAAAGCGCCTGGCTGGCCATGGAACGACATGACGCAGTGCTTTAGCGCCCCGCCAGCCGCCGCCATCGTTGACCGTAACTGCTTCTCCGTATCGCTTTACAGCGCGCCAAAACCCAATGACTTAGCGTTTATCCGCGTGGCGTCTTACTACCCGGTCACGATGTTCAGCCAGGTGCGGACGCTGGCGAAAGGCTCCCCGGAGGCGCAGTATTGTGAGCTCGACGTGGTACCGGGCGATCTCAATCGCTATACGCTCACCGGCTGCCTGACCCAGCGGGCCGATCCCCTCCCGCTGGCCTTTGCCATTCAGGATGGCGCAGGCTATGCCGGTGCCATTTTTAAAGATGAACTGAAGCAGGCGGGCATAACCTACACCGGAACGCTGCTGCGCCAGACGCAGGTGAATGAACCAGGCACGGTGATTGCCAGCAAACAGTCCGCGCCACTGCATGATTTGCTTAAGATTATGCTGAAAAAGTCGGATAACATGATTGCCGACACGGTGTTCCGTATGATTGGGCATGCGCGCTTTGGTGTGCCAGGAACCTGGCGGGCCGGTTCTGATGCCGTACGTCAGATCCTGCGCCAGCAGGCGGGTATCGATCTGGGCAATACGATCGCTGTCGACGGTTCCGGTTTATCGCGCCATAACCTGATCTCACCGGCCACCATGATGCAGGTGTTGCAGTACATCGCTCAGCATGACGCTGAGCTAAACTTTATTACAATGCTGCCGCTCGCCGGACACGATGGGTCACTTCAGTACCGTGCGGGCCTTCACGCTGCAGGCGTGGATGGCAAAGTGTCAGCCAAAACGGGTTCCCTGCAAGGCGTTTACAACCTTGCCGGTTTTATCACGACAGCCAGCGGGCAACGCATGGCCTTTGTGCAGTATCTTTCCGGCTATGCCGTCGAACCGGCTGACCAGCGCAATCGTCGTATTCCACTGGTGCGTTTCGAAAGCAGGCTCTATAAGGACATCTACCAGAATAACTAGCGATGAAACTACTGATAGTTGAAGACGATCTGTTATTACAGGAAGGGTTAGCGCTGGCGCTGGGGAATGAGGGCTACGCCCTGGATTGTGCCGCCACGGCGGCTGAAGCAGATGCCTTGATCCAGAGCGGAGAATACAGCCTTGTGATCCTGGATTTGGGACTGCCGGATAAAGACGGCGCGACGCTGCTCTGCCAGTGGCGTCGTCGCGGAGTGGAGAATCCCGTATTGATTCTCACCGCCCGCGATGCCATTGAAGACAGAATTAACGGGCTGGATTCTGGCGCTGACGATTATCTGGTAAAACCCTTCGCCCTTGCCGAGCTACAGGCTCGCGTACGGGCGTTAATCCGCCGCTATCAGGGCCACAGCGACAACCTGCTGACGGACGGGGATATCACCCTCAATCTGCAAACTCAGCAGGTGCTGCGCCAGTCTCAGCCTGTGGAAGTGACCCCAAAAGAGTTCGCTCTGCTGACGCGTCTGATCATGCGCAGCGGGCAGACCGTGCACCGTGAAACGCTGCAACAGGACATCTACTCCTGGCAGGACGATCCAGGATCAAACACGCTTGAAGTTCACATTCATAATCTGCGCCGCAAGCTCGGTAAAGATCGCATCAAAACCGTACGTGGCGTGGGTTACCGTCTGGAGAGCCAGAAATGAACAGTATGCGCCGGCGATTAATGGTGTTGCTGGCGGTTATACTGCTATTTTTTCAACTGGTTAGCGTAGTCTGGCTGTGGCATGAGAGCCGCGAGCAAATCGGTTTTCTGGTGAATGAAACGTTGTCTGCGAAAGCGCGCAACAACCATGTCGAAAAAGAGATCCGCGAAGCCATTGCCTCCCTGCTGGTCCCTTCTCTGGTGATGGTCGGTTTTACCCTGCTCTTCTCATTCTGGGCCGTCACCTGGATCACACGACCACTCAACAAACTTCGCGCCAGCCTTGCGAACCGTTCGGCGGATAATCTGACTCCCCTGCCGATGTATTCTGATATGGAAGAGATAGGCGCAGTAACCACGTCCCTCAACCAACTCCTCGCCCGGCTGGACCACACTATTCAACAGGAACGCCTGTTTACCGCCGATGCGGCACACGAGTTACGTACGCCGCTTGCGGGGATCAGGCTCCATCTGGAACTGATGGCTCAGTCCGGCTCCCCGCAGGCCACGCCACTGATAAACCGGATCGATCAGTTGATGCACACGGTGGAACAGCTGCTGATGCTGGCGCGTGCCGGACAGGCGATGGCCAGCGGCCATTACGATACCGTGAACTGGACTGAGACGATCATTGCACCGCTCAGCCTGGAGCATGAAGCCAGAGAGCATACGGTGATATGGCCTGCTCACAGCCCGCTGACGGTACAGGGCGACGCCGTCCTGTTACGTCTGATGCTAAGGAACCTTCTGGAGAATGCCGCCCGCTACAGCCCGGCAGGCACAACCATTGAAGTGGCATTAACAGCGACGGAGAGCGGTACCCGGGTGAGCGTTACCGATCAGGGGCCGGGTATTGATGAGGCACACCGCCAGTCGATCACCGAACCTTTCCGACGTCTCGACCAGCGCTACGGCGGCAGCGGCCTTGGGCTGAGCATCGTACAGCGTATCGTACAGCTCCATCATGGCCATTTAACGCTGGAGAACGGCGCTGCGGGCGGCCTCATCGCCAGCTGTTGGTTACCGGCGAAAATAGGATAAAAAAAAGCCCCGTTAAGGGGCTTTATACTGAAGTTAGTGCTTGTAGATGAACTCGACGCCTTCTTCGTCGTCTTCATCCCAGTCATCGTCCCAGTCTTCATCATCTTCTTCCGCTTCCAGCTCTTCGAGCTGCTGGCGGTGGTAGTCATCCCACATGAATTCGACTTTTTCAGGCTGTTTCGCCTCTTCTGCCTGAACAACCGGATTCTCGATGATAAAGGTCATCACATCCCAGCAGAGATCTTTCACGCCAACCTGGCTGGCGGCAGAGATCAGGTAGTACTTATCTTCCCAACCCATCGCTTCGGCAATCGCTTTAGCTTTCGCTTCAGCTTCCGCTTTATCCATCAGGTCGATCTTGTTAAATACCAGCCAGCGCGGTTTTTGCGCCAGTTTTTCACTGTATTTCTCCAGCTCACCGATAATGATACGGGCGTTTTCAACCGGATCGGAACCGTCGATTGGATCGATGTCGATGAGGTGCAACAGTACGCGACAACGCTCAAGGTGCTTCAGGAAGCGAATCCCCAGACCGGCGCCTTCTGCTGCCCCTTCAATCAGACCCGGGATGTCAGCGACCACGAAGCTCTTCTCGTTATCCATACGGACAACGCCCAGGCTCGGTACCAGCGTCGTAAACGGATAATCTGCCACTTTTGGTTTCGCCGCAGAGACCGCACGGATAAACGTCGATTTACCGGCGTTTGGCATACCCAGCATCCCCACATCCGCCAGCAGCATCAGTTCCAGTTGCAGGTCGCGCTTATCACCCGGGGTACCCATGGTTTTCTGACGCGGGGTACGGTTAACGGAAGATTTGAAACGGCTGTTACCCAGACCGTGCCAGCCGCCTTTCGCCACCATCAGGCGCTGACCGTGTTTGGTCATATCACCCATGGTTTCGCCCGTGCCCTGATCGATGACACGCGTACCTACCGGCACTTTGATCGTCACGTCTTTACCGCGTTTACCGGTACAGTCGCGGCTCTGGCCATTCTGCCCACGTTCGGCGCGGAAAGATTTTTCGAAACGGTAGTCGATCAGCGTGTTGAGGTTTTCATCCGCCTCCAGCCACACGTCGCCACCGTCCCCACCGTCACCGCCGTCAGGACCGCCACGAGGAATATATTTTTCACGGCGGAAGCTTACACAACCGTTACCGCCATCACCTGCCACGACCAGAATCGTCGCTTCATCAACAAACTTCATTTTACTCTCCGTAACTCATTCGCCTGAGCGGGGGACTATTACAACCGCTTCATTTTTGCGCCAACGCCCCCAGAGACGATGACCAATGGCGGAATACATCGCGCCCGCAACCACGACAAACGCACCGAGATAACCCAACAGGTTGAGCATCGGCTTGACGAAGACATCGGGCCAGGCCATTGATAACAAATCTGAAAATAACAGCGTAAACAGCGGGGTAAGCGTGATTAAGGCGCTAACCTGTGCTGCCTGCCAGCGCGCCATAGCTTCAGCCAGCGCGCCATAACCGACCAGCGTGTTCAGCCCACAAAAAATGAGGCACGCCAGTTGCCAGTCGCTGAGCTGGGTAATCACCCCCGGCTTAGCTAACGGCAATAATGCCAGTGTACACAAAGTGTACAGCAAAAAGAGGATCTGCTGTGAGGCAAGACGACGCAATAACACCTTTTGCGCGACGCCATAACTCACCCAGACCGTTGCTGCACCCACCCCAAAAATGACACCCCAGGTGTAATCCGTCAGGCGGGTAAAAATCTCGATCAGACTGGTGTTAAAGAACATCACCAGACCGCAAAGCAACATGCTTGCCCCGATGATCTGCGTACCGCGCATCTTCTCCTTGAGGATGAATACGCTGGCGACCATCATGCCGACCGGTGATAGCTGACCAATCACCTGAGACGCTGTAGGGCTAAGATATTGCAGGGAAGAGCTGAACAGAATGAAGTTACCGAACAGACCGCCCGTCGCGATAGCCAATAACACCAGCCAGCGCGGTTTTCGGAAGATGCGCAGCGGTGGCAGCTTACCTTTGACGGCCAGAATGGCGCCCAGGCCTATACTTGCCATCAGGAAGCGATAAAACACCACCGTGGGCGGTTCCATCACTTCCAGTACCTGCTTCATTGCAATTGGCAGTGCACCCCAGCACATCGCGGTAGTGAGCGCCAAAAGAATACCAATGCCGGCCTGCTGCTTCATGCCCGTTTTCCCTACAGAAAATTTTCCGGGTTTCCAATGTAAAAAGCCCCGCAACACGTTGCGGGGCTTTAATCCGTTACCGGACCGAGAAAACCTTACTCAGCAACGATGCTGATGTATTTACGGTTGTTCGGGCCTTTAACTTCAAATTTCACTTTACCGTCTGCTTTAGCAAACAGAGTGTGGTCACGACCGCAACCTACGTTGGTACCCGCGTGGAACTTGGTGCCACGCTGACGAACGATGATGCTACCCGCCAGAACGGATTCGCCACCGAAACGCTTAACGCCCAGGCGTTTAGCTTCTGAATCGCGACCGTTACGTGTGGAGCCGCCAGCCTTTTTATGTGCCATTTAAATCTCTCCTCAGGTCTTAGGCGCTGATGCCAGTAATTTTCACATCAGTGAACCACTGACGGTGGCCCTGCTGCTTACGATAGTGTTTACGACGACGAAACTTAACGATTTTAACTTTCTCGCCACGACCGTGAGCAACAACTTCAGCTTTGATAACGCCGCCATCAACGAAAGGAACGCCGATTTTGACTTCTTCACCGTTTGCGATCATCAGAACTTCAGCGAACTCAACAGATTCGCCAGTTGCGATGTCCAGCTTTTCCAGGCGAACGGTCTGACCTTCGCTTACTCGGTGTTGTTTACCACCACTTTGGAAAACCGCGTACATATAAACTCCGCTTCCGCGCACATCCTCGTATGATTCAGAGTGCGCTATAAATATTCACAATAGGGCGCGAATATTACGCAAAACGCGAGCCTTTGACAAGTGCTACCATCAATACATGAAGAAAAAAAACACAACACGTACGGTAACGTTTATCTGAGCCATTTTTTCAGTACAATCAGCAATACTATTTATAAACCGAAACCCTTTGTGTACCCATCTCGTGTGGGATAAACAGGATAAAAAGCCCGGCTTTTGCGATGAATTTAGAAAAAATCAATGAGTTAACCGCGCAAGATATGGCGGGTGTGAATGCAGCAATCCTGGAGCAACTCAACTCTGACGTTCAGCTTATCAATCAGTTGGGCTATTACATCGTCAGCGGCGGCGGTAAACGTATTCGTCCGATGATTGCTATTCTGGCCGCACGCGCGGTTGGCTATCAAGGAAATGCCCACGTCACGATCGCGGCGCTGATCGAATTTATCCACACCGCCACCCTGCTTCATGACGATGTTGTGGATGAATCAGACATGCGTCGTGGCAAAGCCACCGCCAATGCCGCGTTTGGTAATGCGGCAAGCGTTCTGGTAGGGGATTTTATCTATACCCGAGCCTTCCAGATGATGACCAGCCTTGGCTCGCTGAAGGTGCTGGAAGTGATGTCAGAAGCCGTAAACGTTATCGCTGAAGGCGAAGTCCTACAGTTGATGAACGTCAACGACCCGGATATCACCGAAGAAAACTATATGCGGGTGATTTACAGCAAGACCGCACGTCTGTTTGAAGCCGCCGCGCAGTGCTCCGGCATTCTGGCAGGCTGTAGCGAAGCTCAGGAAAAAGGGCTTCAGGACTACGGCCGTTACCTCGGCACCGCGTTCCAGCTGATTGATGATTTGCTGGACTACAGCGCGGATGGCGAAACGCTCGGTAAAAACGTTGGCGATGACCTGAACGAAGGGAAGCCAACGCTGCCGCTGCTCCACGCGATGCGCAATGGCACACCAGAGCAGGCGAAAATGATCCGGGAGGCTATCGAGCAGGGAAATGGTCGCCATCTTCTGGAACCGGTACTGGAAACAATGGCCATCTGTGGTTCCCTTGAATGGACGCGTCAGCGTGCTGAAGAAGAAGCAGACAAAGCCATCGCCGCAATTCAGGTCATTCCCGACAGCCCATGGCGTGATGCGCTAATCGGCCTCGCGCACATCGCCGTCCAGCGCGACCGTTAATCCTCTCCTCATCTCCCTGCGATCTCGTAGGGAGGTTCCAGTACGCACCAATAAATTACATTTACGCGTAAGCTCATCAGGTTACAGGCCGTATGTATAAAGCCGTGCCTTATTCTGAATATTGCTTCTCGTAACATGAACTTTTTAGAACAGATGTTCGAAGTGAGTATAGTAATGCTGTCTTTTCACACGAAACGACGTGGACGATAACGAACACAAGGACAGCATTATGGATACAAAATTCATCGACTGGCATTCTGCTGACATTATTGCGGCACTGCGTAAAAAAGGGACATCGCTGGCTGCCGAATCACGTCGTCATGGGCTGAGCTCGTCGACGCTGGCAAACGCCCTGACCCGCCCATGGCCGAAGGGGGAACTGATTATTGCGACGGCGCTGGATACGCATCCGTGGGTGATATGGCCGTCACGCTATCACGATCCCATTACCCATGAATTTATCGACAGAACGCGCATGATGCGCCAGAGCAAAGCGAAGAAAGCACATCAGGACTGATGCACCCGGATTTACAGGAACAGCAATCCCCCGGCCTGTTCTGGCAGGGGGGTGCCGGAACGATTACTCGCCCTTCACACGCTCGATATTCGCACCCAGCGCGCGCAGTTTGTCTTCAATACGCTCGTAACCACGATCGATGTGGTAGATACGATCGACAACGGTAGTCCCTTCTGCAATACAACCTGCCAGTACGAGGCTCGCAGACGCGCGCAGATCGGTCGCCATCACCTGCGCACCGGACAGTTTTTCAACGCCGTGGCAAATGACCGTGTTGCTTTCAATCTCAGCATGCGCACCCATACGGATCAGTTCAGGTACGTGCATGAAACGGTTTTCGAAGATAGTTTCCGTGATGAAGCCTGTGCCTTCAGCCACCAGGTTCAACAGGGTGAACTGTGCCTGCATATCCGTCGGGAATGCCGGATGTGGCGCAGTGCGCACGTTAACGGCTTTAGGACGCTGCCCGTGCATATCGAGGCTGATCCAGTCTTCACCAATTTCAATGTCCGCACCCGCATCGCGCAGTTTCGCCAGCACCGCATCCAGGGTATCCGGTTGTGCGTTACGACAAACAATCTTACCGCCAGAAATGGCAGCCGCTACCAGGAAAGTACCGGTTTCGATACGGTCTGGCAGTACGCGGTACACACCACCACCCAGACGTTCAACGCCTTCGATGGTGATACGGTCTGTGCCCTGCCCGCTGATCTTCGCCCCCAGCGCGACCAGGAAGTTCGCGGTATCCACGATTTCCGGCTCTCGGGCGGCGTTTTCGATGATGGTAGTGCCTTCTGCCAGCGTAGCAGCCGACATGATGGTTACCGTTGCGCCCACGCTCACTTTGTCCATGACAATGTGCGCGCCTTTCAGGCGACCATTGACGGACGCTTTAACGTACCCCTCTTCCAGCTTGATCTCCGCGCCCAGCTTTTCCAGACCGAAGATATGCAGGTCGACTGGACGGGCACCGATAGCGCATCCGCCCGGCAGTGAAACCTGTCCCTGACCGAAACGCGCAACCAGCGGGCCAAGCGCCCAGATGGAAGCACGCATGGTTTTCACCAGCTCATACGGCGCTGAGAAGTTGTTCACGTTGCTGGCATCGATCCAGACGGAACCGTTACGCTCCACTTTGGTGCCCAACTGGCCGAGCAACTTCATGGTCGTGTCGATATCTTTCAGCTTCGGTACGTTCTGGATCTCTACCGGCTCTTCTGCGAGCAGCGCAGCGAAAAGAATGGGCAGCGCGGCGTTTTTAGCGCCAGAAATTGTGACTTCGCCCTGGAGACGCGTGGGTCCCTGTACACGAAATTTATCCATCGTTTGCTCTCTTATAAATTCAACCGTGCTGCGGGCGCTTCGCCCTCAGCTCAAAAACCGTTTAGTTTGCGATCGCGTGCCCACTCCTGTGGGGTGAACGCTTTAATCGACAGGGCGTGGATGCGGTTATCCGCAATGTATTCCATCAGCGGCGCGTACACAGCCTGCTGTTTCTTCACGCGACTCATTCCGTCGAACATCTCACCCACAGCAATAACCTGGAAGTGACTGCCATCGCCAGAGACGTGGGCTTCCTGAAGGGAGAGTGCATTCATCAGCACTGTCTGGATTTCATTATTTTCCATGGGGTCTACATCATCTGATAGTGAAAACAAGCTCAACATCTTAGAGCAAAGTGGCGCGGTCTTAAACAAGCAAAAAGCCCCGACGCGTAAACTGTCGGGGCTTTCGGAAGTAACGTACTGAAAAAGTTAGCGAGGTAATACGTCTTCAGGCAAATTGTAAAGCTGTGCAAGGGTTACGACATTATCGCTTACCCCCGTCAGGGTGACGCTACTCCCCTGCTTTTTGCCCGTGGCCACCAGGTGCGCCAGCAGGGCGATACCGGCGGTATCTACCCGCGTGACGCCATGGAGATCAATCAACGTCACGCCCTGCATCGCGTTATGGCGAGCGTCCCACAGCGGGTTAAGCAGATCCTGATCCAGCTCTCCCGTCAGCGTCAACGTCTCGCCGTCACGCGCCCAGCTAAGCTGCTGCGACATTACTTCTTCTCGTCCAGGGTAATTTTCTGACGAGAGATGGACTGAAGCTGAGCCGTCAGGCCATCGATGCCTTTGGTGCGCAGCAGATCGCTCCACTCGTTCTGTTTAGTGGTGATCATGCTGACGCCTTCAGCGATCATGTCGTACGCCTGCCAGTTTCCGGTCTGGCTGTTTTTACGCCACTGGAAGTCCAGGCGTACCGGTGGACGACCGTTTGGATCGATAATCGTCACGCGGATAGGAATGATGGTGGCATCGCCCAGCGGCTGTTCAGGGGCAATCTGATAGGTCTGCCCGTGGTACATCGCCAGCGCCTGGCCGTAAGCCTGTTTCAGGTATTCACGGAACGCCGCAAAGTAAGCCTCGCGCTGCGCCGGGGTCGCGTCTTTGTAGTAACGGCCCAGCACCAGTGCGCCCGCGTACTTGATCTGCACATACGGCAGCAGCTCCTGATCCACCACATCACGCAGATAATCAGGGTTGGAACGGATTTTGGGCTGTTCGTTTTTAAGACGGTCGAAGGTTTTCTTCGCGGCCTCATCCATCAGTTTGTACGGGTTACTCTGATCCGCAGCGTGCGCCGCGGTTAGAGGGGCAATGACCAGCATGGCAACCATTAACAGTCGTTTAAACATGAATGACTTCTCCTGAAATTAATTCGTCGCGCCTGGCGTCGGTTCGACGTTGGTGTGGTCTTCACTCTGCGCAGGGGCATCGTCAGACTTTTTATCATCCCCTTTACTGTTGTAAAGGAACTGACCAATCATATCTTCCAGCACCATCGCTGACTTGGTATCCTGGATTACGCTACCGTCTTTAAGGATAGACGTTCCCAGCTCAGGATCTTCAAAACCAACGTTAAGGGCCAGATATTGCTCCCCCAGCAGGCCAGAGGTGCGGATAGAGAGCGAGCTGGTGTCAGGAATGTGGTTATAGCGTTCTTCGATATCCATTGCGACGCGCGGCAGATAGGTTTTCTCATCAAGCGTAATGTCAGCGACACGTCCAATAACGACGCCACCAATACGGACCGGTGAGCGCGCCTTCAGGCCGCCGATATTATCGAAAGTCGCGTAGACGCGATACGTCGGCTCGGTGCGAACAGAGGTGATGTCCGCCGCGCGCAGGCAGATAAACAGCGCGGCCAGCAGTGCCAGAAGCAAAAACACGCCAACCCAAATTTCATTTTTTCTCGTTTGCATGAACTCAATTCCCAAACATCAGTGCGGTGAGCACAAAATCCAGACCTAAAACGGCCAGCGACGAATGTACGACAGTACGCGTCGTTGCACGGCTAATGCCCGCCGACGTCGGAATGGCATCGTAACCATTAAACAACGCAATCCAGGTAACCGTCACAGCGAAAACCACGCTCTTGATCAGACAGTTCACCAGATCCATCCGCAGATCGATGGCGTCCTGCATGGCAGACCAGAAGAACCCGGCATCAATGCCTTTCCAGTTGACGCCAACCAGCGCGCCTCCCCAGATACCTACCGCCACAAAGAGGATAGTCAGTAACGGCAAGGAGATAACCCCGGCCCAGAAGCGCGGCGAGATCACCCGGCGCAGCGGATCGACCGCCATCATCTCCATACTGGAGAGCTGCTCTGTGGCGCGCATCAGGCCAATTTCAGCCGTCAGCGCTGATCCGGCACGCCCGGCGAACAGCAGCGCTGCTACAACCGGCCCGAGTTCACGCAGCAGCGAGAGCGCCACCAGCATGCCAAGGCTGGTTTCCGCGCTGTAGGTTGTCAGCACCAGATACCCCTGCAACCCTAGCACCATGCCAATAAACAGACCCGACACGATGATGATAAGCATCGACAGCACGCCGACGTTATAAAGCTGCCGCACCAGTAACGGCGCATGCTTGCGGAACTCCGGTTTGCCAACCAGCGCGTTGAACAACATTAATCCGGCACGCCCGAACGTACTGATGGTTTTTAGGCCACGGTGTCCAAGACCCGCCAACGCATTTAACAGCATGAGTGGATTAACTCCCTATTCCCAGTAAATCGTCATGATAGTCGCCCGCCGGATAGCGGAAAGGCACCGGCCCATCTGCGATACCGTCCAGGAACTGCCGCACGCGCGGATCGCCATTCTCCTGCAACGCCTGAGCGCTGCCGTGGGCGACGATCTTTTTGTCAGCCACAATATAGGCGTAATCAGCAATGCTCAGCACTTCCGGCACGTCGTGGGAAACCACCACGCAGGTGACGCCAAGGGCGCTGTTCAGCTCCGAGATTAACTTCACCAGCACGCCCATGGTGATAGGGTCCTGCCCGACGAACGGTTCATCGAACATGATTAAATCGGGTTCCAGGGCAATAGCACGCGCCAGCGCGGCGCGGCGCGCCATCCCACCCGAGAGTTCGGACGGCATAAGTTTCTCAGCCCCCCGCAACCCCACAGCTTCGAGCTTCATCATCACCGTGCTGTGCAACAGCGCAGGAGGAAGATGGGTGTGCTCACGCAGCGGATAGGCCACGTTGTCAAATACGTTCATATCGGTGAACAGCGCACCCGACTGAAAGAGCATGCTCATCCGTTTGCGAACCGTGTAGAGGCGCGAGCGAGACATCTCCGGGACGTTTTCACCGTCGAAGAGAATTTCGCCGCTATCAGGGGGGATTTGCCCGCCGATAAGACGCAGCAACGTCGTTTTACCGATCCCTGACGGCCCCATGATGGCGGTGATTTTACCGCGCGGCACGGTCAGCGAAATATCATCAAATATCACCCGGTTGCCGCGAGAAAAACTGACGCCCCGGACATCGACTATATTCGCCATCGTTTGGCTCATTTATGGTTCCTTACTTACCTTGCTTCACTGCTGGCATGAAGCGTAAATCAGCCCTAAACCCCGCATTTTTACAGAATATTCACTATTGGGGTTAGCGAAAGCTGGCATTTGTTTTACTTTTCCGGCGCATAAAGTCAAAATTAGGAATTCGTCACGTCTCAGACTTCATCTGGCGCTAAAATTCGTGCGCAGTGGACCAGCGAGTATACCTGAAGAAAGGACTTTTGATGCTTTTAGCAACAGCACTGTTAATAATTGGTTTACTGTTGGTGGTCTACAGTGCTGACCGTTTGGTCTTTGCCGCATCCATTCTCTGTCGACTCATTGGCATGCCGCCCATCATTATTGGGATGACGGTGGTCAGTGTAGGCACATCGCTTCCTGAAATCATCGTTTCTGTTTCAGCCTCGTTGCATGGCCAGGTCGACCTCGCTATTGGCACCGCGATTGGCTCTAACATCGTCAATATCTTGCTGATTTTAGGCTTAGCCGCATTACTGCATCCATTTCGCGTACATTCCGATGTTTTGCGTCGTGAATTGCCGCTAATGTTAGTCGTCAGTCTGCTGGCAGGCTATGTGCTTTATGACGGGGTGCTGAGCGTCGGTGACGGTATATTCCTGCTCGCCCTGGCCGTGATCTGGTTGCTTTACAGCGTGAAGATCGCACGTCTGGCGGAAAAACAGGGTAATGATAGCCTCACGCGTGAGCATCTCGCCGAGCTGCCACGGGAAGGGACCTTACCCGTCGCCCTGCTGTGGCTGGGCGTCGCGCTGATTATAATGCCAATGGCCACGCGGATGGTGGTCGATAACGCGACGGTGCTGGCGAACGCGTTTGCGATGAGCGAACTGACAATCGGTCTGACGGTCATCGCCATCGGCACCAGCCTGCCAGAGCTGGCTACCGCCATCGCCGGGGCACGTAAAGGGGAAGATGATATCGCCATCGGCAATATCATTGGCTCGAATATTTTCAATATCGCGATCGTGACGGGGCTGCCGGCATTAATCTCACCGGGGCCGTTTAACCCTATGGTCTTCACGCGCGATTACGGTGTGATGCTGCTGGTCAGCGTAATTTTCGCCCTGCTCTGCTGGCGGCGAAAAGAGCAGATCGGCAAAGGCGCGGGCGCGCTGCTGACGGGTGGATTTATCGTATGGCTGGCGATGCTGTACTGGCTCTCGCCACTTCTCTCTGGGTAAACGGAAACGCATTATGTCGCAAATAGAATTGCAGCCGGGTTTTGACTTTCAGAAAGCAGGCAAAGACGTTCTGGAGATTGAACGTGAAGGTCTGGCGCAGTTAGATCAGTACATTAATCAGGATTTTAGTCTGGCCTGTGAGAAGATGTTCTACTGCGCCGGTAAAGTCGTGGTGATGGGGATGGGCAAATCCGGCCATATCGGGCGCAAAATGGCGGCGACCTTTGCCAGTACCGGCACGTCGTCATTCTTCGTTCATCCCGGTGAAGCCGCGCACGGTGACCTCGGCATGGTTACGCCGCAGGATGTGGTTATTGCGCTGTCCAACTCCGGGGAATCGAATGAAATCCTGGCGTTGATCCCGGTGCTGAAGCGTCTGCACGTACCGCTGATTTGCATGACCAGCCGCCCGGAAAGCAGCATGGCGCGTGCGGCAGATATTCACCTGTGCGTGAAGGTGCCGAAAGAAGCCTGTCCGCTGGGGCTGGCGCCGACCTCCAGCACAACCGCCGCGCTGGTGATGGGCGATGCCCTTGCCGTTGCGCTGCTGGAAGCCCGCGGTTTTACGCCTGAAGATTTCGCTCTGTCGCACCCCGGCGGCGCGCTCGGGCGCAAACTGCTGCTGCGGGTCAACGATATTATGCACACCGGGGATGAGATCCCGCACGTCAGCAAAGAGGCCTCTTTGCGCGACGCGTTACTGGAGATCACCCGTAAAAACCTGGGCATGACGGTTATCTGCGACGATCTGATGAAAATTCAGGGCATTTTCACCGACGGCGACCTGCGCCGGGTATTCGATATGGGTGTGGATGTCCGAACGCTGGGCATCGCTGATGTAATGACACCAGGCGGGATCCGCGTCCGTCCGGGCACGCTGGCGGTAGATGTACTGAACCTGATGCAGTCCCGTCATATTACCTCAGTGATGGTTGCCGATGGCGACCAACTGCTGGGTGTGGTACATATGCATGATCTGCTGCGCGCTGGCGTAGTGTAATGAAGGATAAGACAATGAGTAATGCGGGTGCATCCCTTGCAACCTGTTATGGCCCGGTGAGCGCCCACATGATGGCAAAGGCGGAAAATATCCGCCTGCTGATCCTCGATGTGGATGGTGTGCTCTCCGACGGTCTGATTTATATGGGCAATAATGGCGAAGAGCTGAAAGCCTTTAACGTTCGCGACGGTTACGGTATCCGCTGTGCGCTCACGTCCGGTATTGAAGTTGCAATCATCACCGGGCGGAAAGCTAAACTGGTAGAAGATCGGTGTGAAACGCTGGGCATTACCCATCTCTATCAGGGGCAGTCTGATAAGATGGTAGCCTTCCGGGATCTGTTGGGAAAACTGGCCATTGCACCAGAGAATGTGGCATACGTCGGGGATGATTTGATCGACTGGCCAGTCATGGTGGAGGTGGGTCTGAGCATCGCCGTGGCTGACGCGCACCCGCTGCTGATCCCGCGTGCTGATTACGTTACCCATATTCACGGTGGCCGCGGCGCCGTCCGTGAAGTCTGCGATCTGCTTCTGCTGGCGCAGGGCAAGCTTGATGAGGCGAAAGGGCAATCGATATGAGTAAAACCAGACGTTGGGTTATCATTCTGCTTGCGCTTGTCGCCCTGGTACTGATTGGCGTAAACCTCGCTGACCGCGAAGATACGCAAGCGGAAGTGGTTAACACGAGCGACCCGACCTATAAAAGCGATCACAGCGACACCGTGGTCTATAGCCCGGAAGGCGCGCTGAACTATCGCCTCGTTGCTCAGCATGTAGAATATTTTTCAGATGACGGTACTTCGTGGTTTACCCAACCGGTCATGACCACCTTTGATACGGACAAAGTGCCGACGTGGTCTATCAAGTCTGACCGGGCAAAACTGACAAATGACCGTATGCTTTACCTGTATGGTCACGTTGAAGTCAACGCCCTGACCGCTGACGCGCAACTGCGAAAAATTACGACGGATAACGCCCAGATCAACCTGGTCACCCAGGATGTCACGTCGCAGGATTTAGTCACCCTGTATGGCACAACATTTAATTCCAGCGGTTTAAGAATGCGCGGGAACTTACGCAGCAAAAACGCCGAGCTGATTGAAAAGGTTAGAACCTCCTATGAAATTCAAAACAAACAAACTCAGCCTTAAAGTTGTTATCGCCAGCGCGCTGCTGGCGGCCAGTCTTCCCGCGCTTGCTGTGACTGGCGACACCGAACAGCCGATTCATATTGAATCCGATACCCAGTCTCTGGATATGCAGGGTAACGTCGTCACCTTTACCGGCAACGTGGTCATGACCCAGGGCACCATCAAAATCAACGCCGACAAAGTGGTCGTTACCCGACCGGGCGGCGAGCAGGGCAAAGAGATTATCGATGGTTATGGCAACCCGGCCACCTTCTACCAGATGCAGGACAACGGCAAGCCGGTGAAAGGCCATGCCTCGCATATGCACTATGAACTGGCGAAGGATCTGGTCATCCTGACCGGTAATGCTTACCTGGAACAGCTGGACAGCAATATCAAAGGCGACAAGATCACTTATCTGGTGAAAGAGCAGAAAATGCAGGCCTCCAGTGAAAAAGGCAAACGCGTCACGACCGTTCTTGTGCCTTCGCAATTGCAGGACAAGAACAACGGCCAGGCTCCGGCACAGAAAAAGAGTAACTAATTCGTTATGGCAACTTTAACTGCAAAAAACCTCGCGAAAGCGTATAAGGGCCGCCGCGTCGTCGAAGATGTCAGTCTGACCGTCAACTCCGGCGAAATCGTGGGTTTGCTTGGCCCTAACGGGGCGGGTAAAACCACGACTTTCTACATGGTGGTGGGCATCGTCCCGCGTGACGCCGGCAACATCATCATCGATGATGAAGATATCAGTCTGCTGCCACTGCATGCCCGCGCGCGTCGTGGCATCGGCTATCTGCCGCAGGAAGCCTCCATCTTCCGCCGCTTAAGCGTGTTCGACAACCTGATGGCCGTGCTCCAGATCCGTGACGATCTGACCAGCGAGCAGCGCACTGACCGTGCGAACGAGCTGATGGAAGAGTTTCATATCGAACATCTGCGTGACAGCCTCGGTCAGGCGCTGTCCGGTGGTGAACGCCGCCGCGTTGAGATTGCGCGCGCGCTGGCAGCAAACCCGAAATTTATCCTCCTGGATGAACCGTTTGCGGGCGTTGACCCCATCTCCGTTATCGATATCAAACGTATTATTGAGCACCTGCGCGACAGCGGGCTTGGCGTGCTGATCACGGACCACAACGTTCGTGAAACGCTGGCCGTGTGTGAGCGCGCCTACATAGTGAGCCAGGGCCATCTGATTGCCCACGGTACGCCGCAGCAAATCCTCGAAGATGAGCATGTTAAGCGCGTGTACCTTGGGGAAGACTTCAGACTCTGATAGGGTAGAGGTTAAGTCACGCCGAACCGGAGAAAAACGCTCTGAACATGAAGCAAGGTTTGCAATTACGGCTCAGCCAGCAACTGGCCATGACGCCGCAGCTCCAGCAGGCAATCCGTCTGTTGCAGCTGTCCACGTTAGAACTCCAGCAGGAGCTCCAGCAGGCGCTGGACAGCAATCCGCTGCTGGAGCAAACCGATCTTCATGACGAGGTAGACGCCCAGCAGACGCAGGACACAGAAACGCTCGACTCCGTAGATGCGCTCGAACAGAAAGAGATGCCGGAGGAACTGCCGCTGGATGCCAGCTGGGATGAAATCTACACCGCGGGTACCCCTTCCGGGACGCGTGCAGATTACCAGGACGATGAACTCCCGGTCTACCAGGGCGAAACTACCCAGTCGCTTCAGGACTACCTGATGTGGCAGGTGGAGCTGACGCCTTTCTCCGATACCGATCGCGCCATTGCCACCTCGATTGTCGATGCCGTTGACGACACGGGCTATTTGACCGTGACGCTGGACGAGATTCTGGAAAGCATCGGCGATGACGAGATTGAACTGGAAGAGATCGAAGCCGTCCTGAAACGCGTTCAGCGTTTCGACCCGATTGGCGTCGCCGCGAAAGATCTGCGCGACTGCCTTCTGATCCAGCTTTCGCAGTTTGCCAAAGAGACACCGTGGATTGACGAAGCCCGGCTCATCATCAGCGAGCATCTGGATTTGCTGGCAAATCACGACTTCCGCACCCTGATGCGCGTTACGCGCCTCAAAGAAGAGGTGCTGAAGGAAGCGGTGAATCTGATCCAGTCACTCGATCCGCGTCCGGGGCAATCGATCCAGACCAGCGAACCGGAATACGTTATTCCTGATGTGCTGGTGAGAAAACACAATGGCCGCTGGGTCGTTGAACTGAACGCCGACAGCATTCCTCGCCTGCAAATCAACCAGCAATACGCCTCCATGTGCACCAGCGCCCGTAACGACGCTGATAATCAATACATTCGCAGCAACCTTCAGGAAGCACGCTGGTTGATTAAGAGTCTGGAAAGCCGTAATGACACGCTGCTGCGCGTCAGCCGCTGTATTGTCGAACAGCAGCAGGCATTCTTTGAGCAGGGCGAAGAATTTATGAAACCGATGGTGCTGGCGGACATCGCCCAGGCCGTCGAGATGCATGAATCAACCATTTCCCGCGTGACCACGCAGAAGTATCTGCACAGCCCACGCGGTATTTTTGAGCTTAAGTATTTCTTCTCCAGCCACGTGAACACCGAAGGCGGCGGCGAAGCCTCGTCAACAGCTATTCGCGCACTGGTGAAGAAGTTGATCGCCGCGGAGAACCCCGCGAAGCCACTCAGTGACAGTAAGTTAACCACCATGCTGTCCGATCAGGGTATTATGGTGGCACGCCGTACTGTCGCGAAGTATCGAGAGTCTTTATCCATTCCGCCGTCTAACCAGCGTAAACAACTGGTTTGACACAACCGATAAGGAAGACACTATGCAGCTCAATATCACCGGACATAACGTCGAAATTACTGAGGCTTTACGCGATTTTGTAAACGCTAAGTTCGCGAAACTCGAGCAGTATTTCGAGAGGATCAACCAGGTCTATGTTGTGTTGAAAGTGGAGAAAGTGACGCATATCTCGGATGCGACCCTGCACGTCAACGGAGGGGAACTTCATGCCAGTGCGGAAGGGCAAGACATGTACGCGGCTATCGACGGCTTGATTGATAAGCTTGCGAGACAGCTCAATAAACATAAAGATAAACTGAAACAACACTAATTGTCCGGGCAGTTAACGGGTGCAGGACGGCCTGTTGTGAAGCACAACAGGCCATTTGTACAGTTAGCGCTTAGGTGAAATTATGATAAACAACGATTCCGCTCTTCAACTGAGCAATGTCCTTAACCAGGATTGTACCCGCAGTGGCGTTCACTGCCAGAGCAAAAAACGTGCGCTGGAAATCATCAGTGAGCTGGCCGCAAAACAGCTGGGTCTGCCGCCGCAGATCGTGTTTGAAGCCATTCTGACCCGTGAAAAAATGGGCAGTACCGGCATCGGCAATGGCATTGCGATCCCGCATGGCAAGCTGGAAGAAGATACGCTGCGTGCCGTGGGGGTGTTTGTGCAACTGGAAACGCCTATCGCTTTTGACGCCATCGATAACCAGCCTGTGGATCTGCTCTTCGCGCTGCTGGTTCCTGCCGATCAGACCAAAACCCACCTGCACACGCTGTCGCTGGTTGCCAAACGTCTGGCGGATAAAACCATTTGTCGTCGACTGCGCTCAGCTCAAAGTGATGAAGAGCTTTATCAAATTATCACTGAAGCAGAAGGCAATCAGGATGAGGCATAATCGGGAAAGGGCCTTCAGAACGGCTTCCCTGAGGAGAAACGGAACATGGTGCTGATGATCGTCAGCGGTCGTTCGGGGTCCGGGAAGTCCGTGGCCCTGCGCGCGCTGGAAGACATGGGATTTTACTGCGTAGATAACCTGCCGGTAGTGCTGTTACCCGATCTGGCGCGGACGCTGGCGGACAGGCAAATCTCTGCCGCCGTCAGTATTGACGTGCGTAACATGCCGGAATCGCCGGAAATCTTCGAGCAGGCAATGAACAGCCTGCCGGAGTGCTTCTCGCCTCAGCTCTTGTTCCTGGATGCTGACCGCAACACGCTGATCCGCCGTTACAGCGATACACGTCGTTTGCACCCGCTCTCGAGTAAAAATCTTTCGCTGGAAAGCGCCATCGATAAAGAGAGCGATCTGCTTGAGCCGCTGCGTTCCCGGGCCGACCTGATTGTCGACACTTCAGAAATGTCCGTCCACGAGCTGGCGGAAATGCTGCGTACTCGCTTACTCGGCAAGCGCGAGCGCGAACTGACGATGGTGTTTGAATCCTTCGGCTTTAAGCACGGTATCCCTATCGATGCGGATTACGTTTTTGATGTGCGTTTCCTGCCGAACCCACACTGGGATCCGAAACTGCGTCCGATGACCGGTCTGGATAAGCCGGTGGCGGCGTTCCTCGACCGACACACAGAAGTACACAATTTTATCTACCAGACGCGAAGCTACCTTGAGCTATGGTTACCTATGCTGGAGACAAACAATCGTAGCTACCTGACGGTGGCGATTGGCTGTACCGGCGGTAAACATCGTTCGGTCTACATTGCCGAACAGCTGGCCGATTACTTCCGCTCACGCGGGAAGAACGTTCAGTCCCGTCATCGCACGCTGGAAAAACGCAAAACATGACCGTAAAACAGACCGTCGAAATCACCAATAAGCTGGGCATGCATGCGCGCCCGGCGATGAAGCTGTTTGAACTGATGCAGGGTTTTGATGCTGAGGTGCTGCTGCGCAACGATGAGGGAACCGAGGCAGAAGCCAACAGCGTGATTGCGCTGCTGATGCTGGATTCTGCCAAAGGCCGCCAGATTGAAGTTGAAGCCACCGGCCCGCAGGAAGAAGAAGCGCTGGCGGCAGTGATTGCCCTGTTTAACGCCGGGTTTGACGAAGATTAACGTTCGCCACGTCGGCGGGTAGCGCTGCGCTTACCCGCTTTACATAAGATTATTTCGCTCCATAAACCCTTCCCCACCCAGCTGACGCATCTGGCGCATAATCCACGCCTGGCGGCTTCGCACGTAGCCTGACGGCGCGCTGGCCTTAAAACGCAGCGGGTTCGGCAGCACGGCGGCAAGCAGTGCCGCTTCGGACATAGTCAGCCTGCTGGCGGGCTTGCCAAAATAGCGCTGCGATGCCGATTCGACGCCAAACACGCCGTCACCAAACTCCGCGATATTCAGGTAGACGGTCAAAATGCGTTTTTTGCTCCACACCGTCTCGACGCCCAGCGTCAGCCCGGCCTCCAGCCCTTTTCTCACCCAGCTGCGACCGTCCCATAAGAACAGATTTTTTACCGTCTGCTGAGAAAGCGTCGACGCACCGCGGACGCGGTTTTCATGACGTTCATTATGATCCAGCGCCTTCTCGATAGCCGCCACGTCAAAACCCCAGTGCTCCGGGAATTTCTGATCTTCTGCCGCAATGACCGCCAGCCCCATCCACGGGGAGATTTCATCCATGCCGACCCAGTCTGAGTGGGCAACATAGCCAAAATCACCCGAGAGCCAGGCGCTAATCTGCCGCTCTGCCATCACGGACGAGAACGGGACGGGCAGGATGCTGAACAGCGCAATGCCTCCGCCCCAAAAAACGGCCAGGACCAGCACAATACGCAGCAGGATCCGTTTTAACCACCCGCCAGGGGATAATTTACGACTCATTCGGTAAGAACCAGCACTCTGTCCACCAGCTTTTCAATGCCTGCAGCAGCCTCGGCAATGTTCTGCGCCAGCATATACGCCGGTGTGGTGACGATTTTATTGTCCTCATCCACCACAATGTCGTCTACCGGACATGGCACGTGTTCGCCGCCCATATCTTCGACAATTTCAGCAGTATCAATGTCGGTTCCGATCGTGAGCCGCAGCGGGAAATCAAAAATCTTCGGCAGCATGGCTGGCGCAATGCAGATAAAGCCCTGCGGCTTACCTGCCGCATGCATCGCCAGCGATAGCGCTTTCAAATCGGGATCGACATGGCACGCCGCGCCTTGCGTTGCAAACGTGCTCAGGTTTTTCGCCGCGCCAAAGCCGCCCGGCACGATGAGCGCATCTAGCTCAGCCGCATCGGCCTGTACCAGCGGATGAATATCCCCGCGCACAATACGTGCCGCTTCAATCAGCACGTTACGGCTTTCCGCCATTGGCTCGCCGGTAAGATGATTAACCACGTCTGCCTGCGTTTTATCCGGAGCGAAGCAGATAACGTCGGCCCCCTGGCGCGATAATGCCAGCAGCGTTAATACGGTTTCATGTATCTCTGAACCATCGTAAACGCCACATCCGCTCAGCACGACACCCACTTTCTTCATTCTGACGATCCTTCTATGCAACTCGCTGAAGCACATTAAAAATTCTGATTAAAACGCTATGCTTCACACATTTCACTGATTCATGTAACAAACTGTTTAAGATTTGCTATCTTATCTGCGTGCGGCCTTAATTTTCAGGCGGCGTCCATGCGAAAACAACCCATAAAAATCAGGCGCAGCCACGATTTCCCTGGTGTTGGCGCAGTATTCGCGCACCCCGGTATAGCCGGGGTCATTTTTTTCGGGATTCTACCCAGGCTTTCAGCACTGCCACATCGTTTTGCCACTCTTGTTTCATCTCTTCAACCCAATCACCTACGTTATCTTCCCAGGCAGGTAAATCAGGCGACTGAATCTGTTGGCCCAGTTGCTGGAGATGGCGTAACCCGACTGAACCAGCTGCGCCTTTGATTTTATGTCCCTCTTCGACGATGCCCTTCTGGTCACGCGCCGTCAGGTTGGATTCGAGCACGTTCAGATAGCCCGGCATCATTTTTTCGAACACGGCCAGGCCATCGGTGATCAGTTTGGGTCCCACCAGATCGATATACTGCTCCAGCATGGCGGTATCCAGTATCGTTTGGGTTTTGGCGCTATCAACAGACGTCATGGTGCTCTCCTCTTCATCACAGGTATCCCAGAACTTCTTGATCATCGCCGTCAGGGCAGGTACTGCCAGCGGCTTGCTGAGCACATCGTCCATACCGGCCTCGAGGTACTCTTTTTTATCTTTCAGCACGTTTGCGGTCAACGCAACCAGCGGCGGCAGCTCGTCAGGAGCATATTTGCGCGTCAGCTCGCGGGAGATATCCAGCCCGGTCATGTCCGGTAGCTGAATATCGAGCAGCACCAGGTCGTACTCGCCCGGCGTGAACATCTCCAGCGCGGCTTTGCCGGTCATCGCGACATCCACGCTGTTACCGAGTTTTTCCAGTACCGACCGGGCGACAATGACGTTCAGCTCAATATCTTCAACCAGCAGGACGTGCAGGGCTGGAAGCGGCATATCGTCGTTCTCAAACGTATCTTCCACTTCTTCAGCAACAGCAGGGGCGTGGACGGTAAGCGTAAAGGTAGAGCCTTTACCCGGCTGGCTGGCAACGGTGATATCCCCACCCATACTTTTCGCCAGACGTTTCGACACCGCCAGGCCAATGCCCGTGCCGGTCGCCGGTTTACCACCGTGGCTGTCTTTAACCTGATAATACATGGCGAAGATCTTATCCTGCTCATCCTGAGGAATGCCGATACCCGAGTCCTCAACTTCAAAGTGCAGCATGTCCCCCTCATCATAGCGAATGCGCACCGCAACCTGTCCCTTCTGGGTAAACTTCACGGCGTTGCTAATGAGATTCCACAGGATCTGACGCAGACGCGTGCCGTCCGTCACCACTTTATGCGGCAGCGGCAGCGTCGGTTCCATCACGAAGCTCAGTCCTTTCTGCTGGGCCTGCAAACCTGACAGGTTCTCCAGGTCCGCGAGGAAGCCGGTAAAATCAACCGGCTGGTTGTCGAGCTGAACCTTACGGCGCTCCATCTTATCCATGTCGATAATATCATTGAAGATATTGCCCAGCGTGACCGCCGAAACGTGGATCGTTTTGAGGTATTTTTCCTGCTCGCTGGTCAAGTCGGTATCCAGCAGAATACGGCTCAGCCCCACGATACCGTTTAGCGGCGTACGAAGCTCATGGCTGATGGTGGAGATGAAGGTGGTCTTGTCACGACTGGCGCGCTCCAGCGCATCCTGATATCGCTTACGCTCGGTGATATCACGGCCAAAGCCCATCAGACCATGACGTTTACCCACCCGGTCGTAATAAGGCACTTTGCGGATTTCAAAGCAGGCCTTGCGCCCGTCGGGGTAGTCCAGCCACTGCTCATAGGTCAACGAGACGTTATGACGGAACACCTTTTCATCCGTCTCCATCACTTTTGCCGCCGCCTCTTCGGAATAGACATCCTGAGGTTTCAGGTGTATCAGCTGCTTTTCGCTTTTCCCGGTCAACAATTCCATGGCCCGGTTACAGCCGGAGAACTCTTTATCTTCATTACGGTAGAACACCAGATCCGGCGACGCATCGAGGAACGAGCGCAGGAAAGAGGATTGCTGTTCAAGCTGGATCTGCGTGACCTCACGCTCTTTCATCTCAATTTTCAGCTGCTCCAGCGTGGTCTGACGCTCGGCTTCCGCCTTCTCACGGTCTGAAATTTCCTGATTCAGCTGGGCAATGTTGTCCTTGAGCTGAACGTTGAGTTTAAGATCGCGCTCGCGCATCTCTTCCAGCTTATCCACCAGTTTCGATAAACGCTGTCGGGACTCTTCCAGCTGCTCAACCACCACGGAGAGGAAATAGACCGCCCATGGGGTGATCAGCAGGCCAAAGAAAATAGAGCGGATCACGTCGATGCTCTCGACCTGACCATGCAGAACCATGGTCACGGCCATTTGCACGACGATGGCCAGAACGACCAGCGCCAGCGCCAGCAGCATGGAAAAACGCACCAGCCCGAGCTTCATCATCAGGTCGACGTAGTACTGGGCCAGCATTCGAATTTGCTTCATAGAGGATCCCTTCACGACTTTATCGCTCAATAATACTCAAATTCACGGCGAGGCGTTGAAGGTTGTGAGAAAAAGTGCGGGGTGAAACAGGAGATTAGCCTCGCCCCCGGGCAAGCGGGAGCGAGGAAGAAGGTTTATCAGGAGCGTTTTAGCAGCATCCAGAGGCTGATCAGGAAGAAACTGGCGCTCGGCAACAGCGCGCCGATAATTGGCGGAATGCCATACACCAGCGTCAGCGGACCAAAAATCTGATCGAGGACATAGAACACGAAACCAAAGCTGATACCGGTTACCACGCGAACCCCCATCGGCACGCTACGTAGCGGTCCAAAGATGAACGACAGCGCCATCAGCATCATCACCGCCACGGACAGCGGCTGGAAGATTTTGCTCCACATGTTGAGCTGGTAACGCCCCGCATCCTGCCCGCTCGATTTCAGATACTTCACGTAGTTATGCAGACCGCTGATGGAGAGCGCATCGGGGTCAAGCGCCACGACGCCGAGCTTGTCCGGCGTCAGGTCGGTTTTCCAGGTACCGCTAACGGTCTGCGAACCGGTGATCTGTTTCGGGTTAGTCAGGTCAGATTCATCAACCTGGGATAACCGCCACAGCTTGTTGTTTGCATCAAATTTAGCAGAGGCGGCATAACGCACTGACTGCAAACGACGATCGTTATTGAAAGCATAGATACTCACGCCACCCAGCTCGTCATCCCCTTTCACGCGTTCGATATAGACGAAGTTCTGACCATCTTTCGCCCATAATCCCTGCTGCGTGGAGAGCAGAGAACCGCCGTACATCGCCTGAGCACGGTAGTTACGCGCCATCTGTTCGCCTTGCGGCGCGACCCATTCGCCGATCGCCATGGTCAGCAGCACCAGCGGGATCGCGGTTTTCATCACCGACAGCGCAACCTGCATACGGGTAAAGCCCGATGCCTGCATCACCACCAGTTCGCTACGCTGAGCCAGCATCCCCAGGCCCAGCAGCGCACCCAGCAGGGCCGCCATTGGAAAGAAGATCTGCACATCTTTTGGTACGCTGAGCAGGGTGTACATCCCGGCGCCCAACGCGTCGTAACTCCCCTGCCCGGCTTTTTTCAGCTGGTCGACAAATTTGATAATGCCCGAGAGCGACACCAGCATGAACAGGGTCATCATGATGGTGGTAAAAATTGTTTTACCGATATAGCGGTCAAGTACGCCAAACGCCTGCATTAGATGGCTCCTTTACGCGTAAACCGGGCACGAAGACGACGCACAGGCACCGTGTCCCACAAGTTGAGTCCGACTGCCAGCAGCAGATACAAACCATTCACGACCCAGGTCCAGATCATCGGGTCAATTTTTCCTTTCCCGCCGTTAGACTTGATTGAGGTTTGCAGCAGGAAGAACACCAGATACAGCAGCATCGCTGGCAGCATCGACAGCACGCGGCCCTGACGCGGGTTCACCACGCTCAGCGGCACTACCATCAGCGCCATCATAAATACGGTGAATACCAGCGTGATACGCCAGTGCAGTTCAGCACGCGCACGATCGGTATCAGTATTCATTAAGGTGCGCATATCCATCTGCTCAGTATCCGTTGGATCGAGCGCGACGGCCTGGTGACCAATGATGGCCTGGTAGTTCTGGAAATCGGTGATACGGAAGTCACGCAGCATAGCCGTGCCTTCGAAACGCGTTCCTTTGTTCAGCGTGACAACCTGAGAGCCGTCTTTACGCTGCGCCAGCTGACCGGAGTCCGCCACTACCACAGAAGGGCGAGCGTTACCTTTCGGGCGCAGTTGAGCAAGAAACACGTCATTGAAGCGGCTGCCATCGACGCTTTCGATAAACAGCACGGAGTTACCGTCGGTCGCCTGCTGGAACTGCCCCTGCGCCAGCGCCGCCAGCCCCGGGTTAGCTTTTGCTTCCGCCAGCACCTCATCCTGATGACGGGACGAGGTCGGCCCCGCCCACATGACGTTAACCGCGGCAACAATGCCCGTAAACAGCGCCAGCACCATGGCTGCCTTTACCAATACGGCCTTACTGAGGCCGCAGGCATGCATCACGGTGATTTCACTTTCGGTATAGAGCTTACCCAGGGTCATCAGCAGACCAAGGAACAGGCTTAACGGCAGGATAAGCTGCGCCATTTCCGGCACGCCAAGCCCGAGCAGGGAAAGCACCAGATTCGTTGGGATTTCGCCATCAACTGCCGCGCCGAGGATCCTGACCAGCTTCTGACAGAAAAAGATCAGAAGGAGGATAAAGAGGATCGCCAGTTGGCTCTTCAGCGTCTCCCGAACCAGATATCTTATGATTATCACTTTAAATACGCCCGTTAAAACTCGTCTTATGCAGGAATTTAGCTTGTTTCATGGCTTAAACGTCATTTATTCTCTTGAGTCGTCGAAATCATCGCTAAGATTAAAAAACCCGGCGGATTCGCGCTTCATGACATTTATTGACGTGTCGAAACCGTAGTAACGTAAGATTAACACGAAGTCACCACAACGGCGGACATGAGTTACGAAAGGTTTCAATTCTATCCGTAGCCGCCGCCGTTGTCTTTAAGATTCAGGAGCGTAGTGCATGGAGTTCAGTGTAAAAAGCGGTAGCCCGGAGAAACAGCGGAGTGCCTGCATCGTTGTGGGCGTCTTTGAACCACGCCGACTCTCCCCGATCGCCGAGCAACTCGATAAAATCAGCGACGGCTATATCAGCGCCCTGCTGCGCCGTGGCGAACTGGAAGGCAAACCAGGGCAGACCCTGTTGCTGCACCACGTTCCAAACGTCCTGTCCGAGCGTATTCTGCTGATTGGCTGCGGTAAAGAACGTGAGCTTGATGAGCGCCAGTACAAGCAGGTTATTCAGAAAACCATTAATACACTGAATGATACTGGTTCGATGGAAGCCGTCTGCTTCCTCACGGAGCTGCACGTTAAGGGCCGCAACACGTACTGGAAAGTACGCCAGGCCGTCGAAACCGCAAAAGAGAGTCTCTACAGCTTTGACCAGTTGAAGACCACCAAAAGCGAGCCGCGTCGCCCGCTGCGTAAAATGGTCTTTAACGTGCCGACCCGTCGCGAGCTGACCAGCGGCGAGCGCGCCATTCAGCACGGTCTGGCGATTGCTGCCGGTATTAAAGCGGCAAAAGATCTTGGCAATATGCCGCCAAACATCTGTAACGCCGCGTACCTGGCGTCACAGGCGCGCCAGCTGGCTGACGCCTACAGCAAGAACGTCATCACCCGCGTTATCGGCGAACAGCAGATGAAAGAGCTGGGGATGCACTCTTATCTGGCGGTCGGTAACGGCTCCCAGAACGAATCCCTGATGTCGGTCATCGAATACAAAGGCAATCCGTCTGAAGACGCGCGTCCGATCGTGCTCGTTGGCAAAGGGCTGACCTTCGACTCCGGCGGTATCTCCATCAAGCCTTCAGAAGGCATGGATGAGATGAAGTACGACATGTGTGGCGCGGCGGCGGTTTACGGCGTCATGCGCATGGTCGCGGAACTTCATTTGCCCATCAACGTGATCGGCGTGCTGGCGGGCTGCGAAAACATGCCTGGCGGCCGCGCTTATCGCCCGGGTGATGTGCTGACTACCATGTCCGGCCAGACCGTTGAAGTGCTGAACACCGACGCCGAAGGCCGTCTGGTGCTGTGCGACGTGCTGACCTACGTTGAGCGTTTCGAACCTGAAGCGGTTATCGACGTAGCTACCCTGACCGGCGCCTGCGTGATTGCGCTGGGGCATCACATCACCGGCCTGATGTCGAACCACAATCCGCTGGCGCATGAGCTGATCGGCGCGTCCGAACAGGCTGGCGACCGCGCGTGGCGTCTGCCGCTGGGGGACGAGTTCCAGGAACAGCTGGAGTCTAACTTCGCGGATATGGCGAACATTGGTGGTCGTCCTGGCGGCGCAATTACCGCAGGCTGCTTCCTGGCGCGCTTCACCCGCAAGTACAACTGGGCGCACCTGGACATCGCGGGGACCGCATGGCGCTCCGGTAAAGCCAAAGGCGCGACCGGACGTCCGGTGGCGCTGCTGTCGCAGTTCCTGCTCAATCGCGCGGGTTTTAACGGCGACGAGTGATGAAAAACGCCGGGTAGCGGCTTCGCCTTACCCGGCCTACAACGTCACTCAACCGTAGGCCGGGTAAGCGTAGCGCCACCCGGCTTTGCATTTAAATCCACGACAAGAAACCCCATATATGAAGAATGCAACGTTCTACCTTCTGGACAATGACACCCATCAGGATGGCCTTAGCGCCGTTGAACAACTGGTGTGTGAAATTGCCGCAGAACGTTGGCGCGCAGGTAAACGCGTCCTGATTGCCTGTGAAGATGAGCAGCAGGCGATTCGTCTGGATGAAGCGCTATGGGCGCGCCCGCCGGAGAGTTTTGTTCCGCATAACCTGTCGGGCGAAGGTCCACGCGGCGGGGCACCGGTGGAGATTGCCTGGCCGCAAAAACGCAACAGCAGCGCGCGCGACATTCTCATTAGCCTGCGGACAGACTTTGCAGATTTTGCCACCGCTTTCACAGAAGTGGTAGACTTTGTCCCTTACGAAGAATCTTTGAAACAGCTGGCGCGCGAACGCTACAAAGCGTACCGCCTGGCCGGTTTTAACCTGAATACGGCAACCTGGAAATAATGGAAAAGACATATAACCCACGCGATATCGAACAGCCGCTTTACGAGCACTGGGAACAGCAGGGCTATTTCAAGCCTAACGGCGACGAAAGCAAAGAGTCCTTCTGCATCATGATCCCGCCGCCGAACGTCACCGGCAGTTTGCATATGGGGCATGCTTTCCAGCAGACCATCATGGATACCATGATCCGCTACCAGCGTATGCAGGGTAAAAACACCCTGTGGCAGGCGGGGACTGACCACGCGGGTATCGCGACCCAGATGGTGGTTGAGCGTAAAATTGCCGCTGAAGAGGGTAAAACCCGCCACGACTACGGTCGCGACGCGTTTATCGACAAAATCTGGCAGTGGAAAGCGGAATCCGGCGGCACTATTACCCGTCAGATGCGCCGTCTCGGCAACTCCGTGGACTGGGAGCGTGAGCGCTTCACCATGGACGAAGGCCTGTCCAACGCCGTGAAAGAAGTCTTCGTGCGCCTGTACAAAGAAGACCTGATTTACCGTGGCAAACGCCTGGTCAACTGGGACCCGAAACTGCGTACCGCCATCTCTGACCTGGAAGTGGAAAACCGCGAGTCTAAAGGCTCCATGTGGCACATCCGCTATCCGCTGGCCGACGGCGCGAAAACCGCAGACGGTAAAGATTACCTGGTGGTGGCGACCACCCGTCCGGAAACCCTGCTGGGCGATACCGGCGTGGCCGTTAACCCGGAAGATCCGCGCTATAAAGATCTGATCGGCAAATTTGTGGTGCTGCCGCTGGTGAACCGCCGTATTCCGATTGTGGGCGACGAACACGCCGACATGGAAAAAGGCACCGGCTGCGTGAAAATTACCCCGGCGCACGACTTTAACGACTATGAAGTCGGTCGTCGTCATCAACTTCCGATGATCAACATTCTGACCTTCGACGGCGATATCCGCGAAAGCGCAGAAGTGTACGATACCAAAGGCAACGAATCCGACGTTTATTCCAGCGACATCCCGGCTGAGTTCCAGAAGCTGGAGCGCTTTGCCGCGCGTAAAGCCGTCGTAGCCGCCGTGGACGCGCTCGGCCTGCTGGAAGAGATTAAACCTCACGATCTGACCGTGCCGTACGGCGACCGTGGCGGCGTGGTTATCGAGCCAATGCTGACCGACCAGTGGTACGTGCGTGCCGACGTGCTGGCGAAACCGGCTGTGGAAGCGGTTGAGAACGGCAGCATTCAGTTCGTGCCGAAGCAGTACGAAAACATGTACTTCTCCTGGATGCGCGATATTCAGGACTGGTGTATCTCCCGTCAGCTGTGGTGGGGTCACCGTATCCCGGCGTGGTACGACAATGAAGGCAACGTCTACGTTGGCCGCACCGAAGAGGAAGTGCGTCAGGAAAACAACCTGGGCGCTGACGTTGCGCTGCGCCAGGACGAAGACGTGCTGGATACCTGGTTCTCTTCCGCGCTGTGGACCTTCTCGACCCTCGGCTGGCCGGAAAACACCGACGCGCTGCGTCAGTTCCACCCAACCAGCGTGATGGTCTCCGGCTTCGACATCATCTTCTTCTGGATCGCCCGCATGATCATGATGACCATGCACTTCATCAAAGACGAAGATGGCAAGCCGCAGGTTCCGTTCCATACCGTCTACATGACCGGCCTGATCCGCGACGACGAAGGCCAGAAGATGTCCAAATCCAAGGGTAACGTTATCGACCCGCTGGACATGGTTGATGGTATCTCTCTGGAAGAGCTGCTGGAAAAACGTACCGGCAACATGATGCAGCCGCAGCTGGCGGAGAAAATCCGCAAGCGTACCGAGAAGCAGTTCCCGAACGGGATCGAATCTCACGGTACCGACGCCCTGCGCTTCACCCTGGCGGCGCTGGCCTCCACCGGTCGTGACATCAACTGGGATATGAAGCGTCTGGAAGGTTACCGTAACTTCTGTAACAAGCTGTGGAACGCCAGCCGCTTCGTGCTGATGAACACCGAAGATCAGGATTGCGGATTTAACGGCGGCGAAATGACCCTGTCTCTGGCAGACCGCTGGATCCTGGCGGAATTTAACCAGACGGTGAAAGCGTTCCGCGACGCGCTGGACAGCTACCGCTTCGACATCGCGGCAGGCATCCTGTACGAATTCACCTGGAACCAGTTCTGTGACTGGTATCTGGAGCTGGCGAAGCCGGTCATGAACGGCGGCACTGAGGCAGAGCTGCGCGGTACGCGTAATACGCTGATTACCGTTCTGGAAGGTCTGCTGCGCCTTGCGCACCCGATCATTCCGTTCATCACCGAAACCATCTGGCAGCGCGTGAAGGTGATTGCCGGTATTAACGCCGATACCATCATGCTCCAGCCGTTCCCGGCATTCGATGCCGCGAAAGTGGATGAAGCCGCGTCTGCGGATACCGAGTGGCTGAAACAGGCGATCGTTGCGGTACGTAACATCCGCGCGGAAATGAACATCGCTCCGGGTAAACCACTGGAGCTGCTGCTGCGCGGTTGCAGCGAAGCTGCCGTTCGTCGCGTCACCGAGAACAACACCTTCCTGAAAACCATGGCGCGTCTGGAAAGCATCACCGTGCTGCCTGCCGATGATAAAGGTCCGGTTTCCGTGACCAAAATTATCGACGGCGCGGAGCTGTTGATCCCGATGGCGGGCCTGATCGACAAAGACGCTGAGCTGGCTCGTCTGGCGAAAGAAGTGGCGAAAGTCGACGTGGAAATTGGCAAAATCGAAAGCAAACTGGCGAACGAGGGCTTTGTGGCCCGCGCGCCGGAAGCGGTCATCGCCAAAGAGCGTGAGCGTCTGGTTGCCTTCGCCGATGCGAAGACCAAACTGATCGAGCAGCAGGCGGTTATTGCAGCCCTGTAATGCTTTTACCCCTTACGCTTCAGGGCGTAAGGGGTATCCTTCCTGAAAACTCCTCGCTTGCACTCCCCTTTCTGCGGTGCTATTAACAGCAGTTGTGTGTCAATTTTTGTCATGAGTAATGCTATGAGCGTGATTACCCCCGTCGCGACGACAATGCGTCGGATCACTGAGCAGGACAACCCGGCTATCGCCGCCGTTATCCGCACGGTATCGGCCGAATATGGCCTGACCGCCGACAAAGGCTACACCGTGGCCGATCCCAATCTGGACGAACTTTTTCAGCTGTACAGCCAGCCGGGCCATGCCTATTGGGTCATCGAGCAGGACGGCCAGGTCGTGGGCGGCGGCGGCATTGCCCCCCTGCTCTGCAGCGAGCCGGATATCTGTGAACTCCAGAAAATGTATTTCCTGCCAACGATACGCGGACAAGGCCTGGCGAAAAAGCTGGCGCTGGTCGCCCTGGAACATGCACGCTCACAGGGCTTTAAACGTTGCTACCTTGAAACCACCGCTTTCCTTAAAGAGGCCATTGGCCTGTATGAGCATCTGGGCTTTGAGCATATCGATGCCCCACTGGGCTGCACGGGCCACGTGGACTGCGAAGTCAGGATGCTGAAAAGTCTGTAAGTTTTGTTCCTGCCGTCTTCTGTTAAGCGTCTGTAAACTGAATGCTCTACACTCACAGTTCACACCAAAACAGGGGAAACGCGATGTCGAAGATAAAAAGCTACGCCGCACCGCAGGCGGGTGCAGAACTTGAGCTGTACGAGTACGATGCGGGCGAACTAAAAGCGGAAGACGTCGAAGTACAGGTGGATTACTGCGGGATCTGCCATTCAGACCTCTCGATGATCGACAATGAATGGGGCTTTTCCAGCTATCCGCTGGTTGCCGGGCACGAAGTCATTGGCCGCGTCGTTGCGCTCGGCAGCGCCGCGCAGGACAAAGGGCTGAAAGTGGGCCAGCGCGTGGGTATCGGCTGGACGGCACGCAGCTGCGGCCACTGCGACGCCTGTATTAGCGGTAACCAGATCAACTGCCTTGAGGGCGCTACGCCGACCATCCTGAACAAGGGTGGTTTCGCCGATAAACTACGCGCCGACTGGCAATGGGTTATCCCGCTGCCGGACAGCATTGATATTGAATCAGCAGGTCCGCTGCTGTGTGGCGGTATCACCGTATTTAAACCGCTGCTGATGCATCACGTAACTGCCACCAGCCGCGTGGGCGTGATCGGTATTGGCGGGCTGGGGCATATTGCCATCAAACTGCTGCACGCGATGGGCTGTGAAGTGACGGCGTTCAGCTCGAACCCGGCGAAAGAGCAGGAAGTGCTGGCGATGGGTGCGGATAAAGTGGTGAACAGTCGCGATCCCGAGGCGCTCACCGCTCTGGCAGGTCAGTTTGACCTGATCATCAACACCGTCAACGTCGATCTCGACTGGCAGCCGTACTTTGAGGCCCTGGCCTACGGTGGTAACTTCCACACCGTGGGTGCGGTGATGAAGCCGCTGCCGGTTCCGGCGTTTACCCTGATCGGCGGCGATCGCAGCGTATCCGGATCTGCTACCGGCACGCCATATGAGTTACGCAAGCTGATGAAGTTTGCCGGACGCACAAAAGTGGCGCCGACCACCGAACTGTATCCTATGTCAAAAATCAACGAAGCGATCCAGCACGTGCGCGACGGCAAAGCCCGCTACCGCGTGGTGTTGAAAGCGGATTTCTGATGTGAGTTTGCCGGGTGGCGGCTTCGCCTGACCCGGCCTACTTTCACTGCCGCGCCAATACGTTAAGTACTTCTGCCACCGCGACCGCTCCCGGATCCATCACCCCATCCAGGTTCTCTTTATTGACATACGACGAGCGTCCCGCGCCGGCTTTCGCCATTTTTGCCGTTGCTTCGGCACCCTGCTGCGCAGCCTGCGCCGCCGTCCGCAGATCGCCATCCCTTAACGCCTCCAGCGCCGGTTGCAGGGCGTCGATCAGCGTGCGATCCCCGAGATCTGCACCGCCATACTGCTTCATCTGCGCCAGTCCGCTCAACAATGCTTCTGGTAGCGGCTGTCCATCGTGAAGCTTTTGTCCTGCCGCCGTGAAGAAGATCGACATCAGCACCCCGCTCGACCCGCCCATTACCGTAGCCAGCCGCTCCCCCACCAGCAGGAGTAATGTCGGCACGTCGTTAAGGGGCAGGTTGTTCTCCTCAAGTCGCTGCGCAATATCCCGCGCCCCTTGCGCAAAGGTGGAGCCCGTATCGCCATCGCCTACTTTGGCATCCAGCGCGTTGAGGCGGTTTTCCAGCTGGATCAATGTCTTCGTTACCGAAGCGACGGCCTCGCTCACCTGCGGATTGTCCGATGGGGTATATTCCACGCGGTCATGAAGGGCGCTATGGGGGACGGTACGCAGGGGCGCGAACGCGACGGGCTTCTGCCAGCCCAGCGTCTCGACCTCGGCGTGTATCGCCTTCTCGAAGAAATCGCTGAGCTTTAACAGCGTTAGCGAAAACCCTTTCATATCCAGCGCACTCACCAGCGGCGCCGGGCCAATCAGATACGCTATGTTCTCTTTCAGCGCCGAATGCGCCAGCTCTTTGGTGAGCAGAGCCATCTCAAGCGCTGACACGCCGCCGAGGTTGTTGATCAGCACCGCAAAGCGCCCGTCACCCGCCTGCGCGCGTAACGGCGTCACCAGCGTGTCGATAATGGCTTTGCTGTTTTGCGTATCCACGACGGAAGCTCCCGGCTCGCCGTGAATGCCCAAACCCAGCTCGACATGGCCTTGTTTTATGCGCCCCTCTTCATCATCGCTGCCCGGCAGGTTGCACGTTTGCATCGCCACGCCCAGGCTCCAGAGGTTATCGCAGGCCTGTTGCGCTATATCCCGCACGTCGTTTAGCGATTTCCCCTGCTCTGCCGCATATCCCGCAATCTTATGCACCAGCGCCGTTCCCGCGATACCACGCGGCTGCTTGTTATCCGGCAGGGCAATATCATCCGCAACGATAACCATCTCCACCTTCAGGCCGTAGCGTTTGGCTTTTTCCGCTGCCAGGCCAAAGTTAAGCCGGTCGCCGGTGTAGTTTTTCACAATCAGCAGGCAGCCACGATCGCCCGTCACCGCCACAATGGCATTGAGGACCGCATCCACGCTTGGGGAGGCGAACAAATCGCCACACACCGCTGCGGTAAGCATGCCTTTACCGACGAACCCGGCATGTGCCGGTTCATGGCCGGAGCCGCCACCGGAGATCACCGCCACGCGGCTTTTATCCCAGTCGCCGCGTGCCACCACGCGGATGGCCGGATCGATATCCAGTTTGACGAGATTACCGTGCGGCGCGGAGAGAAGTATGCCTTCAATGGCATCGTTGACAAGCTGTTTGCGGTCGTTAAAAAAGAATCTGGACATAGTTTCCCAAAATTTTGTTTACCGTATGCAAAAGCATAGTCCGCACTGGATAATGCGCCGCAAAGTGAGGAATTTACGCAGACGTTTTGCCGTCAGGTTGCCTATACTCCACCCAGGACTACGAGAGGACGTGCATCATGAGTACACCATTGTTAATCGCCAGGACGCTGGAAAAAGAGCTGTTTTTACTGCCCGCGATGGCGAACCGTCATGGCCTGATCACCGGCGCGACCGGGACGGGAAAAACCGTCACCCTGCAAAAGCTGGCTGAGTCGTTGTCCGAGGCTGGCGTGCCGGTTTTTATGGCTGACGTGAAGGGCGATTTAACCGGGGTGGCTCAGGAAGGCACGGCGTCAGAAAAACTGCTCGAGCGCCTGAAAAATATCGGCATCACGGACTGGACGCCGCACGGTAATCCAGTGGTGGTCTGGGATATCTTCGGCGAAAAAGGGCATCCGGTGCGCGCCACCGTCTCCGACCTCGGCCCTTTGCTGCTGACCCGTCTGCTTAATCTTAACGACGTGCAGTCCGGGGTGCTGAACATTATCTTCCGTATCGCCGACGATCAGGGCTTACTGCTGCTCGACTTCAAAGATCTGCGCGCCATCACCCAGTACATTGGCGATAACGCCAAATCCTTCCAGAACCAGTACGGCAATATCAGCAGCGCCTCGGTGGGCGCCATTCAGCGCGGGCTCCTGACGCTGGAGCAACAGGGCGCCGAGCATTTCTTCGGCGAGCCAATGCTGGATATCAAAGACTGGATGCGCACCGACAGCAGCGGCAAAGGCATCATCAACATTCTGAGCGCAGAGAAGCTCTACCAGATGCCGAAGCTCTACGCCGCCAGCCTGCTGTGGATGCTCTCTGAACTCTACGAACAACTGCCGGAAGCAGGCGATCTGGAAAAACCCAAACTGGTGTTCTTCTTTGACGAAGCGCACCTGTTGTTTAACGACGCGCCGCAGGTGCTGCTGGATAAAATTGAACAGGTTATCCGCCTGATCCGCTCCAAAGGCGTCGGGGTCTGGTTTGTGTCGCAAAACCCGTCGGATATTCCGGACAACGTACTGGGGCAACTGGGTAACCGCGTGCAGCACGCCCTGCGCGCCTTTACGCCAAAAGATCAGAAAGCGGTGAAAGCCGCGGCGCAAACCATGCGTGCCAATCCGGCCTTTGATACCGAAACCGCCATTCAGGCGCTGGGCACCGGTGAAGCGCTGATTTCGTTCCTCGATGCAAAAGGCAGCCCGACAGTTGTCGAGCGCGCGATGGTGATTGCGCCCTGCTCGCGCATGGGGCCAGTAACGGACGATGAACGCAACGGCCTGATCAACCACTCCCCGGTGTACGGGAAGTATGAAGACGAGGTGGATCGCGAATCCGCGTTCGAGATGCTGCAAAAAGGGGTGCAGGCGACTGCCGAATCGCAGAATGCGCCTGCCGCCAAAGGGCAATCTGTAGCCGTGGACGACGGCATTCTCGGCGGGCTGAAAGATATTCTGTTCGGCAGCACCGGGCCGCGCGGCGGCAAACGCGATGGCGTGGTGCAGACCATGGCAAAAAGCGCGACGCGTCAGATTACCAACCAGATAGTGCGCGGCATGCTGGGAAGTCTGTTAGGCGGCCGTCGCCGGTAGCGGTGGAACCCACGGGCGGCCAAGCGCCGACCCCTGTACGCCGTTCTCCTGTAGATAGCGGTCGATTTCCAGCATCCCCGTCCAGCGGTTCTCACACCAGAGCGGTGCCAGAAGCGTTGGGCGGCGGGCGCTTGCCGAGATGCGGTGGTAAACAATCTCCGGCGGCGTGTGGCGAATCATCTCCCCCGCCGTCACCGTATAGTCGTCGAGTTCGATGCCACTTAACCGCCCCGCTTCCCAGGCTTTCGCCATAATGCTTCCCGTAACGATATGCAGCGGGTGCAGCTTAATGCCGTCCACGCCGGTCTCGACGACTTTTTCCAGCGTTTCAAGACCATGCTGCTGCCCTTCTCCCGGCAAGCCGACAATCAGATGCGAGCAGACTTTTAATCCACGCTCGCGGGCGAGACGTGTGGTGCGCTGGTAGCAGGCAAAATCATGCCCGCGATTGATACGGTGCAGGGTTTTGTCGTGCGCGGTCTGCAAGCCCAGCTCCAGCCAGATCTCGTAGCCCTTCTCTTTGTACTCGCTAAGTAAATCCAGCACGGCGTCCGGCACGCAGTCCGGACGCGTCCCCACGCACAGCCCGACAATGTTCGCTTGAGCAACCGCCTGTTGATACATAGCACGCAGCACCTGCACCTCCGCCCACGTGCTGGTGTAGGCCTGGAAATAGGCCAGATATTGCTTCGCGCGGTTCACCAGACTCGCCTGATGGGCGAGCTGTTCAGCGATAGATTTATGCTGTTGAGCTTCATCAGCAAACGAGGCCACGTTACAGAAGGTGCAGCCACCACGCCCGATGGTGCCATCGCGGTTCGGACAGCTAAAGCCGCCGTGCAGCGTCAGTTTGTGAACCTTTTGTCCGTAGCGCTGCAAAAGATCCCCACCAAACATATTGACTAATTTCTGTAACTGCATAATCTGATAGACCGTCCCGAAGAAAGGGGACAAGCCTGCCATTTTTAGCCTCTGTCGGCGATGACCTGGATCAATCGCCCTGGACGGCCTTTATCTATTTGAATAAATAATCACGATTACCGAGATTTCATTCACCCTGCACGTAATTACTTTTCCTTATGTTTTGATGGTTTTTTTCATTTATAGCGCCAGGTCTGAAAAACAGTGATTTTATGCGGGTTTGAATGCCACCCCAGATTATTATTCTGCTATAAATCTGCATTTCAGCACGCTGCATTGATAATACCGCTTTCATATAGTGAGTCAGATCACACTCCCCTGCACCTTCCCGGCGCTTTAAGTGGTTGTAAAAATAGTGAAATCATCAATAAAAACAACAATATGACCACTCTTTAGCACATTTTTGTATAAATAAGATTGCCATTTGACCTGTGTACCAATTCCCGATAAGTTGGAAATCCGCTGGAAGCTTTCTGGATGAGCGGCCTGCTCATCATATTTATGCAGTAATTGAGATTCCCTCTGAAGCAAGTCCTCAAACTTGTTTACCTGCGCGAAAGGATGAAAAAGAGGGCGAATGCGAGGTCCGCGTATGAAACGCTAACCCCGTCGCCATGCTCTTTCTGCGCCTGTGCGCCACGGTAAAGTTCAGTGGGAAGCCCGACGAGCCTGGGGAGGTTCACTGATATGTTGTACGATAAATCCCTTGAGAAGGATAACTGTGGTTTCGGCCTGATCGCCCACATAGAAGGCGAACCTAGCCACAAGGTAGTGCGTACTGCTATTCACGCACTGGCCCGTATGCAGCACCGTGGCGCCATCCTTGCCGATGGTAAAACCGGCGACGGTTGCGGTCTGCTGCTGCAAAAACCGGATCGTTTCTTCCGCATCGTGGCGGAAGAGCGCGGCTGGCGTTTAGCCAAAAACTACGCTGTCGGTATGCTGTTCCTGAATCAGGATCCTGAAAAAGCTGCCGCGTCACGCCGCATCGTTGAAGAAGAACTTCAGCGTGAAACCCTGTCGATTGTCGGCTGGCGCGATGTGCCAACCAACGAAGGGGTGCTCGGTGAAATCGCCCTCTCCTCGCTGCCTCGTATTGAACAGATTTTCGTCAACGCGCCTGCGGGCTGGCGTCCGCGTGATATGGAACGCCGTCTGTTTATTGCCCGCCGCCGCATTGAAAAACGTCTTCAGGACGATAAAGAGTTCTACGTCTGTAGCCTCTCTAACCTGGTGAACATCTATAAAGGTCTGTGCATGCCGGCTGACCTGCCGCGCTTCTACCTGGACCTGGCGGATCTGCGTCTGGAATCGGCCATTTGCCTGTTCCACCAGCGCTTCTCCACCAACACCGTTCCACGCTGGCCGCTGGCTCAGCCGTTCCGCTACCTGGCGCACAACGGTGAGATCAACACCATCACCGGTAACCGCCAGTGGGCCCGCGCCCGTACCTATAAGTTCCAGACCCCGCTGATCCCGGACCTGCACGATGCCGCGCCGTTCGTGAACGAAACCGGCTCGGACTCCAGCTCAATGGATAACATGCTGGAACTGCTGCTGGCGGGCGGGATGGATATCGTGCGCGCCATGCGTCTGCTTGTACCGCCGGCCTGGCAGAACAACCCGGATATGGACCCTGAGCTGCGTGCGTTCTTTGACTTTAACTCCATGCACATGGAGCCGTGGGATGGCCCGGCAGGCATCGTTATGTCCGACGGACGTTTTGCCGCCTGTAACCTGGACCGTAACGGTCTGCGTCCGGCGCGCTATGTCATTACCAAAGACAAGCTCATCACCTGTGCCTCAGAAGTGGGTATCTGGGATTACCAGCCAGACGAAGTGGTCGAGAAAGGCCGCGTCGGACCGGGCGAGCTGATGGTGATTGACACCCGCGGTGGGCGTATTCTGCACTCTGCTGAAACCGACAACGATCTGAAGAGCCGCCATCCGTACAAAGAGTGGATGGAGAAAAACGTGCGTCGTCTGGTGCCGTTTGAAGATCTGTCAGACGAAGAAGTGGGTAGCCGCGAGCTGGACGATGACACCCTCGCGAGCTTCCAGAAGCAGTTTAACTACAGCGCGGAAGAGCTGGACTCGGTTATTCGCGTGCTCGGCGAAAACGGCCAGGAAGCGGTCGGCTCAATGGGTGACGATACCCCGTTTGCTGTGCTCTCCAGCCAGCCACGCATTATTTACGACTATTTCCGTCAGCAGTTTGCGCAAGTCACCAACCCGCCAATCGATCCGCTGCGCGAAGCCCACGTCATGTCGCTGGCCACCAGCATCGGCCGTGAGATGAACGTATTCTGTGAAGCCGAAGGCCAGGCGCACCGTCTGACCTTTAAATCACCGATCCTGCTGTACTCCGATTTCAAACAGCTCACCACCATGACCGAGGAGCACTATCGCGCCGACACGCTCGATATCACCTTCGACGTGACCGAAACGAGCCTCGAAGAGACGGTGAACGCGCTGTGCGACAAAGCCGAGCAGATGGTGCGTAACGGCACCGTTCTGCTGGTGCTGTCTGACCGCAACATCGCGAAAAACCGTCTGCCGGTACCTGCACCCATGGCGGTGGGGGCTATCCAGACGCGTCTGGTGGACAAGAGCCTGCGCTGCGATGCCAACATCATCGTTGAAACTGCGAGCGCGCGCGACCCGCACCACTTTGCGGTGCTGTTAGGCTTTGGCGCCACGGCGATCTACCCGTATCTGGCCTACGAAACACTGGCCCGCCTGGTGGATACCCGCGCGATCGATAAAGACTACCGTGCTGTGATGCTGAACTACCGTAACGGCATCAATAAAGGTCTGTACAAGATCATGTCCAAAATGGGCATCTCGACCATCGCCTCTTACCGCTGCTCGAAGCTGTTTGAAGCGGTCGGTCTGCATGACGACGTTGCCAACCTCTGCTTCCAGGGCGTGATCAGCCGTATTGGTGGCGCAGGCTTTGCTGACTTCCAGCAGGATCTGGTGAACCTGTCGAAACGCGCCTGGCTGGCACGTAAGCCGCTGGAACAGGGCGGTCTGCTGAAATACGTTCACGGGGGTGAGTATCACGCTTATAACCCGGACGTGGTGCGCACACTCCAACAGGCGGTGCAAAGCGGCGAGTACAGCGATTATCAGCAGTATGCTGAGCTGGTGAACAACCGTCCGGCGGCGACGCTGCGCGATCTCATTGCCATCAATCCGGGTGAGGAAGCGGTCAGCATTGACGAGGTTGAACCCGCATCTGAGCTGTTCAAACGTTTCGATACCGCGGCGATGTCCATCGGCGCGCTGAGCCCGGAAGCCCACGAAGCGCTGGCGGAAGCCATGAACAGCATCGGCGGCAACTCCAACTCCGGCGAAGGCGGTGAAGATCCTGCCCGTTACGGCACCAATAAAGTGTCCCGTATCAAGCAGGTAGCGTCCGGCCGTTTCGGCGTAACGCCTGCGTACCTGGTTAACGCCGACGTGATCCAGATTAAGGTCGCGCAGGGGGCAAAACCGGGTGAAGGCGGTCAGCTGCCGGGTGATAAAGTCACCCCGTACATCGCTAAGCTTCGCTACTCGGTGCCGGGCGTGACGCTGATCTCCCCGCCGCCACACCACGATATTTACTCTATCGAGGATCTGGCGCAGCTGATTTTCGACCTGAAACAGGTCAACCCGAAAGCGATGATCTCCGTGAAGCTGGTTTCCGAGCCGGGCGTTGGCACCATCGCCACCGGCGTGGCGAAAGCCTATGCGGATTTGATCACCATCGCCGGCTACGACGGCGGCACCGGCGCAAGCCCGCTCTCCTCCGTAAAATACGCGGGTTGTCCGTGGGAGCTTGGTCTGGTGGAAACCCAGCAGGCGCTGGTCGCCAACGGCCTGCGTCACAAAATCCGTTTGCAGGTAGACGGCGGGCTGAAAACCGGCCTCGACATCATCAAAGCGGCGATTCTGGGTGCGGAAAGCTTCGGCTTCGGTACCGGCCCGATGGTTGCGCTCGGCTGTAAATACCTGCGTATTTGCCACCTGAACAACTGCGCAACGGGCGTTGCTACCCAGGACGAAAAGCTGCGTAAGAATCACTATCACGGCCTCCCGTTCAAAGTGACTAACTACTTTGACTTCATCGCCCGTGAAACCCGCGAGCTGATGGCGCAGCTGGGCGTGAAGCGTCTGGTGGATCTGATTGGCCGTACCGACCTGCTGAAAGAGCTTGAGGGCTTCACGGCCAAGCAGCAGAAGCTGGAGCTGTCTAAGCTGCTGGAAACCGCTCAGCCGCATCCTGGCAAAGCGGTTTACTGCACCGAGAACAACCCGCCGTTCGACAACGGCGTGCTGAACGCGCAGCTGCTGCAACAGGCGAAGCCGTACGTGGATGAGAAGCAGAGCAAAACGTTCTGGTTTGATATCCGCAACACCGATCGTTCCGTGGGTGCATCTCTCTCCGGTTACATCGCGCAAACGCACGGTGACCAGGGCCTGGCATCGGATCCGATTACCGCGCACTTCAGCGGTACCGCGGGTCAGAGCTTCGGTGTGTGGAACGCGGGCGGCGTTGAGTTATACCTGACCGGTGATGCCAACGACTACGTCGGAAAAGGCATGGCGGGCGGTCTGCTGGCGGTGCGTCCTCCGGTTGGTTCAGCCTTCCGCAGCCATGAAGCAAGCATCATCGGCAATACCTGTCTGTACGGTGCAACCGGCGGTCGTCTGTTTGCCGCGGGCCGTGCGGGCGAGCGTTTTGCGGTGCGTAACTCCGGTGCCATCACCGTGGTGGAAGGCATCGGCGATAACGGCTGTGAATACATGACGGGCGGAATTGTGTGCGTCCTGGGTAAAACCGGCGTGAACTTTGGCGCGGGCATGACGGGCGGTTTTGCCTACGTCCTGGATGAAGACGGTGAGTTCCGCAAACGCGTGAACCCGGAACTGGTGGAAGTGCTGGACGTTGATACGCTGGCCATCCACGAAGAACACCTGCGCGGCTTAATTACCGAACACGTGCAGCATACCGGTTCTTCGCGCGGCGAAGAGATCCTGGCCAACTGGCCGGCGTTCTCTGCGAAATTTGCGCTGGTTAAGCCGAAGTCCAGCGATGTTAAAGCCCTGTTGGGTCACCGTAGTCGTAGCGCAGCAGAGCTGCGCGTGCAGGCGCAGTAAGGAATTCAGATGAGCCAGAACGTTTACCAGTTTATCGACCTTCAGCGTGTTGATCCGCCAAAGAAACCGCTGAAGATCCGTAAAATTGAATTTGTTGAAATCTACGAGCCGTTTTCAGAAGGCCAGGCCAAAGCACAGGCAGACCGCTGCCTGTCCTGCGGTAACCCTTACTGCGAATGGAAGTGTCCGGTCCATAACTACATCCCGAACTGGCTGAAGCTGGCCAACGAAGGGCGTATTTTTGAAGCCGCCGAGCTGTCTCATCAGACCAACACCCTGCCGGAAGTGTGCGGCCGCGTGTGCCCTCAGGATCGTCTGTGTGAAGGCTCCTGTACGCTGAACGACGAGTTTGGCGCGGTGACCATCGGCAACATCGAACGTTATATCAACGATAAAGCGTTCGAAATGGGCTGGCGTCCGGATATGACCGGTGTGCGTCAAACCGACAAGCGCGTGGCGATTATCGGCGCGGGCCCGGCAGGCCTGGCCTGTGCGGACGTGCTGACCCGTAACGGCGTGAAAGCGGTGGTCTTTGATCGCCACCCGGAGATTGGCGGCCTGCTGACCTTCGGTATCCCGGCCTTCAAGCTGGAGAAAGAGGTGATGACCCGCCGCCGCGAAATCTTCACCGGCATGGGCATTGAGTTCAAACTGAACGTGGAAGTGGGCCGTGACGTGCAGCTCGACGACCTGCTGAAGGATTACGACGCCGTGTTCCTGGGCGTGGGTACTTATCAGTCCATGCGCGGTGGTCTGGAGAACGAAGATGCGCCGGGCGTGTACGACGCGCTGCCGTTCCTGATTGCCAACACCAGGCAGATCATGGGCTACGGTGAGACCGCCGATGAGCCGTTCGTCAGCATGGAAGGCAAACGCGTGGTGGTGCTGGGCGGCGGTGATACCGCGATGGACTGCGTGCGTACCTCCATTCGTCAGAACGCGGCGCACGTCATCTGTGCTTACCGTCGTGACGAAGAGAACATGCCGGGCTCTAAGCGCGAAGTGAAAAACGCGCGTGAAGAGGGCGTGGAGTTCCAGTTCAACATCCAGCCTCTGGGTATTGAGGTGAATGCCAACGGTAGAGTGAGCGGCGTGAAGATGGCGCGCACGGAGATGGGCGCGCCGGATGCGAAAGGCCGTCGTCGCGCGGAGATCGTGGCCGGTTCTGAACACGTGATCCCGGCTGACGCCGTGGTGATGGCGTTTGGTTTCCGTCCTCACAGCATGGAGTGGCTGGCGAAGCACAGCGTAGAGCTGGACTCTCAGGGCCGCATAATTGCGCCGGAAGGCAGCGACAACGCGTTCCAGACCAGCAACCCGAAAATCTTCGCCGGTGGCGACATCGTTCGCGGCTCTGACCTGGTGGTCACGGCGATTGCCGAAGGCCGTAAAGCGGCTGACGGGATTATGAACTTCCTGGAAGTGTAAGCCCCTCTGACTCCCCGGCAGAAGCATAAAGCGGAACGCTGGGGAGCCTGTTTTCAGTAGCCTGCCCTTAAGTTAATGATACCTTTTTAAGCAAAAAAGCAGCGTAAATCCTGACGTAAACGTTTGCTTTCATGAAAAAAATGTATATTATGCGGCGGATTTTTTGGCCAAAATTCAAGGAGGCGTTGTGTCGCAAGATAACAATTATAGCCAGGGCCCCGTCCCTCTGGCGGCGCGGAAAGGCGTGATTCCACTCACTTTTGTGATGTTAGGGTTAACCTTTTTTTCCGCCAGTATGTGGACCGGAGGTACGCTCGGTACCGGTCTTTCCTATAATGATTTCTTCCTCGCAGTTCTCTTCGGCAATCTCCTCCTCGGTATTTACACTGCTTTTCTTGGCTACATTGGCGCAAAAACCGGCCTCTCAACCCATCTTCTTGCGCGTTACTCGTTCGGTATAAAAGGTTCCTGGCTTCCCTCCATGCTTTTAGGCGGTACGCAGGTAGGATGGTTTGGCGTCGGCGTAGCGATGTTTGCCATCCCGGTGAGTAAAGCCACGGGCATCGACGTCAATATCCTGATCGCGGTATCCGGTCTGTTGATGACTATGACCATCTTCTTTGGTATCTCAGCGCTGACGATTCTGTCGATCATCGCCGTTCCCGCGATAGTTATCCTCGGCAGCTACTCCGTCTGGCTGGCGGTGGACGGCGTGGGCGGGCTGGATCATTTAAAAGCGATGGTGCCACAGACCCCGCTCAATTTTTCAGGCGCGCTGGCGCTGGTCGTCGGCTCCTTCATCAGCGCCGGAACGCTGACCGCCGACTTCGTCCGCTTTGGGCGTAACGCGAAAGGCGCCGTGGTGGTGGCAATGGTGGCGTTTTTCCTTGGCAACTCGCTGATGTTTATCTTCGGTGCGGCAGGCGCCGCGGCAGTTGGACAGGCGGATATCTCGGACGTGATGATCGCTCAGGGGCTACTGCTGCCCGCCATTATCGTTCTCGGCCTGAACATCTGGACAACCAACGATAACGCGCTCTATGCGTCGGGTCTGGGCTTTGCCAACGTGACCGGCCTTTCCAGCCGCACGCTGTCGGTGGTTAACGGTATTATCGGCACGCTCTGCGCGCTGTGGCTGTACAATAACTTTGTCGGCTGGCTCACCTTTCTGTCGGCGGCGATCCCTCCCGTCGGTGGGGTGATTATCGCCGACTATCTGATCAACCGCCGCCGCTACGCCAGCTTCCATAGCGCTACCTTTGTGCCGGTCAACTGGGTAGCCATTCTTTCGGTCGCGCTCGGCGTGGCTGCCGGGAATATTATTCCCGGTATAGTGCCGGTGAATGCGGTCCTCGGTGGCGTATTCAGCTACCTTCTGTTAACCCCCTTTGTCAGACGTACCTTTGCTACCGCCCCGGAGGCTCCCCATGCAGAATAATACCCTCACCATTCGTCAGGCCCGTTTACAGGGGCAAGAGGGGTTATGGCAGATCGCAATTGAAAACGGGCGCTTTAGCCGTATTGAACCGCAGGACGCGGCATCGTCACCGGTGGGCCAGGTGCTTGATGCTGAAGGCGGGCTGGTCATTCCCCCTTTCGTTGAGCCGCATATCCATCTGGATACCACTCAAACGGCTGGTGAACCGAGCTGGAACCAGTCTGGTACCTTATTCGAGGGGATTGAGCGCTGGGCTGAACGTAAGGCGCTGCTCACCCACGAAGATGTTAAGACCCGCGCAATGCAGACGCTGAAATGGCAGATGGCCAACGGCATTCAGCATGTGCGTACTCACGTTGACGTCTCCGATCCCACGCTGACGGCGCTGAAAGCGATGCTGGAAGTGAAGCAGGAGGTCGCCCCGTGGGTCGATCTGCAAATCGTGGCGTTCCCCCAGGAGGGCATTCTTTCTTATCCCAACGGTGAAGCGTTGCTGGAAGAGGCGGTGCGTATGGGGGCGGACGTTATTGGCGCAATTCCGCACTTTGAATTTACCCGCGAGTATGGTGTGGAGTCGTTGCACAAAACCTTCGCACTGGCGCAGAAGTACGACAGGCTGATCGACGTACACTGCGACGAAATCGATGATGAACAGTCGCGCTTCGTGGAAACCGTCGCCGCGCTGGCGCACCGTGACGGGATGGGCGCGCGCGTTACCGCCAGCCATACCACAGCGATGCACTCCTATAATGGCGCCTACGCGTCCCGCCTGTTTCGTTTGCTGAAAATGTCGGGCATCAACTTCGTCGCCAATCCGCTGGTGAACATCCACCTTCAGGGCCGCTTCGACACCTATCCTAAGCGCCGCGGCGTAACGCGCGTGAAAGAGATGCTGGAGGCGGGGATCAACGTCTGCTTTGGGCATGATGACGTTTTCGATCCGTGGTATCCCCTGGGCACCGCCAATATGTTGCAGGTGCTGCATATGGGTTTACACGTCTGCCAGCTGATGGGGTATGGGCAGATTAACGACGGGCTGAATCTGATCACCACCCACAGCGCGAAAACGCTCAACCTGCAGGACTACGGCGTGAAGGTGGGTAATTCTGCGAACCTGGTTGTTTTACCGGCCGAAAATGGCTTTGATGCGGTTCGTCGCCAGACGCCTGCGCGTTATTCTGTTCGTCACGGGCGGGTTATCGCCGAAACGGTACCCAGCCAGACAACGCTGCATCTGACGCAGCCGGAAGCGGTAACCTTTAAACGGTAATTATCGCTTCAGGAAATCTCATCCGGAGACGTATCAGCCTGTTTACGCTTTATCAGGTCTACAAATCGCAGCCTCTTTGCAGACCTGGTAAGCGCGGCGCCAGCGGTGAACTGGCGCGTCTATTTTCGATATTCTTTTGCAGAAAGAGATTATAAATAGACCAGCGTAATCACCGCCTCGCCGTCCAGCTTGATTTCTTGCCCGCTGCCAAGCCCGTTGGCGACTGCGGCACTCACCTGTAGCGGAACGACCGCCGATGAGATCGGCTGCGGAATATCCGTGCCTTTTTGCACAAACGTATAGAAAAAGTCCTGCTGGGTCGGCAAGGGCAATAGCGTCGTGCGCGTCCATGGACCATTTTTGGTCGCGGCCCCGGCGATCTCCACCTGAACAGCGGCACTTTCGTCGGCTGCCGTCACGCCTGCCGCGTTAATTTGCACCCCATAACTGCCAATCGGCTTCTGCTCGCTGGTCAATCCTAAACCAAACAGGCGGGTCGTATCACGCACATAGGCACCGTTATTTATCTGGAATTTTACCCCTTCTTGCCCGGATTTATCTTTGCCAACGACCACGGAACTGGCGCGGGTATCACGCGCGGTAATCGCAACTCCCGTAGAAGATTCACACGTCACCGATAGTGTAAGATCGCGAGTACCAAGCTGTGTGAATGCGCTGGAGGAGAGCGACCCCGCATAGCGCGTGCCGAAATCTGCCACACCGCCATTGCTCAACGCCGGTGTACAGGCGGCAGCGTCAACGGTGACATCCACATCAATATTGACCGTATCAGTTGCCCATACCGCTGAAGCGGCAGACATTCCGCAGAGTAATAGCGCTATACGCTTTTTCATTGTACATCCATCCTTACGCGTAAATTTCCGCGCCACACTTCTCTGTCCGTAATATGGTTACTTTTGAAGCGCGGTTTGATGGTAAGCGTGACAGACGCCGTTTTTCCCCGCAGCTCCTGACCGTTGATAAACGCAATCCCTTCGTTAAGCGCTGGCGCGATCTCTCTCACGCCGCCATTGGTAACCCACGGGTCGCCGGCATGGATAGCCGCCAGATTGACTGTACGATCGTCCACCGTTGCCTGCGCGGCAGTAACGCGCATGACGCCGTTATCACCAAAACCAAATTCATGCCCTTTCGGTACGTTACTGCCCAGAAAGAGACGAATACGCGACGGTTCATCGCATATCACGTTCAGGACAATCTGTTTCTCCGGCATCTCAATCAACCTGTTCCCTTCCGCCTGGCGCTCTGCGGCACTCATACGGCCATAGCTGAGTTTTTGCTGGCTTGATACTAACTGGCAGTCAGCCATAGCATGCAGAGAAAACGCCATTGCGCACAAGGCTAAAATAAGCGCCTTCATTTACACACCTCATTGACAGTTTCATAGAATGTATCGGTATTTGCCTCTTTCGGAAGCTTCAGACCAAATGCACAGGTGCCGTTATCCAGTTTTGCCACCACCTGTTGAGCAGGTTCAACATCGTTAAAAAAGACCACGCCTTCATCCACTGAGGTCGTAAGATAATTTCCGTGCGAATCCTCAAGGGCGATCCCTTTCGGCAGCTTTTTACCGTTTGCCAGGGTAACGTTCACCAGTGCACGTCGCTGGGTTAACGCAGTAAAATCAAGATGCCCTACCGCTCCTTTGCCAAGCGTGACGACACGGGTTCCATTCCCGATATCCATATTTTTCGGCAATGTTTCCGTATCCACTTCTACCCGCGCTGGGCGCCAGGCTCCCACTGACGGTACCACTGCCTGACCACGGAAGTCGGTCCATACCGGCCCCTGGGGCGTGTCAATCCTCACACCGGAGACGGGTTTATCCAGAGCAGCGATCGCGAACGTGTCGCGGATCGCCCATGGAGAGAACGTAACGCCTTGTCCATGAACCGCGATGCCCCCCTGTAGCGATCCTGAATAGCTGCGGCTATTCTCGTTATCCGAACTGGCGCTCAGGCCAAGCTGCGTATAGTGAAGGTTGCTGCTTATCCCACCGTTTACATTATCGCGATTCGTGGCCTGATCGTGTTCAGCTCCCAGCGACCAGGATGTGGTATCACTTACGACGCCAAGCGCAGAGGCGCCATACCGCGTTTTATGGTCATCATGACGGCTGTACAGGCTTACGCTATTGCTGGCACCAAAAGGAATACTGAGGTTGACGTAGAACAGATCGCCATCATCCTCATTCTCCTCATCTGCACTCAACTGATGTTGCCAGTTCATGGAAATCGTGGCGTACTTGAATGACTTGTTCCAACCCGCAGAGATGAAGCGGGAATCATCTGACTTATCATAACCCTGCGTTTGGTAGTAGCTGGTGCTAAGCGTGCCTAAGTAGGGCACACTCCAGGTTAGCCCGGCGGAATACTCATTTTTATTACCGCTGTCGAAATCATCATCCAGTGCTTCAAAAAGTTCGCGATAGTCTTGCGATTTATGCGTAACAGAGGCGTTAGCCCCCATGCCAAATGCGGGGTCAGAACTCCATGTTGCCGATAGCGTGTACCTCTGCCCTTTCAGTGAATCTTTCGAATCGTTGGACTGGTTCGCCTGGAGTGAAACAAGCCAGGCTGGTAGCGGCACTGTATCAAGGCTGGTGGCGACAGCCTGGTAATCTTCGCCTACGATTGAGCCTGCGTTGACATTCACCCGTTCGCTTAGTTTCCAGCCTCCAGAAAGGCTGGCTACCCATGGCGTTTCACTATAGCTATCGCTCACTCGTCCCAGCGCGAAGTGATATCCTGAAGGCGCCCCTGCGCTCTGGTTATACAGCGCTGCGGGCACCACATAGCTGTGCTGGCTGCCATCGGTTTCCACTACCGTCACGTTCAGATCGCTAACGCCGTTACGTACCGGCACATCGGTGAGATTAAACGGCCCGACCGGCACCAGTGTGCTGTACACCAGAACATTTTGCTGACGCACTTCAATACGGGCCTGAGGCGTATTGGCGATACCGGACACGCTCACTCCGCTACCCCCCTGTTGTAAGGCGCTCTCCGGTGAAAGCTCGATACCATAGATTCCCGTACCCTGAAGAAGGGAGTTATTGATATTGACCTCGCCCGCCCGTAGGGTACTTTTCAGGGGGACAAAGGTATGCTGCAAATAGGTCGATGAGTTATTACTTTCAAATTCTCCGTCGCTCCGGCTCAGCAGTTGCTGTGTACGTAAGATCCAGTCGTCGAAATTGACCCCACCGTCCAGCATGGCCTGTGAATAGTCAGAGTGCCCGTCACCAAACTCATTGCGCGAGGAGAGAAGAGAATAATTCAACAGCGCAGCAGTGCCACCGGAAGTATAAGCTCCGATATCCGATTCGCTGTTTGCTACCCGATCCGCCGGTACAACCAGACTTAGAGATTCTTGCGCAGGCGAAGCCTCCACAATAGCGCTCGGGATATGACCGGTATAATCGTAGCAGCCGGACTCATAGTCAGAGGGAACTTTTAATCCTGCCTGCTCCATAAAAGGTTTGTCGAAACAGAGATCGCCGTTGTTGTCGAAACGAGCAATAACGTTGCCTTTATTATCACCATTCACCTTCAGGGCGACGGAAACGCTACCCGGTAAATACTTCGTCTTGCGAGAGAAATAATTTGATACGTCCGGGTTTATCCCCAGTGAACGAAGCGTTTCCTGATCAAAATTAATGGCAGCAGTTTCCATCTGCTGAGCCATCGCCTGGCCAGAACAGACCAGGCCAATGAGACAGGCGAGTAACGTTTTTTGCTGCATATCCTTTGCTGTCCTTATAGAGGCTTACTTCAAATCTGTAGTAAAGCGATCCCCTTTATAGCCGTAACGACTCGCCGGATAGAATTCAACTTTATTATCAGAGAAATTTGGTAATGTTGTTTTTATCGAGGTGTGAGGAAGGATGTAGGTCTTATCCAGCACACCCGCTTTTCCTGAGGGTAATGTTTTAAAGGATGCCGTTATACGAACAACGTAATCGCTGGGATTGTTGATAACCAGGCCATCACCCTTTTTGTTCCATGTCAAAAATTTCCATGGCTGCGTCTCCTCAGGTAGACCCGCAGGATGAATTACAACAGGAAGATCCTGGCGGATAGTCAACGCAACTTTATCTTCTCCTTTCTCCTTTGGAGGAATGCCTTCGAACGTGACGCGTTTAAGTTCTTCATACTTCATGGGTTTGCTGGTTTGCAGCAGAAAACGCATTCGCTGTGTTTCCCCGGCGTCGACACGGACTACAGGTTGAGAAACGATTAAACGAATAGATTTATCGCTATCAGGTAAATCTACAATGTTTGTATAAAGCAATGCAGGCTGCGAATCCGTATTTTTAACATTCATACTGGCTTCGCCTTTTTGTGCATCGACTAATAAAACCGATGTTTCTGGAACCATACCGGTGGCACAACACTTTGTCGCTACAGCCAACAACGCAAGATATAGAATTTTCTTCATGACTTTCCACTCACATAAATAAATAAAAATCATACCGGCATTATTTTTATTATTCTTGCGGCAGAGAAAGCTATTTTAATGCAAAAAAAGCGTGACAATGGCTATTAAATACTCTAACCATTGCCACGTTAATTAAGCGTTAAATTATTAGAGATATACCAGACTAATGGTTGCGTTACCGTCCAGCGTAATTACGTCAGTCGTACCTAATACCGAGTTATCCTGCACTGCAGAGGTAACCAGCAACGGCACGCTAAGCTGTTTGAAGGCTTTTGGCTGCGTGGTACCGGCTGTTGCTACGGTATTCGCTTTTTGGTAGCCCGTGCAGCCATTAAGCGAGCAGAGGTAACCCAGGCCTGGCGCAACTTTCTCCCAGGAACGCTGGCCTTCAGTGATGCTCCCTGTTACCAGGGTGTCAACATTCGCGCCATCCGCTGTGACCGCTTCAGTATTGATGGCAACGGTGTAAGCACCAATGCTCACGCCAGCGGTGGTTTTACCCAGACCAAAGGCACCAGCGGTGTTGCTGAAGTCTGATTTATCCGTACCGCTACCTGCGATAAACGCGGTTGAAGACAGGTTAACGCGACTGTCCAGGCGGTTATCGGTGGAGGTAAAAGCAACGCTCATGTTGCTTTCGCAACTGATATTTAGCGTGATGCTTTTCTGCCCCAATTGTACCAGCTTGTTTGTCGCACCGGTCGGTGCAATATTTTGGTTCAGTACCGTTCCATAATCTACAACGCCGCCATCAGGCAGGGTCGGCGTACATGCAGCCGGGTTAATCGTACCGACAACTTTCAGCGTAACATCGTTAGCGGCCTGGGCAGCAAAAGCGGATAAACCGAAGGCTACGGCGACGGTTGCTGCCGAGAGTACTTTTTTAAATTCCATTATTTTCATTTCCCGATTTATTTTCTACAGCATTTAGCAATAACGAATATCAAAGATAAACAAGGCTCAGCGTGGCATTACCGTCAAGCGTGATAGTATCGCCTGTACCCAATACAGTGTTGTCCTGAAGCGCAGTTGTAATGCGTAACGGCATATTCATAACTTTAAAAGCTTTTGGTGTGGTGGTTCCCGATGCAGCAGCCGTAAAGACACGTGTCTGGCCTGTGCCACTGTTAACTGGTGCAAAAGCACCCGTACTGGATTTTACCCAGGTATAATTTGATGTATCGGTACCTGTGGCTGCAATGAGATCAGCGACAACACCATCTGTTGTTGTATTAACGGGATCTGCTGCAATTACATAGGAGCCAATATTCACACCCGCACTCGTTTTACCCAAGCCATAGGCGTTTCCTGAAGCGTTAGCATTTACATTATCGAAAAACCCATTTTCAATATAAGCGGCGCTCCCCAGGCCCACACGAGTATCATGGCGGTTATCCGTAGAAGTCACCCCAACGCTGGTATCGCTGTCACAGGTAATAGTGAGAGTAATACTTTTAGCCCCCAACTGAACCAGTGTATTCGCCGTGCCAGTTGGATTGATGGTAGAAGCTGGCATTGTGCCATAATCTACCACTCCACCGTTTGGCAGTGAGGGTACGCAGGAACCAGGAACGATATTACCAATAACTTTCAACGTCACATCATTAGCAGCGTGTGCATTTGACATGGCGAGGGCTGCACAAATAGCAGCAGATGAAAATAATTTTTTAAAAGTGATATTCATAATTTGTCCTTAAAAGAAAATCCGTTTTTGTTAACGCACATATATATTTTCACAGGGTGATATCGGATACAATCAAATTAAAATAAAACATTATTGAAGATAAATTTAACTGTCCTACAGAAAATAACCCAACAAGATTAATCCCATGCCAATTAATAGACCGATATCTTTTGCAAAGACACAAGTTTTTTAGAGAGTAATTTTATGCAGAAAATAAAAAAACCTGCACAGCTGTGCAGGTTCGGAAAAAATATTGTGCTTTATGAAGTTTATTTGACGACACGGAGTGCCGGACGACCACCGCGCGGAGGCGGATCGTCATCAGGGTCATTGTCGTCGTGATGGTCGGGTTTATCGCCATCAATCACAGACATTACCGTGTCGCTTTCACGTTCATCGGATGTCCCATCATCGTTCAGGCTGGCGACCTCTTCATCATAAGCCGCTTCCGGTTCGAACATGGTACCTGCACCGTTTTCACGGGCGTAGATAGCCAGAACCGCAGCCAGCGGAACGGAAACCTGACGCGGCACGCCGCCGAAACGCGCATTAAAGCGCACTTCGTCGTTCGCCAGTTCCAGGTTACCCACTGCACGTGGCGCAATATTCAGTACAATCTGTCCGTCGCGTGCGTATTCCATTGGAACCTGCACGCCCGGCAACGTCACATCCACAACCAGGTGCGGCGTGAGCTGGTTATCCAGCAGCCATTCATAGAAGGCGCGCAGCAGATACGGACGGCGTGGTGAAAGTTGTGACATTTCCACAGTCATTAGCCTCGGCCGAGACGCATTTCGCGCTCCGGTTCAGTTAAGGATGCCAGGAAAGAGTCGCGTTCGAATACGCGAGTCATGTAGCCTTTCAGCTCTTTCGCGCCAGGACCGCTGAATTCTACGCCCAGGGTTGGCAGGCGCCACAGCAGCGGTGCCAGGTAGCAATCTACCAGGCTGAACTCATCGCTCAGGAAGAAAGGTTTTTGACCAAATACCGGCGCAATCGCCAGCAGCTCTTCACGCAGCTGTTTACGCGCAGCATCCGCTTCTGAAGAGGAACCGTTAACGATAACGTTCATCAGCGAGTACCAGTCTTTCTCGATACGCTGCATGTACAGGCGGCTTTCACCACGCGCAACAGGGTAAACAGGCATCAGCGGCGGATGCGGGAAACGCTCATCCAGGTATTCCATAATGATACGGGATTCCCACAGGGTCAGCTCACGATCCACCAGCGTCGGTACGCTTTGGCTCGGGTTGAGATCGATCAGATCCTGAGGCGGGTTATCCTTTTCCACATGCTCGATCTCAAAACTGACACCCTTCTCGGCCAGCACGATACGAACCTGATGGCTATAAATGTCAGTAGGACCAGAAAACAGCGTCATTACCGAACGTTTGTTGGCAGCGACAGCCATGAAAACCTCCAGGTATATTCAGAATTTTTACTGCTACCAGCCCAACGGGGCCAGCCAGATGATGTATCGCCCATCCCAGAGAAAACACATTGTTCAAGAATCGAACAAAAATCGAGTATTCACCGATATTTGGGCATAAAATTGGATGATAGTTTACCAGATTTTGATGGCTTTGTGGTGAGGGGATGCCGGAAATGTGGAAAAAGAGAAGATATATGAAATGTTACTGTGGATAACCTGCGCATTATCCATAAAAAAACCCGCCGAAGCGGGTTTTTCGCCAATCGTTCTGCGTAAGCAGAATAGATTAACGTTTGGAGAACTGTGGACGACGACGTGCTTTACGCAGACCCACTTTCTTACGTTCAACCTGACGAGCGTCACGAGTAACGAAGCCAGCTTTACGCAGTTCAGAACGCAGGGATTCGTCGTACTCCATCAGCGCGCGGGTGATACCGTGACGGATCGCACCTGCCTGACCGGAGATACCACCACCTTTAACGGTGATGTACAGATCCAGTTTTTCTACCATATCAACCAGTTCCAGCGGCTGGCGAACTACCATGCGGGCAGTTTCGCGACCGAAGTATTGTTCCAGAGAACGCTGGTTAATTACGATTTTACCACTGCCCGGTTTAATGAAAACGCGAGCTGCGGAACTTTTGCGGCGACCAGTGCCGTAGTATTGATTTTCAGCCATTGCCTATAATCCCGATTAGATGTCAAGAACTTGCGGTTGCTGTGCCGCGTGGTTGTGCTCGTTGCCTGCGTAAACTTTCAGTTTACGGAACATAGCACGACCCAGCGGGCCTTTTGGCAGCATGCCTTTAACCGCGATTTCAATCACACGCTCAGGACGGCGGGCAATCATCTCTTCAAAGGTCGCTTCTTTGATACCACCGATGTGGCCGGTGTGGTGGTAGTACATTTTGTCAGTACGCTTGTTGCCGGTAACAGCAACTTTGTCAGCGTTCAGAACGATGATGTAATCACCGGTATCAACGTGCGGAGTATATTCCGCTTTATGCTTACCGCGCAGGCGACGAGCCAGTTCAGTAGCCAGACGGCCCAGAGTTTTACCGGTCGCGTCAACAACATACCAGTCGCGCTGTACGGTTTCTGGTTTAGCTGTAAAAGTTTTCATTAAAAGCTTACCCAAATAATAAGTTACACGTTGGTGAACACCCAAACGTTTAGTCAGTTGAGGTTCACACGACAAAGTCCGGCAAACCTACCCCTTCGAATAGCACATGCCGACACATAGAAAGTTTCGGGAAAAAAACCTTCTCGTAACGTGGGGTCGCAAGATTATAGAGAAGTTGAGGTCAAAGATCGACCCTTAAATGTGATTTGGGATGGGTTTTTCGGGGTTGCGTACTGTGCGGTCTGGTGCCCTCACCCCCAGCCCCTCTCCCACGGGGAGAGGGTAGCGTTTGTTAAGGCCTGGTGCCCTCACCCACAGCCCCTCTCCCACGGGGCTGAGGG
>NZ_JADCLG010000020.1:0-65742 GCF_014982425.1 Enterobacter cloacae complex sp. I1M | reverse complement strand
CCAGAGGGGAGAGGGTGAAAGGCCGCACGGAGCAGTCCCCTCTCCCCTCTGGGGAGAGGGTTAGGGTGAGGGGCGTGTGTCGCGCATCAGGCCCGGCGCCTGCCACATCGAGGTTGTCAGCCCGCTGTCCACCAGCCCGAGCTGGTCCGCGTACACCGCCTGCCATTTCTGCATCATGCCGTCGTACAGCTCCCGGTGCTGCGGGTTTGGCGTGAACTCGCGGCTCCACTTCACCAGCCGCTCGCCCGTCGAGGCCATATCCGCGTACAGCCCCGCGCCAGCTCCTGCGGCAATGGCGCAGCCGAGCGCCGTTGCCTCTTTGACTTCTGGCACGCGCACCGGCAGGCCGGTGACGTCGCTTAAAATCTGGCTCCACAGGGCGCCCTTTGCGCCGCCGCCGGCAAACACCAGGCTCTCAAACGTCACGCCGGAGAAGCGCGAAATCTGCGCCAGGTTACAGGCCGAGACGATCGCCGCGTTCTCCTCCAGCGCGCGGAACAGCGTCGCTTTGTTGCACTTTTCCGGGTCGATGGAGAGGTTAATAAACGACGGCGCGGCGTGGTACCACTGTTTGAAATGCATCGCGTCGGAGAAGATCGGCATCACCCCGTGGGAGCCCGGCGGGACGCGGCTCGCCATCTCTTCGAGCAGGGAGTAGGGGTCCATTCCCATGCGTTCGGCAATCAGCTTCTCTTCGGCGCAGAAGGCGTCGCGGAACCAGCGCATGGTCAGCCCGGTAAAGAAGCTGATCGACTCTGCCTGCGCCATGCCGGGGATAACGTGCGGGTTTACGCGGATGTTCATCTCAGGGTCGGTGCGCACCTGCGGCAGGTTCACCACCTGTTGCCAGAAGGTGCCGCCCAGCACCGCCGTTTGTCCGGCGCGCACCACGCCCAGCCCCAGACAGCCCAGTTGCACGTCGCCGCCGCCCATCACCACCGGGGTGCCCTCGCGCAGGCCGCTCTGTTGTGCGGCTGCTTTGGTGATGGCCCCCAGCACGGTGCCGGTCTCTTTTACCGGGGAGAGGATATCGGCGCGCAGCCCGGCCATGTCGAGCAGCGCCGGACGCCAGTCGCGGGAGAAGAGATCCAGCATGCCCGTCGTGCCCGCATTGGACGGGTCCACCGCCAGCTCGCCGGAGAGCTTCGCCGCCAGCCAGTCGCTGATCATGGTGATGGTGGCGGCTTTACGATAAATATCCGGACGATGGTGCGCCAGCCACAGCAGGCGCGGCATGGCGCTGAGGGCAAGCGTCTGGCCGGAAACGTCATACACTTCGGATTCAAACCGGTAGTCGTGGATCTCTTTGAGTTCAGCTACCTCTCGGCTGGCGCGGGCGTCGACGTTGGCGCAGGCCCAGATAGCCTCGCCGTTGCGGTCGTACAGCACAATCCCTTCGCGCATCGAACAGCAGGCGACGGACTGAATATCCGCCGCGCTCAGGCGCGCGCGCTCCAGCGCCTGATGAATACACCGGCAGGCCAGCTGCCAGTTGGTGTCGAGGTCGAACTCCATCGAGCCCGGCACGTTCTCGACGCTCAGGTGTTTCCACTCGGCCTGGCCAACGGCAATCTGGTTGCCCTGCAAATCGAAAACAACGGCGCGAACGCTGCCTGTCCCTGCATCTAACGCTAAAAGGTAACTCATGAGCATGCCTCATTGTTAGCGCAGGGAGGGCTCTTAAATGGCCAGAGCCAGCACCGCGCGGGCTGTCGTCTCTTCCGTCACCAGGCCATTAATACGGCGGCCCTTCAGTGCGGCATAAATCGCATCGGCTTTCTCTTCCCCCCCGGCCACGCCTACGATGGTGGGCAGCTGTGCCAGTTCATCGAGCGTGACGCCCAGTAGTTCTTTGTGGATCTCCAGCTCCTCGACGCATTCCCCTTCGGCATTGAGGAAATAGCCAAGGATATCGCCGACCGCGCCCTTGCGGGCGTACATCAACTGTTCACCTTCGCTGATATAGCCGGAGCGCAGTATCGTCGCGTCACGGCGCTGGTTCACCGAGCCAATGCCGACCACCGCCACGTCAGCGGCGGTGGCGGCGAGGATCACGTCCCGCACGCTGGTTTCGCGCTTTAAGATCCCGGCGACTTCAGCGGATGACACGCGAAGCGGGGCAGGGATCATGCTGACGCTACAGGCCGCATCCAGCTGGCCGATACCGGTCATATACGGCCCCACGCCGCCGGAGAGCGTCACCAGGCGGATCTGCTGTGAGCTAATAAAGCCGCTCAGGTGTTGCAGGCTGCTCATGGTGGTTTCACCGAAGCCCACCGCTAACAGCTGGCCGGGCTCCAGCACGCCCATCAGCGACTGGGCCGCGCCAATGCCTAACCGCACGTTCATCGGCGGCGTATTCAGGGCGGGCATCACGCGCACCAGCTTCAGGCTAAATCGTTGTTGCAACTCGGTTTCCAGCGCCAGGCAGCCCTCGTAGCGGGAGTTTATCTGCACGCGGATCACCCCGGACTGACGGCCTTTCTCCAGCAGGCGGGAGATCTTCAGGCGCGGCAGCCCGAGCCGCTCGCCGATGTCGTTCTGGGTCAGCCCGTCGTGGTAGTAGCACCAGGCCACGCGCGCCACCAGCTCCTCTTCCGCCAGTGCCAGCCCGGCAAACCGTCCTTCTTCCGCAGTGCGTTTATCGCTCATAGTTGAACTCTTATAAAAATTTAGATCATATGTTCGTGATGGTGCGGCGTGAAAATGTGAGCCACGCGACAAAACGGATCTTTTCGATCCTTTCCGGTTTATCTGAATCTCAATCGATAAAACTGTGATCCCTGCACGGTTGTAAATATAGTTCACCGTCTACGCTTTTGAACATTATTAAATCTAAAAATCATTTGTTCAATAGCGGAGCGATGATGACACCACTTCTCGAGGCACGTGACATCTGCAAACAGTTCTCTGGCGTGCCTGTGTTAAAAGGCATTGATTTCACGCTGCTTGCTGGGCAGGTGCATGCGCTGATGGGCGGTAACGGCGCGGGAAAATCGACGTTGATGAAAATCATCGCCGGGGTTGAAACGCCGGATCGCGGTGAGCTTTCGGTTGCGGGCGAGTCTTTTGCACGGCTTACCCCGTCGCAGGCGCACCGGTTAGGCATTTATCTGGTGCCACAGGAGCCGCTGCTTTTCCCCAACCTGACGGTGCGGGAAAACATCCTGTTTCGTCTGCCGCGCGAACGAGATCGGGAAAAGCGGCTGGCGGAGAAACTCCAGCAGCTGCAATGTCAGCTTAATCTCGATGCCGCTGCCAGCACTCTGGAAGTCGCGGATCAGCAGATGGTGGAGATCCTGCGCGGGCTGATGCGCAACGCCAGAATTCTGATCCTCGACGAGCCCACGGCATCGCTCACGCCGGGCGAGACCGAACGCCTGTTTCGCCAGATCCGCGCGCTGCAGGATCTCGGCGTTGGCATTGTTTTTATCTCGCACAAGCTGCCGGAAATTCGCATGCTTTCGAGCCACGTCTCGGTGATGCGCGACGGCGCGGTGGTGCTGAGCGGCGAAACCGCGCACTTTGACGATAACGCCCTGATCGCCGCGATGACGCCGGTCAGCCGGGAAAAGTCGCTAAGCGATACGCAAAAGCTGTGGCTGGCGCTGCCGGGCAACCGCCGAACCCAGGCGCAGGATTTCCCGGTGCTGCGGGTGGAGGATCTCACCGGGGAAGGGTTTATCGATCTCAGCCTTGAGATTTACTCTGGGGAGATCGTCGGTCTGGCCGGGCTGGTGGGGTCCGGGCGTACCGAGTTTGCCGAAACGCTTTACGGCCTGCGTCCGGTACGCGGCGGGCGAGTGTGGCTGGAGAACCAGGAGATCACCGCCGATCCGGTCAGTTCCCGTCTGAAAAAAGGGCTGGTTTATCTGCCGGAAGACAGGCAGGTGTCCGGCCTGTTTCTCGACGCGCCTGTCCGCTGGAACACCGTGACGCTGAACGAGCCGTCGCTCTGGCAGCAGCGAAAGCGGGAGTCTGCGGTAGTGGAGCGTTACCACCGGGCGCTGGGGATCAAGCTCAACCATGCGGATCAAACCGTGCGCACGCTCTCCGGTGGTAATCAGCAGAAGGTGCTGCTGGCGCGCTGTCTTGAGGCCAATCCGCTGCTGCTGATCGTCGATGAACCGACGCGCGGTGTGGACGTATCGGCGCGCGCCGATATCTACCAGCTGCTGAAAAGCGTAGCGGCGCAGAACGTGGCAGTGCTGATGATTTCAAGCGATCTCGATGAGTTTCCCGGCCTCGCGGATCGGGTGCTGGTAATGCATCAGGGCGTGATCAGCGGCGAGCTGCCGCGCCACGCCGTCAGTCTCGACCGGATGATGGCGCTGGCGTTTGGAGGGCAATCATGAAGATCTTACTGAAAAACCGCGAGCTGAGCGCGTTTCTCGCCATTCTGGCCCTGTTCGCCGTGCTGGTGGCGCTGAACCCGTCCTACCTTAGCTTACAGACGCTGGGGATGATCTTCGCCAGCTCGCAGATCCTGATTTTGCTGGCCATCGGCGCGGCGCTGGTGATGCTGACCCGTAATATCGACGTCTCCGTCGGCTCCACCGTCGGGCTGTCCGCCATTGCCGTCGGCGTGGCGCTCAACAGCGGCTACAGTCTGCCCGTTTCCATTCTCTTCGCGCTGACGATTGGCGCGCTGGCGGGGGCGTTCAACGGTTTTCTGGTGGTGGGGCTGCGCATTCCAGCGATTGTCGCCACCCTCGGCACGCTGGGGCTGTATCGCGGAGCGATGCTGCTCTGGACCGGCGGGAAGTGGATTGAAGGGCTGCCGCCGGGGCTGAAATCCCTCTCTGAGCCTGCCGCCGTCGGCATTTCTCCGCTCGGCATTGTGGTGTTGATAATCGTGGTCACAGGCGCGTGGATACTGTCGCGCACCGCCTTTGGCCGTGATTTCTACGCCGTGGGGGATAACCTCGCCGCCGCGCGTCAGCTGGGCGTGGCGGTGAACCGCACCCGCATGATCGCCTTTACCCTCAACGGCATGCTCGCGGCCTGCGCCGGGATCGTCTTTGCCGCGCAGATTGGCTTTGTGCCCAACCAGACCGGCAGCGGGCTGGAGATGAAGGCCATTGCCGCCTGCGTGCTCGGCGGCATTTCGCTGCTGGGCGGTACCGGCACGCTGGTCGGTGCGTTCCTCGGCGCGTTCTTCCTCACCCAAATCGATACCGTGCTGGTGCTGTTCAGGCTCCCGGCGTGGTGGAACGACTTTATCGCCGGGCTGGTGCTGCTGGGCGTGCTGGTGCTCGACGGGCGGCTGCGTCAGGCGCTCTCAGGGCATCAGCGGGCGCTGAAATACAGCCGTTTCCAGCCGGGTAACAGAGGGGGAAAGCACGTCACCCCGTTTCCCAAACGCAACAAAGAGGTGGCGTAAATGAGGCTTAACTGGGAAAGCGCGCTGCTGATTTTACTGGTGCTGGAGATCCTGCTCTTCGGCGCCATCAACCCGCGCATGCTCGACATCAATATGCTGCTGTTCAGCACCAGCGACTTTATCTGCATTGGTATCGTGGCGCTACCGCTCACGCTGGTGATTATCAGCGGCGGGATCGACATCTCCCTCGGCTCAACCATCGGCCTGTGCGCTATCGCGCTGGGGGTGATGATGCAGGCGGGGTGGCCGATGGCGGTCGCCATCCCGCTGACGCTGCTGCTCGGCCTGCTGTGCGGACTGGTGAATGCGGCGCTGATCCACTACACCGGCATCAGCCCTTTAGTGATCACCCTCGGCACGCTCTACCTCTACGGCGGCGGGGCGCTGCTGCTCTCCGGCATAGCGGGTGCGACGGGCTACGAGGGGATCGGCGGCTTCCCGGACAGCTTCACGGCGTTCGCTAACCTCACGGTGTTGGGCCTGCCGATCCCGCTGGTGCTGTTCGCGGTGATTACCGCTTTCTTCTGGCTGATTACCCATCGCGGGCGCTTTGGTCGGCATCTGTTTTTAATTGGCCAGAATCCGCGCGCGGCGCGCTATGCGGCGCTGTCGGTGAACGGTATGCCGTATGCGCTGTACGGCCTGGTGGGCGTGGCCTCGGCGATTGCCGCGCTGGTGATGGTCTCCTATTTCGGCTCCGCGCGTTCGGATCTGGGGCGCGATTTACTGATGCCTGCGCTCACCGCCGCCGTGCTCGGCGGAGCGAATATCTACGGCGGCTCAGGTTCGGTTGTCGGTACGGCGCTGGCTGCGCTGCTGGTGGGGTACCTGCAACAGGGTTTACAGATGGTTGGTATCCCCAACCAGGTGTCGAGCGCGCTGTCAGGGGCGCTGCTGGTTGTGGTGGTGATGGGGCGTTCGCTGAGTCTGCACCGTGAATGGGTGCGTTCTCTCTTCAGAAAACTATCCGGAGCGTAAGATGAAAACAAAACTGCTCGTCCTGGCAATGGCCCTCAGCTTCGCTTCGGCGCAGGCGGCGGACCGCATTGCCTTTATCCCAAAACTGGTGGGTGTGGGATTCTTCACCAGCGGCGGCAACGGCGCGAAAGAGGCGGGGAAAGAACTTGGCGTGGACGTGACTTACGACGGCCCGACCGAGCCGAGCGTCTCCGGCCAGGTGCAACTGATCAATAACTTCGTCAACCAGGGCTATAACGCCATCATCGTCTCTGCCGTGTCGCCGGACGGTCTCTGCCCGGCGCTGAAGCGCGCGATGCAGCGCGGCGTGAAGGTCCTGACCTGGGATTCCGACACCAAACCGGAGTGCCGCAGCATTTACATCAACCAGGGCACGCCGGAACAGCTGGGCGGCCTGCTGGTGGAGATGGCAGGCAAACAGGTCACCAAACCGAACGCTAAAGTGGCGTTCTTCTACTCCAGCCCCACCGTCACCGACCAGAACCAGTGGGTGAAAGAGGCGAAGGCCAAAATCGAGAAAGACCATCCCCAGTGGCAGGTCGTCACCACGCAGTTTGGCTATAACGACGCCACTAAATCCCTGCAAACCGCCGAGGGGATCTTAAAAGCCTATCCGGATCTGGATGCGATCATCGCCCCGGACGCCAACGCCCTGCCGGCGGCGGCACAGGCGGCGGAAAACCTGAAGCGGGAAGGGGTGGCGATTGTCGGCTTCAGCACGCCAAACGTGATGCGTCCGTACGTTGAGCGCGGCACGGTGAAAGCCTTCGGCCTGTGGGACGTGGTGCAGCAGGGCAAAATTGCAGTCAATGTCGCCGATCGTTTACTGAAAAAAGGCGATCTTAACCCTGGCGACAGCGTGGAGGTGAAAGATATCGGGACGCTGAAGGTCGAGCCGAACAGTGTGCAGGGCTACCAGTATGAGGCGAAGGGCAACGGCATCGTGCTGCTGCCGGAGCGGGTGGTGTTCACCAAAGAGAACATCAGCAAATACGATTTCTGACGGGGGAGCAAATGGCTGATTTAGACGACATCAAAGACGGCAAGGATTTTGGCATCGGTACGCCGCAGCAGAATGTGCCGTACACCCTGAAGGGCTGCGGTTCGCTCGACTGGGGCATGCAGTCCCGGCTTTCGCGCATTTTCAACCCGCAGAGCAACCGTACGGTGATGCTGGCCTTTGACCACGGCTACTTTCAGGGGCCGACTACCGGCCTTGAGCGTATCGATCTCTCCATCGCGCCGCTGTTTGGCGAAACCGACGTGCTGATGTGTACCCGCGGCATCCTCAGGAGCCAGGTACCTGCCGCGACGAACAAACCGGTGGTGCTGCGCGCCTCCGGCGGTAACTCGATTCTGGGCGAGCTGTCTAACGAGTGCGTGGCGGTGGCGATGGAAGACGCGCTGCGCCTGAACGTCTGCGCGGTGGCGGCGCAGGTCTATATCGGCAGCCCGTTTGAACATCAGTCAATCAACAACATCATCAAGCTGGTGGATGCGGGGGCGCGTTACGGCATGCCGACGCTGGCGGTGACGGGCGTGGGTAAAGAGATGGCGCGCGACGCGCGCTATTTCTCGCTCGCCAGCCGCATCGCAGCCGAAATGGGGGCCCAGTTCGTCAAAACCTACTACGTGGACGAGGGCTTTGAAAAAGTGACCGCCAGCTGCCCGGTGCCGATTGTTATCGCGGGCGGCAAAAAGCTGCCGGAGCATGAGGCGCTTGAGATGTGCTGGCGGGCGATTGACCAGGGCGCGTCCGGCGTGGATATGGGGCGCAACATCTTCCAGTCCAGCGCGCCGCTCGCCATGCTGAAGGCGGTGAAGAAAGTGGTTCACGAGAACATGAGCGCCCGTGAGGCGTTCCAGTTCTGGCAGGAAGAGAAACAGGGAGAAGCAAAATGAACGTGACGCTGGTGGAAATCAACATCAAACCCGAGCGAGTGGATGAGTTTCTGGAGGTGTTTCGCGCCAACCACGAGGGGGCGATCCAGGAGCCGGGAAACCTGCGCTTTGACGTCTTGCAGGACCCGAGGGTGAAAACCCGGTTCTTTATCTATGAGGCCTATAAAGACGAAGAGGCGGTGTTGGCGCATAAGCAAACGCCACACTATCTGGCGTGCGTGGACAAGCTCGAAGAGTTGATGTCAGAGCCGCGCAAAAAACGCTGCTTTGTGGGGTTGTTGCCGGAGTAGCGTTTTGCCCGGTGGCGCTGCGCTTACCGGGCCTACGGGGGCGAGAGGGGGCGGTGTTTGCCCGGTGGCGCTACGCTTACCGGGCCGACATCTGCAGTATGTTGTAGGCCGGGTAAGCGTAGCGCCACCCGGCGTTTTTTACGCCTCTTCCACGCTCACCCGCAGCGCCGCCAGCGCTTTGCGCGCCGCCTTCAGCACCTGCTCACACTGCTCAATGGTGAGCGTCAACGGTGGCTCAATGCGGATGGTTTTCGAGTTGTTGAGCGTTCCCGCCACCAGTACCCGCTGGCGGAACATCTCGCTTGCGAAGCTATAACCGGTTTCGTTATCAACGAACTCAATCGCCATCAGCATCCCTTTCCCGCGCGCATCCTGTACCAAATCCGGGTATTCCCGGCCCAGCTGACGGAAGCCGTCCAGCAGCATGTCGCCTTTCTGCTCCGCCTGCGCAGGCAGGTTTTGCTCCAGCAGCACGTTGATGGTGGCCAGCGCTGCCGCACAGGCCAGCGGGTTACCGCCAAAGGTGGTGGTATGTAAGAACGGGTTGTCGAATAGCACCGAGAAGACCTCCTCAGTGGCGACCGTTGCGCCAATCGGCATCACGCCGCCGCCGAGCGCTTTCGCCAGGCATAAAATGTCTGGCTGAACGTTCTCATGCTCGCAGGCGAACATCCTGCCGGTACGCCCCATCCCGGTCTGCACTTCGTCGAAGATCAGCAGCGCGCCAAACTCATCGCACAGTTGACGCACGGTGGGCAGATAGCCCTGCGGCGGGAGGATCACGCCTCCTTCGCCCTGAATCGGCTCCAGGATCACCGCCGCCACGTCGTCGCCGGTTTTACGGCATTCACTCAGCATGGTGCGCATGGCGTTGATGTCGCCGAACGGTACGTGGCGGAAGCCCGGCAGCAGCGGCATAAACGGTTTGCGGAAGGTGGATTTGGCGGTCGCCGACAGTGCGCCCAGGGATTTCCCGTGGAACGCGCCGCTGGTGGCGATAAAGGTGAATTTCCCGCGCGGCGACTGGTACGCTTTGGCGAGTTTAATCGCCGCTTCGACCGATTCGGTGCCGCTGTTGCTGAAGAAGCTGTATTTCAGCTTACCGGGCGTTAAGGCTGCCAGCGTTTTCGCGAGCATGGCGCGAAGCGGATCGAGCAGTTCCTGGCTATGGAGAGGTTGTTTCGCAAGTTGATTCTGTACGGCGGAAACCACAACTGGATTACGGTGCCCCACGTTGAAAATACCAAAACCACCCAGGCAATCGATAAACTCCTGTCCCTGGGTGTCGACAAGCGTATTCAGACTCCCCGCTTGCCACTCTACGGCTCCGTAATCCCCGCCGGCGGTAACAGATTTGCGATACTCCAGAAAACCAGGATTCACATGCTCTTTAAAGTAATCAATGACCTCACGGTTAAGTTGTTTCATCTCCTCATGATCAAGCGTTCGCTTTTCAATGAGATTCAGTGCGTGCGCGGTACAGGCAAGAGCCGAGGCGCTGGAAGGTAACCTGTTCAAAATATGCTCCCGGGGATCGCGTATCACATGATACTGAGTTAAGTATTGCAGGGATTACGCCACCTCAGATGCCTTAACAAAAATCGGGATAAACGCCAGGTGAAATCAAAGTTGCACAATATTTAATCATGCCATCGCGCGCCGCACGGGATAAGGGATAACGAGCCGGGGATTGGGTTTCGTCAATTGCACTGCTCCAGGGCAGGAAATGCGCCTTAAGTGTGCGCCGGAGGATCATGCTTTGTAGGTAGTTTCGTGTCGAAAGTATTTTAAATCAATAAATTAGAAAAGCGTACGAAAAGTGCGGTTTAACCGAGATTTGCGATCTCAATCATATTTAACAACTAAAGATAAATTTTTTATCGCCGAAAAAACATAAGCCACAAAATTAACATTCAAATAACCTGCAAGGGATGCTCACTATGTCCTCTCCTGACTATGTCACCCAGAATGAATATCCGCTGGACGATGACACCACGCTTATGTCGACCACCGACCTCCACAGCTACATGACCCACACTAACGACACCTTTGTGCAAGTGAGTGGCTTTACGCTTCAGGAGCTGCTCGGGCAGCCGCACAACATTGTGCGCCACCCGGATATGCCGAAAGCGGCTTTTGCCGACATGTGGTACACGCTGCAAAAGGGCGAGCCCTGGAGCGGGATTGTCAAAAACCGACGTAAAAATGGCGATCACTATTGGGTACGCGCCAATGCGGTACCAATGGTGCGTAACGGTCAGATGACGGGCTATATGTCCATTCGTACCCGCGCCACCGAGGACGAGATCGCCGCGGTGGAGCCGCTTTATAAGGCGCTCAATGAAGGACGTAGCAAAAAACGCATTCATAAAGGGCTGGTGGTGCGCAAAGGCTGGCTCGGCAAATTACCGGCGATGCCGCTGCGCTGGCGCGTGCGTAGCGTAATGGCGGTACTTTTTGCGGTGATGGCTGCAACGCTGGTTGCCAGTGCCGCAGGCTGGGCTTCGCTGGTGGCGGCAGCCGTGGTGATGCTGCTTGGCACCCTGGTGTTTGAGCAACAGATTGTCCGCCCGGTGGAAAACGTCGCAAGGCAGGCGCTCAGGGTCGCTACCGGCGAGCGTAACAGCGTGCAGCATCTTAACCGCAGCGATGAACTGGGGCTGATGCTGCGGGCCGTCGGACAACTGGGGCTGATGTGCCGCTGGCTGATCAACGACGTCTCCAGCCAGGTGGTGAGCGTGCGCGACGGCAGCGACAGGCTGGCGCAGGGCAATGAAGATCTCAACGACCGCACGCGCCAGACCGTGGCTAACGTGCAGCAGACTGTGGCAACAATGAACCAGATGGCGGCGTCGGTACAAAGTAACTCCGAGACCGCAGCCGAAGTCGACAAGCTGTCGATGGCTGCCAGCAGCGCGGCCACGCAGGGCGGCACCGTGATGCAGACCGTGGTGAAAACCATGGATGACATTGCCGACAGTACCCAGCGCATTGGCTCTATTACCTCGCTTATCAATGACATCGCCTTCCAGACCAATATTCTGGCGCTGAACGCCGCGGTTGAGGCGGCACGCGCGGGCGAACAGGGGAAAGGCTTTGCGGTGGTGGCGGGCGAAGTGCGTCATCTTGCCAGCCGCAGCGCGAACGCGGCTAACGATATTCGCAAGCTGATCGACGCCAGCGCCAGCAAAGTGCAGTCGGGCGCCGATCAGGTCCACGCCGCGGGACGTACCATGGATGATATTGTCGAGCAGGTGAAAAACGTCACGCAGCTTATCGCGCAGATCAGCCACTCCACCTCCGAGCAGGCGACAGGCCTGACAGAGCTGACCCGTGCCGTGGCAGAACTGGACAGCATTACGCAGAAAAATGCTGATCTGGTCGAAGAGAGCGCGCAGATTTCCGCGATGGTTAAGCACCGGGCCGGACGTCTTGAAGATGCGGTTACCGTGCTTCATTAAGAAATGCATGCTTCGATAAAGCCGTTTATTCCTCCAGGGTAAACGGCTTTTTTGTTTTTCAGAATAAGTTATGTTGTTAATGAAATATTAAGTAACTAAAAAAAGCACCCGATTTTTAATTGCTACGCCCCGGATTCATTGAAAGTGAGAAATAAAAAAACGATCAAAGTCATAAAGTTAGCGCGTTTCCTACCGATAACAGCGATCGTCTGAGAAATAATCACATCGATGGGGTAAATATGTTCATACATGACGTAAAGATCGGCACGAAATTATTTCTGGCGTTTGGATTATTTATTGTCCTGATGGTCGTCAGCGCAAGCTTGTCTCTGATGAGCCTGAATCGGGCAAACAATGGAATGCAAACCATTCTTACCAGCGACTATCCAACTACGGTAAAAGCGAACCAGTTAATCGACAACTTCCAGGAATTTATCAGCACGCAGCAGCTCATGCTGCTGGACGAACAGGGAACGTACACGACGCAATCAGAACAGCGTCTGAAGGCGATAAGCGAGCGCATCACCGCAATCCTGAGCGAGCTGGACAACGCTCTCAAGGATAAAAAATCCCAACAGGTGCTGGCGGACATCCACGGCGTACGCCAGCAATATCTTGACTCGCGCTACCGCATTTTGCAGTCCGTGCAGAATAACGACCGTGCGGGCGCGATAAACGAGATGATGACCAACACCCTGGACCTGCAACAGTCTTATAAAGCGAAAGTGCAGGCGCTGATTGCGATCCAGGATCATGAAATGCAGAGTGCGGGCGAGCAGGTGGAAGGCGATTTCCGCACTAATCGTCTGCTGCTGATCCTGATTACGCTTTTCAGCGTCGCGGCAGCCAGCCTGACTGGCTGGTTCATTGTGCGATCCATTACCCGCCCGCTGAACGACGCGGTGAATTTTGCGGAGGCCATCGCCGATGGCGATCTCACCGGCAGCATTACCTCGCACGGTAAAGATGAAACCGGACTGCTCCTCACCGCATTGATGGAGATGAAAACGCGCCTGCTGGAGATTGTGCAGCAGGTGCAAACCGGATCGGAAAACATCTCCAGCGCCGCCGCGCAGATTGTCGCAGGCAACCAGGATCTGGCTGCCCGCACGGAGGAGCAGGCCAGTTCCGTTGAGCAGACGGCCGCGTCGATGGAGCAGATTACCGCCACGGTGAAGAACACCGCGTCCCACACCGGAGAAGCGACGAACCTGTCTGCCGATGCGGCTGCCGTGGTCAAAAACAACGGCGAGATGATGAAGCAGGTCACCAGCAAAATGCGCCTGATTAACGAAACATCGAACAGGATGTCCGACATTATCGACCTGATCGACGCCATTGCCTTCCAGACCAACATTCTGGCGCTGAACGCGGCGGTCGAAGCGGCGCGCGCGGGTGAGCATGGCCGCGGCTTTGCGGTGGTGGCGGGTGAGGTACGCCAGCTCGCGCAGAAAAGTGCAACATCTGCGAGTGAGATCCGCCAGCTGATTGAAAGCTCCACAAGCCAGACGCAGGACGGCATGAACCTTGTGGAGAAAGCCAGCGGGCTTATCAACGGCATGGTCGGCAACGTGGAAGAGATGGACGTCATCCTGCGTGAAATTCGCCAGGCCAGCCATGAACAGACGGAAGGTATCTCGCAGATCAACAGCGCGATTGGCCTGATAGACGCCACCACCCAGCAGAACTCCGCGCTGGTGGAGGAGTCCGTTGCGGCGGCGGCATCCCTTAACGAACAGGCGATGCACCTGAAAGAGCTGGTCCGCGTGTTCCGCGTGAGCGACGGCGTGCTGGCTTAATCCAGCTGGGAGATCTCCAGTGCCGCGCGGTCAATCACGCCGATAATCTGTTTTAACTGCGCGTCGCTGAGTTCTCCCTGATTAACCTTCAGATCCAGAACCGCTTTGAAGTTATCCAGCGCCCGCTTCATCTGTGGGTTTTTGCGCAGCTGGAACCCGACGGAGCGCGCCTTGATACGCGTCTGGATCTGCTCCAGCTGTTCCCGATTGTCATCCAGCCATTGCTGCCCGGCGGCGTTAATCGCAATCCGCTTACGGCCGTTCTCTTCTTCGGTAATGGTGATCAGCGCCTGATCCTGCAAGTAATCCAGCGTCGGGTAGATCACGCCAGGGCTTGGCGTGTAATGTCCCTGCGTCAGGTTCTCGATCTCTTTAATCAGCTCATAACCATGGCTCGCGTTGCGGGTCAGGATATCCAGGATCACCAGCCGCAAATCACCATGGCCAAAAAATCGTGGCCGGCGTCCGCCGCCGTCGTGTTCGTGTCGCATGTTTCTTCCTCAATTTGATATATCTAAACTATATCTAAGATATATTCAGATGCAATCTAAAAGATCTTGATTTCTGAGTTAATAGCAATCATTATCATTAAAAATTCATTCCGATATATCGTATTCACCTGAGAAGGGCATCAACATGGCATCTACCCGTTACCCTCAACGTGTCCGCAATGACCTGCGTTTTCGTGAGCTGAACGTGATGCGCACTGAGCGAGTCAGCGCAGGATTTCAGCGCATTGTACTAGGCGGCGAGGCGCTGGAGGGCTTTAGCTCTCGCGGCTTTGACGACCATACCAAAGTCTTTTTCCCGGCACCGGGCACCCCTTTCGTGCCGCCTGTGGTGACCGATGAAGGCATCGACTGGGGCGACGGGGTGCGTCCGCAGGCGCGTGACTACACCCCGCTGTACGATGACGAAAAACACGAGCTGGCGCTCGATTTTTTCGTGCATGATGGCGGCATTGCCAGCAACTGGGCGGTAGAGGCGATGGTGGGCGACAAGCTGACCATCGGCGGTCCGCGTGGTTCGCTGGTGGTGCCGGAAGATTACGCCTGGCAGTTGTACGTGTGCGACGAGTCGGGTATGCCCGCGCTGCGCCGCCGTTTAGAAAGCATCGCAAAACTGCCTGTTCCCCCTGCGATCCACGCCATCGTCACCGTGGGCGATGCGGCGTACCAGGACTATCTGGCGCACCTGAGCGGGTTCAACATCACCTGGGTTATCGGCCACAACGAGCAGGCGGTAGCCGACCATCTTGCAGCGCTGGCCGTGCCGGAAGAGGATTACTTTATCTGGCTGACCGGAGAGGGGAAGGTGGTGAAACGCCTGAGCCGTCAGTTTGAAACCGACGCAATTGACCCACAGCTGGTACGTGCCAGTGCGTACTGGCACGCCAAATAATCAGGCTGCGGGATCCAGCTGCGCTTCGCTCACCTGATGTTCGAGCGAGGCGCATACCTCTCTCAGCGCTTTCTCCTGCTGGGCAAAGTAGGCTTCCATATTGCTGAGCGACGAGACGAGCAGCCAGGACTCTTCCTTCTCCAGCTCTGCCAGCTCGTTCACCAGGGTGTCGATTTGCTCACGCACCTGCGCCATTTTTTTGCGAATACGTTCCAGGTCGTTCAGCCTGTCGCTCGCCATCATCGGTTCAAACCCTTGTTGCAGACGGGCGACCAGCGAGCGAATGGCCTTCACGTCGCCGCGCTGTTTGGCCTGGTTGAGTTGCACCATCATCCTGTTGGCTTCCTCTTTTAAATCATCGGCAACCAGATCCGGGTGGCATAGCTTGCTCGCCTGACGCCAGAGCCGCTTCAGCTCGTTCCGATCCTCTTCAGAGAGATCCTTGCCTTTACGCAGGCGCACCTCGGCATCATGATGCTGTTCGCGATACTTTTTGTACTCTTCGTTGGCCTCATCGCGCGCCTGACGTGCTGGCTCTTCTTCACGCGTTAAACCGGTCTCCAGCTCCATCGCTTCGGCCAGTAGGTTGGCAATCAGATTACTTTGCTGCTGAAGATGCTTGCGCGCCTCTGCCGCCTGAACGGAATCCGCAGGCAGATCTCGCCAGCGCCGGGTGAGCGTTGTCAGATCCTCTACGGCCTGCGCCATATAGCCCTGGCAGCGGCGGTAATCCTCTTCCCGACGACGCGTCTCCGCCTGCTGACGACGCAGGTTAAGCTCCGCCAGCGTTTTACGCAGGGCGAGGATCTGCTGCATCAACGGCCCGAGGCGGGAGAAATAGAGATCGTTGAATTCATCAAGCTGCTGTACCCGGGCGTTACGGCGATCAATCAGATCGCGCAAGCGCTCTTCCAGAGCTTTCAGCTCCAGCTTGCTGGCCGCCAGTTGCGGGTCACGCCACGGGGTAACGGCGCGCTGGCTTTGCAGCCAGGCGGTGATAGCGCGAAGGGCTGCGGTGTAATTTTTCTGCTCAAGCGCCGCGACGATGGACAGGAGATTATCGTCAAAGGCTTCCTCTTTGAGACGTTTCAACTGGCTCCGGATGATGTCGTCATCTTCCAGCTCAATGGCATTTTTAATGATTTCTAGCCGTTTGATCGGTGTGCTCATGATGCCTTTCGCTCTGGCGCTTAAGTATTTGAGTTAAGGTTAGTTGTTGTAAAAGCTACTGGAAATAATACACACGGATGATGATCGGCGCGATGGGGGATTTCTTTAGAATTGCAGAATGTGAAGATGGGCGCGTAACAGATGAAATGAGCAGGTTGCTTTTGATGATAAGCGCTAATCCGTTGAAATAACTAGCAATCGCTTTAAAACCAAGACCAGTCCCTACTTAAAATTACCAGGTAAAACGCGTATTCCCCCGAATAGTTTGCCCTTTCGGGAGTGCTTACGCTTCGTGTCACTGACTTTTCCTGACACCGGCAGACGATGGTTCGCCGTGCGGAATGCTTTTCCAAAGGAGTGTTGATGAAGATGAAAGCTATTGTAGTCGCCCTGCCGATCGCGATGATCCTGGCTACCGTTCTGGCGGCAAACAGAAAGAGCACTTAGGCGGTGAGCGTCTGTATGTCGACCGGGGCACTATTTCGATATGGGTAAGATCGACAGTGGATATAACAACTATGCGAACATGCGTGGCTTAAAGGATGAGCAGATGAAGGCGCATATTGTCTCTAACGAATTTACGCTGGGCATGCGTTACGTGTTTTAACCTGTTGTGAATATCACTGCTTTAAAGCAAGGCCAACACCGTGGGAGTGTGGGGCTGGCTTTTTTCTTGTGCGCATGTGGCATGTGGGGTTCCTGATTTCCATCAAAACCAACGATTATGTTTTACATAAAAATAGGTAACGATGATGATCCATGTCAGGGTAAGAATACCAAAATAGTCAGGGATTAAACGCGCAAAAAAATAAGCACCAGCAACGATGAGCGCTATAGGGATATAATAAATATATGATTGCAAAAACCATAATATTGCTCGTTTCATCTTTTTAATAACTCATATAAAGCATCGCCGATTATTTCCTCATTGTTGCCACCTGATTCAATTTGATAAATTATTTTTGTCATTTGCGGTTCAATAAGAAAGTAAAGCATCTCCAGATTCTGTTGGTACAATGCCTGGTAATATGCAGGGTCCTGAAATTTGAGCTTATTAGCTGCTAGCGCCGCCACCTGTGCTTTCGAATAGATTATAGCACCGTTAACATACATTGATGATAAAGAATTAACCATTCTGATATGCGACTCGTGAAAATCGCCGCTACTGATTATCAGCTTTGCAATAGTTAAGGACAGCGCTAGTTTGCTAGATTTCTCAGCGTACTCATAAGCCTTATCGCCTAATTCCTTTTTAAGAAATGCAGCGAGATTGTTACTTTTTTGCTCTCCCAGTCTTTTGAGAGTTTTCTGAAAGTAAATCTCAACCATATCAAGAGCAACATCGTTTCGGTTATAGATTTCGGCAAGTGCTAATGTGAGACGGCGGTCTTCATTTATTAGCTCGCGACAGGTATTGCGTTAGTAATCGTCTGGTATCAGGCACGAACCATAGTTAATTATACGTTGTGTACCAAGCTTTAGATTTTCGATAGCACTCAAATTGGTAGCTTGTATTTCTCGCAATGCTTTGGTTAGCGCCAGGGCTAGATTCCTTTCTGATTGCAACTTCATTTTTGCATAGCCGTCTGCCATTGTAATTTCCCTTGTTGTAACATTACCCTGTCAATAATTGATCATCATTGTCATAGGGGGCAAGGAAGAAAATGAAAAAAAGCGGTAGAGTGGCAATTTATGTTCTAGTGGTGATTATTTTCTTTCTAACTATTCCAGAGATCGTCGTTCGTGTACTCACTCCGGAGCAGTTTGCTCGATTGGGTGATTTTACAAGCTTTGGTGGCTTGTTTAGTCATATCCTTTCTTTATTGATTTTCCTTGGCTTAGCTTCAATTCTGCTGGGCATACTCGCCATTTTTGTAACGAAAAAAATTTACCGCCATGTCACTCGATACAAAAGCTAATCTTCAAAACTGATCCACAAGGCGGCAGGTGAGGGGGGAGTTAAGTGTGTTCTGATCTGCGTCATACAATTGGGGTCTGGATCGAGATCGGGTTCAGTTAAGATGCCATGTAACGATAATGGAACACTGTCAGTTACATAGAAAAAGCCACTCGTTAGAGTGGCTTAATTATATGATTCTAAAGCTAAAATTTGGTGGCCCCTGCTGGACTTGAACCAGCGACCAAGCGATTATGAGTCGCCTGCTCTAACCACTGAGCTAAGGGGCCGTGGCGGTGAATTATAAAGTAACTCACCTCAGCAATCCAGCCATTCACACCTGCCTGCTGTTTTTATAAACAACGCATAATCAATCCTTTATACTTATCTTAAGATGCATAGACAGGAGTAGAGATGATCAATGATATTCTGGCCCCTGGCCTGCGGGTGGTGTTCTGCGGAATCAACCCGGGCAAGTCCTCGGCGCACACCGGTTTTCACTTTGCTCATCCGGGAAATCGCTTCTGGAAGGTGATCCACCAGGCCGGTTTTACCGACAAACAGCTTAAGCCGGAAGAAGAGCAGCAGCTGCTGGATACGCGCTGTGGCATCACCATGCTGGTCGAGCGTCCAACGGTGCAGGCGAGCGAAGTAAATCTGCATGAGCTGCGTACTGGCGGGCGGGAACTGGTGAAGAAGATTGAAGACTACCAGCCCGCGGCGCTGGCGATCCTCGGCAAGCAGGCCTACGAGCAGGCGTTCAGCCAGCGCGGTGCGAAGTGGGGTAAGCAGAACATTACCATTGGCGTAACGCAGGTTTGGGTGTTGCCGAATCCGAGCGGGCTGAACAGGGCGACGCTGGACAAGCTGGTGGAGGCGTATCGGGAACTTGATGAGGCGCTGGTGGTGAGGGGGCTTTAGCTCCTCTGCGGCCTGATGCCCTCACCCTGGTCCTCTCCTACAGGAAGAGGGAATAAACAAAAAAAAGCTCCCGATTGGGAGCTTTTTGCGGTTTACATGGGTTAGTCGTCCAGGAAGCTACGCAGTACTTCAGAGCGGCTCGGATGGCGCAGCTTACGCAGCGCCTTCGCTTCGATCTGACGGATACGTTCGCGGGTAACGTCAAACTGTTTACCCACTTCTTCCAGCGTGTGGTCGGTGTTCATGTCGATACCGAAACGCATACGCAGCACTTTGGCTTCACGGGCGGTCAGGCCAGCCAGCACGTCGTGCGTGGCAGCACGCAGGCTCTCGGTGGTGGCAGAGTCCAGCGGCAGCTCGAGGGTGGTATCCTCGATGAAATCACCCAGATGCGAATCTTCATCATCACCGATTGGCGTTTCCATGGAGATTGGCTCTTTAGCGATTTTCAGCACTTTACGGATCTTGTCTTCCGGCATCAGCATGCGTTCAGCCAGCTCTTCCGGCGTCGGCTCGCGGCCCATCTCCTGCAACATCTGGCGAGAGATACGGTTGAGTTTGTTGATGGTCTCAATCATATGCACCGGAATACGGATGGTGCGCGCCTGGTCTGCGATAGAGCGGGTGATCGCCTGACGGATCCACCAGGTAGCATAGGTGGAGAACTTGTAACCACGACGGTATTCAAACTTATCTACCGCTTTCATCAGACCGATGTTGCCTTCCTGAATCAGATCCAGGAACTGCAGGCCACGGTTGGTGTATTTCTTGGCGATAGAGATAACCAGACGTAAGTTCGCTTCAACCATCTCTTTCTTCGCACGGCGGGCTTTTGCTTCACCGATGGACATACGACGGTTGATGTCTTTCACCTGCTCGATGGTCAGGCCGGTCTCTTCTTCAATCTGATGCAGCTTTTGCAGGCCGCGCTGTACGTCTTCTTTCACGTCGTGCAGCTTTTCAGACCACGGCTTGTTCATCGCGATAGCGGCGTTGAACCAGGTTTCGCTGGTTTCATTGCCGGTGAAGAGGGTGATGAAATTCTTCTTCGGCATTTTGCACTGTTCAACACACAGCTTCATGATGATACGTTCCTGGGTACGTACGCGATCCATCATCACGCGCATGCTGTTCACCAGGTAGTCGAACTGTTTTGGCACCAGGCGGAACTGTTTGAACACTTCCGACAGCTTCAGGATCTCTTCCTGAGCGGCAGCATGGCTGCGGCCTTTCGCTTTGATGGTGTCACGCGTCACTTCGTACTGAGTACGCAGCTCGGCAAACTTCTCGCGCGCCAGTTCAGGGTCGATGCTGTTGTCGTCGTCGCTGCTGTCGTCGTCTTCTTCTTCATCTTCGTCTTCGTCGTCATCCATCTCTTCCTGAGACAGCTCAGAACCGACGTGAGTGGCGGTTGGCGCCATATCTTCTTCAGCGTTCGGGTCGACAAAGCCAGTGATCAGATCGGACAGACGCGCTTCTTCCGCTTCAACGCGATCGTACTGCTCCAGCAGATAGGTAATCGCTTCCGGGTATTCGGCAACAGAGCACTGAACCTGGTTGATCCCGTCTTCGATGCGTTTTGCGATGTCAATTTCGCCTTCGCGGGTCAACAGTTCAACGGTACCCATTTCACGCATGTACATGCGGACCGGGTCAGTGGTACGCCCGATTTCAGATTCCACGCTGGACAGTACCTGTGCAGCAGCTTCTTCCGCATCTTCGTCAGTGTTGTTGGAGGTTTCAGCCAGCAACAGATCATCGGCATCCGGTGCTTCTTCCATCACCTGAATGCCCATGTCATTGATCATTTGGATGATATCTTCGATCTGATCTGAATCGACGATATCTTCCGGCAGATGGTCATTGACCTCGGCATAGGTCAGATAGCCTTGCTCCTTACCGCGTTGGACAAGAAGTTTCAGCTGTGACTGCGGGTTTTGCTCCATAAGACGGTATCCACACTTAATTCGTTTGATTGGTGTCGGCGATAGGGCTGCCAACCTTTAAAGCGAGGGCGTACTTATATTTTTGCCGCTGCCTCTCAGTGCGGCTGCCGGGGGCTTCCCGATCGATATTCGGCACTTAAGCCGTTAAATTTTTTATTTCTTCGCCAGTTCCTGGTTAATCATCCAGAGCTCCCGGCGTTCTTCGCTGCTTAAGCCATGGGTGCGCTCGCGAGCTATCAACTCTTCCTGGCGCAACTCAAGCATCGAATCAAACATATGGTTGAGTGAGTCGGTGAACGTTTTTTCTGCGATATCCTTATCTGCTATATCGTCCCACATCGACAGTTTTTCAAGGGTAGCGGCCTCTTTTGTGCCGCGATAATGCTCTAAAAGTTGTCCGGTGGTCAGACCTGGCTGCGACAAACAAGTGTTGACCAATTCTGAAAATAAGCCAAGTCCGGGCAATTTTTCGTGGTTCAAACCCGCCAGTGACGGCACTTGCGGAGCAAGTTCGGGGTTTTGCACCAGCAACCCTATCAGTATACGCATGGTTGTGCGTTTTAGCTGAGGCGCGGGGCGTACCGTGCCGTTTTCAGCCTGTTTAGGCATTAAACGTTCAAGCTGGCTGTCATCCAGAATGCCGAGCTTGTTGCCTAACTCCTGACGCAGATAGATGCGCAGCGTTTCGCCGGGCACCTGGCTGATTAACGGCAGCGCCAGCGTGCTGAGCTGCGCGCGCCCGTCAGGGGTACTCAAATCCACCTGCGGCATCAGGCTGTTAAACAGAAACGTGGAGAGCGGCTGAGCCTGCTCCATCCGCGCTTCAAATGCCGCTTTACCCTCTTTACGCACCAGCGTATCCGGGTCTTCACCGTCGGGCAGGAACATAAAGCGTAGCTGACGCCCGTCGGTCATATACGGCAACGCGGTTTCCAGCGCTCGCCAGGCGGCGTCGCGTCCTGCGCGGTCACCGTCGTAACAGCAAATCACGTTGTTGGTGACGCGGAACAGCAACTGGATATGGTCCGCCGTGGTGGACGTTCCCAGCGACGCAACGGCATAGTTAATGTCGTACTGCGCCAGCGCAACAACATCCATATAGCCTTCGACGACCAGAAGACGCGGAGGTTCCGCATTATCCTGCTGTGCCTCATAAAGACCGTAAAGCTGGCGGCCCTTATGGAAAATATCGGTTTCCGGGGAGTTAAGGTATTTCGGCAGGGCATCACCCAGCACGCGACCACCAAAACCTATCACCCGGCCACGCTTGTCGCGGATCGGGAACATCACCCGTTCACGGAAGCGGTCGTAGCTTCGTCCCTGGTCGTTGGTGACCAGCATGCCTGCGTCGATGAGGGATTTACGATCTTCGCTATTGCCGCCAAAACGCTTTAACACGTTGTCCCAGCCGGGCGGGGCGTAACCAATAGCGAAACGCGCAATCACATCGTCGCTCAGTCCGCGCTTGTTCAGATACTGACGCGCAGGCTCAGCCGCAGAGTGCTTAAGAGACTGTTGGTAAAACGAATTCAGGCCATCCATCAACTGATATAGCGTTTGCCGCTGATGGCGCTCGATCTGACTTGGCCCACTGCCTGCTTCATACGGCACTTCAAGGTTATGCATCGCCGCCAGCTCTTCGACGGTTTCAACGAACTCGAGCTTATCGTAGTTCATCAAAAAATCGACGGCATTACCGTGTGCGCCACAGCCGAAGCAATGGTAGAACTGCTTTTCACCGTTTACGGTGAAAGAGGGGGTTTTTTCGTTATGGAACGGACAGCACGCATGGTAGTTCTTGCCCTGCTTTTTTAGCTTCACCCGCGCGTCGATGAGATCGACGATGTCGGTTCTGGCAAGCAGGTCATTGATGAAAACGCGTGGGATTCTTCCGGCCATATGCCCCAAAAATTTAAGCGACTTATAAACGAAAACAAGCCGCGCATTCCTTCCGGAAGCACGGCCTTACGACTACAACTCTGTCTGTCAATTGAGGGCTGTGGCCCTCAACAGATTAGTACAGACGAGTACGGCGTGCGTTTTCGCGAGCCAGTTTCTTCGCGTGACGTTTCACAGCGGAAGCTTTAGCGCGCTTACGTTCGGTCGTTGGTTTTTCATAAAACTCACGACGACGAACTTCAGCCAGAACACCTGCTTTCTCGCATGAACGTTTGAAGCGACGCAGTGCTACGTCGAACGGCTCGTTTTCACGTACTTTAATTACCGGCATGTAACTCTCACCTTTAATAAATTCGGTTTGCCGCTGGCATCAACGCCAGCTTATTTCAAAATGGTGCGGAATTTTACTGCAAATGCTGCTGCTTTGTAAAGCACCGATGCGATTTTGAAAGGGACTTTTATAAGGGGGAAGAGTATACACGAGGCTTCTTCCTGGGGCGAACAAAGTTTTACATCAACCCGCCCAGGCTCTACACTGCGCGGTATTGAAACGAGGTAAAACAAGTCATGCGTGTACTGGGTATTGAAACATCCTGCGATGAAACCGGCATCGCGATTTACGACGACGAAAAAGGGCTTCTGGCCAACCAACTGTATAGTCAGGTGAAATTGCACGCTGACTACGGCGGCGTCGTGCCTGAACTGGCCTCTCGTGACCACGTGCGTAAAACGGTTCCCCTGATTCAGGCGGCACTGAAAGAGGCCGGGTTAAGTGCAAAAGATATTGATGCCGTGGCCTATACTGCAGGACCGGGCCTGGTTGGCGCGCTGCTGGTCGGCGCAACGGTAGGGCGTTCGCTGGCCTTCGCGTGGGACGTTCCGGCCATTCCGGTTCACCATATGGAAGGACATCTTCTGGCTCCGATGCTGGAAGCCAATCCGCCAGCGTTCCCGTTTGTGGCGCTGCTGGTCTCCGGCGGTCATACGCAGCTGATTAGCGTAACGGGCATTGGCAAGTATGAGCTGCTGGGCGAATCAATCGACGACGCGGCCGGTGAAGCCTTCGACAAAACTGCCAAGCTGCTGGGCCTGGATTATCCTGGCGGCCCGATGCTGTCGAAAATGGCCGCGCAGGGAACGGAAGGGCGCTTTGTCTTCCCGCGTCCGATGACCGATCGTCCGGGGCTGGATTTTAGTTTCTCCGGTCTGAAAACCTTCGCGGCGAACACCATTCGCAATAACGACGACAGCGAGCAGACGCGTGCCGACATCGCCCGCGCGTTCGAAGATGCGGTGGTGGATACGCTGATGATCAAGTGCAAGCGTGCGCTGGATCAGACGGGCTTTAAGCGCCTGGTGATGGCCGGTGGCGTGAGCGCCAACCGTACGCTGCGCGCGAAGCTTGCCGAAATGATGCAAAAGCGTCATGGGGAAGTGTTCTACGCGCGTCCGGAATTTTGTACCGATAACGGGGCGATGATCGCCTACGCCGGGATGGTGCGCCTGAACGCTGGCGCCACGGCTGACCTGAGCGTGTCCGTGCGTCCGCGCTGGCCGCTGGCGGAGCTGCCTGAGGCGTAAGTCTTTTGCCCGGTGGCGCTGCGCTTACCGGGTCTGCAAAAATCGTAGGCCGGGTCAGGCGAAGCCGCCACCCGGCAATAAACCGCACTACATCCGCAGCATCCCTTTCTCTTCCAGAAACGCAATAATCGTCGCCAGCCCGTCACCCGCCTTCAGGTTGGTAAAGGTCCACGGACGCTCGCCGCGCATGCGATTAGTGTCGCGCTCCATTACCTCCAGCGACGCCCCCACGTACGGCGCGAGGTCGGTTTTATTGATCACCAGAAAATCGGATTTGGTGATCCCCGGCCCGCCCTTGCGCGGGATTTTTTCCCCCTCGGCCACGTCGATCACGTAGATGGTGAGGTCCGCCAGCTCCGGGCTGAAGGTCGCGCTCAGGTTATCCCCGCCGCTTTCGACGAAGATCAGATCCAGATTGCCGAACTTCTCGCTCAAGGCTTCCACCGCTGCCAGGTTCATTGAGGCATCTTCGCGGATGGCGGTGTGCGGACAGCCGCCCGTTTCCACCCCTACGATGCGCTCTGGCTCAAGCGCACCCGCCTCGGTCAGGATGCGCTGATCCTCTTTGGTGTAGATATCGTTAGTCACCACCGCAAGATGATAGGTGTCGCGCATCGCCTTGCAGAGCGCTTCCAGCAGGGCGGTTTTGCCCGACCCTACCGGGCCGCCCACGCCAACGCGCAGGGGATGTTTGTAATCAGCCATATTGACTCCTCAGGAACGGAATAGTCGTGAATATTGGGTTTCGTGGCGTGCGGAGGCGATGGCGGACAGCGGTGTAGCTGCCCCCAGCGCGTCGTCGCCACGTAAAAATGCCTGTTCAAACCCGGCGGCAAAATGGTCGCTCAGGTCGATAATCAGCTGTTGTGCGGCCTGCTGCCCAAACGGCACCAGCTTGACGCCCGCCATCACCGCGCTCTCAATCCAGCTGTAGCCGAGGCTCAGCGCCAGCTCGCGCGCGCTAATGCCCCAGCGCACGCCGAGCCACGCCATACCGCCGAGCTGGCTCTGCATCAACAGCGGCAGCCATTCTGCCGGGCAGGCGGGTTCCCAGCTTTTAACCAGGCGCGTAAAGGCCGCGCCGCGGTTGCGTTCTTCCTCGCGCAGTTCGCGCGTTTCCCGACAGGCGAGGAGGTATGCCGTCCAGCGTTTTGCTGCCGCGACGTCCTGCTGCTCGCAGGCACAGTACAGGCGGATAAACAGCGGCAGGTCGACGCAGAAAAAGCTCTGCTCCATCTGCTGGATCTGCCAGCGCCTGAAGGCCTCAGCGTCCGTGATCCACCCGGCCTCGACAGCCCACTCCAGCCCCTGTGACCAGGTATACGATCCGACCGGCAGGCTACTGCTGGAGAGCTGCATCAGGCGCAGCCGCTGGCGGGCATGCTCCATCAGCTCATCAACGCCAGCAGGGCAGAGACGATCAGCCCGCCGCCGAAGGTTTTACGCAGGCCGTCGTGACGGCGCAGCAGCAGCCCTGCCGCGAAGCTGGCGCACAGCACCGTGGCACTGGCTAACATAAATCCGCTGGTAAAGAGCCAGAAGCTGTGGCCGGACATCTCCACGCCGTGCGCCCAGCCGTGGAACATCACCAGGGCTGGCACTGCCAGCAGCAGGCGATTTTCAGTCTTAAACATCATCACGCCGCAGACCGCCAGCGAGGCGATAATCAGCATCTCCATGCCGCTAAAGCCGCCGAGCAGGCTGCCCGCAACGGCGCCAGCAAGCATCATGCCGAGCGTTGCTAACGGCAGCAGCAGCTTGCGGCCGCTCAGGGCGGACAGCACGCCAGCCCCCGTCAGCATCAGCAGGTGATCCAGCCCGGTCAGCGGATGGAGAAAACCTGCCTGAAAGCTGTCGGTCCCGTGACCGGGATGGGCAAGCGCCGGAACGGAAAAGGCCAGCAGAAACAACGGCAAATACTTACGCATGATGAGTCCTTAATGTGAATGAGCGTGGGAGTGGTCATGGCTGTGGGCATCGCTGGTGTAAGCGCCCGCTTCCGGTTCAAAGGGCAGGCTGGCGAAGGTCACCTCCAGCCCGAACTGACGTAGCATGTCGTCGAGAACGTGATCGTGGTGGTAGCGCAGTTCGCCGGGCATGATTTGCAGCGGCACGTGGCGGTTGCCCAGGTGATAACAGGCGCGGGCGAGCAGGAACGGGTCGGCGCAGCGCACCACGGAAACCGACTCCGGGGCGGCGATCACTTCGATCACTTCGCTGCCGTCGTCGGTAGTCAGCAGGTCGCCCCCGCGCAGCAGCAGGCCGCGCGGCAGCATTAGCCCGGCTTCGCGGCCGTCGTTCAGCGCCACGCGGGCGCGGCTTTTTACCCGCACGTCAATCGGCAGCGTAACGCTGGCGGTGACGGGGTGCGCGTGGTCCAGGCGTTGGGTTAAATAAATCATCATCACTCCTCAAAACAGAAAATAGCGTTGCGCCATCGGCAAAACTTCTGCCGGTTCGCTGGTGATCAATTCGCCGTCGACGCGAACCTCATAGGTTTGCGAGTCAACGGTGATATTCGGCTGTAAATCGTTGTGGATCATGTCGGCCTTTTTCACCGTCCGGCAGCCTTTCACCACCGCAGTGGCGCTTTGCAATCCGAGCCGCTGCGGAATGCCGCTGGCATCAGCGGCCTGCGAGACAAACGTCAGCCGCGTGGCGTGGCGTGCGGCACCAAGTGCACCAAACATCGGGCGGTAATGCACCGGCTGCGGCGTGGGGATCGAGGCGTTGATGTCGCCCATCGGCGCGCAGGCGATCATCCCGCCTTTGACGATGGTGGCCGGTTTGACGCCAAAGAAAGCGGGGGACCAGACCACCAGATCCGCCAGCTTGCCCGCCTCAATAGAACCGACCTCATGGGCGATGCCGTGGGTAAGAGCCGGATTAATGGTGTATTTGGCGACATAGCGCTTCACGCGGAAGTTGTCGTTCTCGCCGGTCTCTTCCGGCAGTGCGCCGCGCTGCACCTTCATGCGGTGCGCCACCTGCCAGGTGCGGATAATCACTTCCCCCACGCGGCCCATGGCCTGTGAATCTGACGAGGTGAGCGAGAACGCGCCGATATCGTGCAGCACGTCTTCGGCGGCGATGGTTTCCCGACGAATACGGGATTCCGCAAACGCCACGTCCTCGGCGATATCCGGGTCGAGATGGTGACAGACCATCAGCATGTCCAGGTGCTCGTCGATGGTATTCACCGTGTAGGGCAGCGTCGGGTTGGTGGAGGAGGGCAAAATATTCGGGTGCGCGCAGGCGGTGATGATATCCGGCGCATGGCCGCCGCCCGCCCCTTCGGTGTGGAAGGTGTGGATGGTGCGCCCGGCGATGGCAGCCAGCGTGTCTTCGACAAAACCGGACTCGTTCAGCGTGTCGCTGTGTAGCGCCACCTGAATATCCATCTCTTCAGCGACCTCCAGCGAGCAGTTGATTGCCGCAGGCGTCGCGCCCCAGTCTTCGTGGATCTTAAGCCCGATGGCGCCAGCCGCGATCTGCTCGCGCAGCGCGTCCGGGTTTGAACCGTTCCCTTTGCCCAGCAGGCCAATATTCACCGGCAGCGTATCGGCGGCCTGCAACATGCGGGCGATATACCACGGCCCCGGCGTGCAGGTGGTGGCGTTTGTACCTGCCGCAGGGCCGGTGCCGCCGCCGATCATGGTGGTGACGCCGGAGACCAGCGCCTCTTCCGCCTGCTGCGGACAGATCCAGTGGATGTGGGTGTCGATCCCGCCAGCGGTGACGATCTTCCCTTCGGCGGCGATCACTTCCGTTGCCGCGCCAATCGGGATCGTCACGCCGGGCTGAATGTCCGGGTTTCCGGCTTTGCCGACGGCGAAGATCCGCCCATCTTTTATGCCGATATCCGCTTTCACAATCCCCCAGTGATCGACAATCAGCGCGTTGGTGAGCACCAGATCCACGCAGTCGTCGGCGGTCATCTGCCCCTGTCCCATGCCGTCGCGGATCACTTTTCCGCCGCCGAATTTAACCTCTTCGCCGTAGATCGTGAGATCGTCCTCCACTTCGATCCACAGCTCGCTGTCGGCCAGCCGCACTTTATCCCCGGTAGTGGGGCCGAACATATCGGCATACGCCTGGCGTGAAATCTCAGCCATGTTTCACCTCGCCCATGACCTCGCCGCGAAAACCGAAAATGCGCTGCGCGCCCGTCACCTGCACCAGCGTCACTTCCCGCTTCTGGCCGGGTTCGAAGCGCACGGCAGTGCCGGCCGGGATGTTGAGTCGGTAGCCTCGGGTGGCTTCGCGATCGAATTTCAACGCCGGGTTGACCTCGTAAAAGTGGTAATGCGAGCCGACCTGGATCGGCCTGTCGCCGTGGTTTTCCACGATCACACTTCGGGTTTCGCGCCCGACGTTGAGCGCAATGTTGCCGGACTGGATCCGGTATTCGCCTGGGATCATCACGCGCTCCTTACACGATCGGATTGTGGACGGTGACGAGCTTGGATCCATCCGGGAAGGTGGCTTCCACCTGGATATCCGGGATCATCTCCGGCACGCCCTCCATCACCTGATCGCGCGTCAGGACGTGGCGGCCGGCTTCCATCAGCGAGGCGACGGTTTCGCCATCGCGCGCGCCTTCCATAATAAAGGCGCTGATCAGCGCGACCGATTCCGGGTAGTTGAGCTTTACCCCGCGCGCGAGGCGGCGTTCGGCAACCAGCGCGGCGGTGAACAGCAACAGCTTGTCTTTTTCTCTGGGAGTCAGTTCCATAGCGTTTCTCTTATGTCTGCCAGATACGCGGCGAACAGGCGGTTTTGGGGGTTAAAAGCGGGCGAAGCGACTGCCAGATATCGCGCATCACCCGCTGGCAAATGAGGTTGTCGTGGGAGAGAAAACGCACCGACAGCAGGTCGTCGGTGAGCGTCGCCCCGCCAAAGTTTTCCAGCGGGGCGAGCCGCTCGCGCACTTTATCAAGATGAGCTTCCCGGGCCGGGTAGAACAGCAGCGTGCCGACCCACGGATGGCCTGCGACGGGCGACAGATCGCCATCGTTAAGATGCAGTCGCTCAATCAAACGCGGCTCGCCATCCACCCACACCTCAAGGCGGCTCTCCAGCGTGCCGTGGCTGAAGGATTCGTTTATCACCGGACGGCCCAGACAGTACAGCTCCCACGCCAGCAGCGTGCTGGTGGCCTTAAGATGGAAGACGGAACGCAGCGCGGCGTTAGCGCCGGGGAAAATTATGGTGTCCTGCGGCAGCCACTCCAGCGTGGCCTCTTCGTCGAGGTAAAAATGCTGATTCAGACAGGCCAGCGGGCCGCTGCTGCGATAGAACTTGCTGGCGCCGGGCATGGTGATGAGGGCATGGCTTTTGGCGTCGAGCCGCACGGAAATATCCAGCGTATCCCCGCCCACAATCCCGCCTGGCGGATGCAGCAGGTAAAGGTGACAGGTTTCCCCTTCGGGATAAAACGGGCGCTGAACGGTGAGCGGCCCGGTGTGACGCGCGAAATGGAGGAGGGTTTTCTCAGGGGTATAACAAAACTGGAGGGCAAGCGTGGCCTGCCAGCCTTTGTATGAATTATCAGTGACCTGAGTTGCTAACATGGTGCTTCCATTTCCACACTATCGGGGTACGTTTCAGTATGCCCTGGCGGAAATGAAGGCTGTCATATGAGTCGCTTATGGATAAAAAAACCGGTTCATGTGAGCCGGTTTCAGTAATGTAGGCCGGGTAAGCGCAGCGTCACCCGGCAAGAAAGGTTAACGATAATCCTCTGCATCCACATCATACCCCGACGGCTCCCAACGGATCGCCAGCAGCGATACCAGGCCGATAAACGGCGCCAGCGCAATCACCCAGAACACGGCGGTATCCAGCGACGCGACCAGCAGCGGGAACAGAAACAGTGACAGCGTTGAACTGCTGCGCATCAGCGTCTGGTTAAGCCCCACGCCCACGCCGCGCAGCGAGGTCGGGTAGCTCAAGGAGGCAAACGTCATGGTATGCGCACCCGGACCAAAACCCTGGCCAAACAGGAACAGCGCCAGCATCGCGACGGCGACCACGCCTTCCGTGGCCCCGTCAGGGCGGCCAATCAGCGCCAGACCGAGCAGCGCCGTAAGCTGGCACGCATAACCCGCCAGAGACATCCGCCATGCGCCGAAGCGCGGAACATAGCGCACCGCCAGCAGCCCGCCGACAAACGCAAACAGCAGGTTAAGCGCCAGCGAGATCAGAATGGTGGTCAGCATCGACTGCACAAAGAAGCTGGAGATGATCACCGGCAGGCCAAAGGCTACGGCGTTATAGGCGAACGAGGAGACGACCGACAGCAGCGTGGCGAGCGTGGTACGCCGCAGATAGATACCGCGGAACAGGTTCAGGTAGTTCGACCATTTTGCCTTATTGACCACCGGCGCGGGCTGGTCAAGCGCATCCTGTGGCACGTGGGCATTAATGTTGTACGACTGCCGCAGGATGGACGCCGCCTCTTTCAGATTGCCCTGATTCGCCGCCCAGACCGGGGATTCGCTCATATAACGGCTGCGGATGGCGATAATCACCAGCGCGGGCACCGCGCCGAAGCCAAGGATCAGACGCCAGAGCCAGTCGCTGTGGCCTTCCGGCAGCACGGCGTAGAAGAAGAGCACCAGAAGATAAGAGATGCTGATGGCCGCATACCAGGTGGGGCACCACATTGCCACGCTGGAGGCTTTATTCCCCGGGCCTTTCAGCCTGGCGAACTCGCTGAGAAACGCCATCGCCACGGGAAGGTCGATCCCGACGCCAAGACCCATCACAAAGCGCGCGCCCGCCAGCACATATTCGTTCGGAGCCAGCGCACAGGCGATGGCGGCGACGACAAAGAACACCATGTCGGCCATAAAGACGCGGTAGCGCCCGATTTTATCCGTAAGATAGCCGCCGAGCAGCGCCCCGACAATGGCACCAAAGGTAATGGCTGAAGCCACCATGCCGGTACCAGCGGGCGTCAGGTTAAATTCGCGGGTGATGTCTTTGATGCCAAATGCCAGCGCGCCGAGATCGTAGGCATCGAGAAAAATTCCCCCGAGCGCGATGCCGACCACGATGCGGGCATTGGCCCGGCCCTGAGAGCCGTCATTAACGAGACGTGAAACGTCCGATGCGCTGCGTACCCACTTGATGTCGCCATCCGGGGTGTTTCCTGCCGTTGGGAGGGGAGTTGTGTCTGTGATTTCTGCCATTTTCTTTTATGTGGTTGTGTTGTGTACCTAACAGTTACCACAGGCAGAAGGGGACAAAAATCACATTTGGTTATAAGGCATAACGAACGGTTTACTGAGCGTCTTTCTTTTTACGCTTGAGCTTCGTCCAGATTTTGGTTTCCTGACGACGCCACAGGCGCTGAATGTTGTCATGATGACGCAGCAGGATCAGGCACGAGAGCATCGATACCGGGAAGGTAAACTGCGGTTTGAACCACCAGACATAAAACGGAGCGATCAGCGCGCTGACGATGGCGCCCAGCGATGAATAGCCGCTCAGCAGGATGGTCAGCAGCCAGGTGCCCGCCATCACGCCAGTGAGATCCCAGCCGATCGGCGCAATCGCGCCAAACGCGGTTGCAACGCCTTTACCGCCTTTAAAACCAAAGAAAACGGGCCAGATATGGCCGACGCAGGCGGCGATAGCAATCAGCCCCAGCCAGAAGGGTGTGACGCCCAGCGCATACGCACCCCAGACGGGGAGCATTCCTTTCAGAACATCAAAAATCAAAACCGCTACGGCTGCTCCCTTGCCGCCAATTCGTAGTACATTGGTCGCCCCCGGATTCCCGGAACCACTTTCACGCGGGTCAGGCAACCCGGCGATGCGGCAGACCAGAATGGCGCTGGAGATTGAGCCGCAAAGGTAGGCGAGGATAATCATTCCAGGCGCGATTGCACTCATAACGCTGTTCCGTTTTGAAAATGTATCTGTATTCTCAGCATCTGTGGATAATACGCATAATTCGCCGGAAGTGGTATCCGGTTTAGCCAAAAAGCAGGCAGGTCGTGATGGATATTGTATTTATAGAGCAACTTTCGGTAATCACCACAATTGGTGTTTACGACTGGGAACAGACCATCGAGCAGAAACTGGTGTTCGATATCGAAATGGGCTGGGATAACCGCAAGTCAGCAAAAAGCGATGATGTGAATGACTGTCTGAGCTACGCCGACATCAGTGAAGCGGTCATCGGCCACGTGGAAGGACAACGTTTTGCGCTGGTGGAACGCGTGGCGGAAGAGGTAGCGGACCTGCTACTGAGCAAATTTAACTCCCCGTGGGTGCGCATCAAACTAAGCAAGCCGGGCGCGGTGGCGCGCGCCGCCAACGTGGGCGTCATCATTGAGCGTGGCACAAATCTGAAAGGAAAAGATTTAACGTCATAATAGCTAAACCATTTTAGGTTATATCGGTCTTAAAGCTGTATCTTTCACGGTTGTCCGCGTGGGACACCGTTTTTTTATATCTTTTTAGGGGTTTATAGATGAGCGATATGCACTCGCTGCTGGTGGCGGCAATTCTGGGTGTGGTCGAAGGATTGACGGAGTTTTTGCCGGTGTCCAGTACGGGCCATATGATTATCGTTGGCCATCTCCTGGGCTTTGAAGGCGATACCGCAAAGACGTTTGAGGTGGTGATTCAGCTGGGCTCTATTCTGGCGGTGGTCGTCATGTTCTGGCGTCGTCTGTTTGGTCTGATCGGCATCCACTTCGGGCGTTTACCGCAGCGTGAAGGAGAGGGCAAGGGGCGCCTGACGCTGATTCATATTCTGCTGGGGATGATCCCGGCGGTGGTGCTGGGGCTGGTGTTCCACGACACCATAAAATCGCTTTTCAACCCGATTAACGTGATGTACGCGCTGGTTGTCGGCGGCTTCCTGCTGATTGCCGCCGAAGTGCTGAAGCCAAAAACCCCGCGTGCAGAAGGTCTGGACGATATGACGTATCGCCAGGCGTTTATGATTGGCTGCTTCCAGTGTCTGGCGCTGTGGCCGGGCTTCTCCCGTTCAGGGGCAACCATTTCCGGCGGGATGCTGATGGGCGTGAGCCGTTACGCGGCGTCTGAGTTCTCGTTCCTGCTGGCGGTACCGATGATGATGGGCGCCACCGCACTGGATCTCTACAAAAGCATCGGCTTCCTGACCGTAGGCGACATTCCGATGTTCGCCGTGGGCTTTATCACCGCCTTTATCGTGGCGCTGATTGCCATCAAAACCTTCCTGCAACTGATTAAGCGTATCTCGTTTATTCCGTTCGCGATCTACCGCTTTATCGTCGCGGCTGCCGTGTACGTGGTCTTCTTCTGATGACCGACCGCCCTCAGTCTTTCGGCTGAGGGCAACGTTTTTCCTTCCACGCCGCAACCGCATCAATCCGCCGTTTCGTCAGCTCTTCGCGGATCTCCGGGCCTTTAAACCCTGCCTCCACCACCTCTTTCGTTGGCACCGCTTTTGCGATTTCCCACGCCTCACGCAGCAAACGACCCTGCGGATAATCGGACGCTTCAAACCCGGTACGGCCGCGCACGTCCGCTTCGCTGGTCAGCGCAATTTGCTCCACGCGCTGCGGCTTGCGCCAGGCGTCGATGTTATCGAACAGCCTGACGATGGTGGCGGGTTTCAGGATCGGAAAGGTGTGGATCAGGTCGTGGAACTCGGCGACCAGTTTTGCCAGATCGCGAATGTCATTCGGCACGCGCAGGCGCTGGCAAAGCCCTTCAACCAGCTTTACGCCAGCCGGACCGTGCCCGTGGTGGCGTGGCCACAACTCCTTTGGCGTTAACCCTTTGCCGAGGTCATGGCAGAGGGTGGAAAAGCGCACGTCCACTTCAGGGCTGAGCATAGCGGCCATGCTAAGCGTCATCAGGGTGTGAATGCCGGTATCAATTTCCGGGTGCCATTTCGCCGGGGCGGGCACGCCAAACAGCGCGTCTATTTCCGGGAACAGCACTTTCAGCGCCCCGCAGTCGCGCAGAACCTGGAAAAAGACCTGTGGGTTGCGGGTGGTCAGGGCGTTTTCGGTCTCTTTCCAGACGCGTTCTGGCGTCAGGTGTTCCAGCTCGCCCGCGTCGGTCATGGCCGTCATCAGCGCCATCGTCTCGTCGGCGATACGGAAGCTCAGATGGGCATAACGGGCGGCAAAACGCGCCACGCGCAGTACGCGAAGCGGATCTTCAGAAAAGGCGGGGGAAATATGGCGTAAAAGACGATCGCGCAGATCGTTCTGGCCGCCGTAGGCGTCGATGATATGTCCGTTTTCGTCCTGCGCCAGGGCGTTAATGGTGAGATCGCGGCGCAGTAAGTCCTGCTCCAGCGTGACATCCGGCGCGGCATAGCAGGTGAAGCCGGTATAACCGGAACCCGATTTCCGTTCGGTACGCGCCAGGGCGTACTCTTCGCGGCTTTTCGGATGGAGGAACACAGGAAAATCGCGGCCTACCTGCTGGTAGCCCGCGTCAATCATCGCTTCGGGCGTGGCACCGACCACGACCCAATCTTTATCTTTGACCGGCAGACCTAATAACGCATCACGTACCGCACCACCGACCAGATAACTCTTCACGCCAACACTCCCGTTTTCTCTTTTCGCAAGATGATACGTAAGTGTGGCAGAGAAGACGAGTTAGTTCATCCAGCGGTCTTTACGTTTACGGCTTGGGATAAGGTGAGGAAGCACCAGACCCAGCACCAGACCGACGCCCAGTACGCCGCCGCCATACATAAACCACTGCATGATGATGGTGCGTTGTTTGTCATCCAGCTGTAGATTAGCGGCGTTTACTTTCTTCTGTGCGACGATCAGCTCGTTTTTCAGCTTCTGATTTTCGTCTTTCAGACCGGCGATCACGCTGTCGCTTTGCGCCACTTTCTGCTGCATCTCTGCGGTGCGCTGGTTCCAGGTACCGTCAATGTTGTTCAGCTTATCGGTCAGGGTTTTCACCTGATTTTCCAGATCCGGCACGCGGGTGCGCAGGCTTGGCACTGTGCTTAGCTCTTTCAGCGGGATCCATGAGGTGCGGCCAGAGCTGTCACGAACCTGACCGTAATTGGTGTCTGCGTTAGTTTGCAGCAGAGTCACTTCCTCGCCGGCATTTACCGTACCCACGAGGCGATAATTGTCTCCAGGGCCGCTGCGTACCCAGGTATTCAGTTCATCAGAAACGTAACGTTTCTCTTCAGCGTGGACCGCGGTTGCGGCGCTAAAAGCGAGTAAAGTAAGTCCAATCAGGCGTAATTTAAGCATATCAGTCGTTATTTTCATAAAAAGTGGAACGATAGTAGTGGTATCAGTGTCGCTACGCAAAGGATTCATCATCAATCGGAATCATCTGTGTCATGATTTCCACCGCTTTAAACTTTTACGCCCGTCAAATTGCTCATTGCGTGGCAATTTGGCGCAAAATACTATGTACTGACAAACAAATGGCGAGGAAGTTCGCCTTCATCGACGCGTCTGTGACGCACGCAAAAGTACAAGGCTATGGCACAAGAGATCGAATTAAAGTTTATCGTCGAAAAAGACAGCGCTGACGCGCTCCGCCAGCATCTGAATACGCTGTCCGGCGAGCACCATGAACCCGTACAGCTGCTCAACATCTATTACGAAAAGCCGGACAACTGGCTGCGCAACCACGATATGGGCCTGCGCATCCGTGGTGCGAACGGGCGCTACGAGATGACGATGAAAATCGCCGGTCGCGTGGTGGGCGGTTTGCACCAGCGTCCGGAATACAATATCGACATCAGTAAGCCAGAACTTGAGCTGGATCGTTTTCCGGCGGAAGTGTGGCCGGAAGGGACGCTGCCCGCAACGCTGTCGGCAGAGGCGCAACCGCTGTTCAGCACCGATTTCTGGCGCGAGAAATGGCTGGTGACGGAAGGCAAGAGCCGTATTGAGATCGCGTTTGATCGGGGTGAAATTAAGGCTGGTGAAGAGCAGGAGCCGATCTGCGAGCTGGAGCTTGAACTGCTGGAAGGCGACGCGAGCGACGTGCTGAAGCTGGCGCGCAAGCTGGTAAACCAGCCTGGCCTGCGTCAGGGCAGCCTGAGTAAAGCGGCGCGCGGCTATCACCTGGCCGCCGGGAATGCGCCGCGCGTGCTGCGAGAAACCCCGATTTTGCGCGTTGTGCCGAAAGCCTCCGTTGAGCAGGGCATGGAAGCGGCGCTGGAGCTGGCGCTCTCTCAGTGGCAGTACCACGAGGAGCTGTGGGCGCGTAACGTGAAAAATGCCAAAAAACAGGTGCTCGCTGCTATGGGGCTGGTGCGTCACACCCTGGCGCTGTTCGGCGGTATTGTACCGCGTAAAGCCAGTGCTCACTTACGTGATCTGCTCACTCAAACCGAAACGCTGATGCTTTCTGACGTGTCGGCACAAACGGCGATCTACAGCTCGCAAAACGCCAGCGCGAAACTGGCGTTGACCGAATTTCTGGTGACGCGCGGCTGGCGCATTTTCCTCGATGCGAAAGGGCAGACTAAAATCGCGGAAAACTTCAAACGTTTTGCGGATATCCACCTCTCCCGTCACGCGGCCGAGCTGCGAACCACCTTCGCGCATCCGCTGGGCGATCAGTATGGCGATCAGCTTCCCCGCCTGGCGCGTAACATCGACAGCATGTTGCTGCTGTCAGGTGCGTATGAGGGCGTGAAGGCGCAGGCCTGGCTGGAGAACTGGCAGGGGCTTAAGCATGCCATCGAGACCCGTCAGCAGATTGAGATCGAGCATTTCCGCAACGAGGCCATTTCGCAGGATCCGTACTGGCTGCACAGCGGAAAACGTTAATTCTGGCAAGGAACCCCTGATATGCCGCTTTCTTCGCAGTTACAGCAGCACTGGCAGACCGTTTGTGAACGCCTGCCTGAGTCGTTACCCGCGTCATCGTTAAGCGAGCAGGCGAAAAGCGTGCTCACGTTCAGTGATTTTGTGCAGGAGAGCGTCAGCGCTTACCCGGACTGGCTGGCAGCGCTGGAAAGCGCGCCGCCGCAGGCTGACGAGTGGCGGCATTATGCTGGCTGGCTGCAAACCGCGCTGGCAGAGGTGGCAGATGAACCCACGCTGATGCGCGTTCTGCGTCAGTTCCGCCGCCGGGTGATGGTACGCATTGCCTGGGCGCAGGCGCTGGAGCTGGTGAGTGAAGAGAGCACCTTGCAGCAGTTGAGCGAGCTGGCGCAGACGCTGATCGTCGCCGCGCGGGACTGGCTCTACGCCGCCTGCTGTAAAGAGTGGGGCACGCCGTGCAGCGAAGACGGGGTTCCGCAACCGCTGTTGATACTGGGGATGGGCAAGCTGGGCGGCTGCGAGCTCAATTTCTCCTCAGACATCGATCTGATTTTTGCCTGGCCGGAAAACGGCTCCACGCGCGGCGGTCGTCGCGAGCTGGACAACGCCCAGTTCTTTACCCGCCTCGGCCAGCGGCTGATTAAGGCGCTGGATCAGCCCACCCAGGATGGTTTTGTCTACCGCGTGGACATGCGTCTGCGTCCTTTTGGCGACAGCGGGCCACTGGTGCTGAGCTTTGCCGCGCTGGAAGATTATTACCAGGAGCAGGGGCGCGACTGGGAGCGTTACGCGATGGTCAAAGCGCGGATCATGGGCGACAGCGACGATGCCTACGCCAACGAGCTGCGCGCCATGCTGCGCCCGTTCGTGTTCCGCCGCTACATCGACTTTAGCGTGATCCAGTCCCTGCGAAATATGAAAGGGATGATTGCCCGCGAGGTGCGTCGCCGTGGCCTGAAAGACAACATCAAGCTCGGCGCGGGCGGTATTCGTGAGATCGAATTTATCGTCCAGGTCTTCCAGCTAATACGCGGCGGGCGTGAACCTTCTCTGCAATCCCGCTCGCTGCTGCCGACGCTGAGCGCTATCGAGCAGCTGCATCTGCTGCCGGAAGGCGATGCGCAAACGCTGCGTGACGCTTATCTCTTCCTGCGTCGTCTGGAAAATTTGCTGCAAAGTATCAACGACGAACAGACCCAGACGTTACCGGGCGATGAGCTGAACCGGGCGCGTCTGGCCTGGGGGATGCGGGTGGATGACTGGGCAGCGCTGACGGAACGGCTGGAAGCGCATATGGCGGGCGTGCGCCGCATCTTTAACGATCTGATCGGCGACGACGAAAGTGAATCGCAGGACGATGCGCTCTCCGAGCACTGGCGCGAACTGTGGCAGGACGCGCTTCAGGAAGATGACACCACGCCGGTGCTGGCGCACTTAAGCGACGATGCCCGCCATCGCGTGGTGGCGTTGATTGCTGATTTCCGTCTCGAACTGAACAAACGCGCCATTGGCCCGCGCGGTCGGCAGGTGCTGGATCATCTGATGCCGCATCTGCTGAGCGATGTCTGCTCCCGCGAGGATGCGCCGGTGCCGCTGTCGCGCATGATGCCGCTCCTGAGCGGGATCGTCACGCGTACCACCTACCTTGAACTGTTAAGTGAGTTTCCCGGCGCGCTGAAGCATCTGATTTCCCTTTGCGCCGCCTCCCCGATGGTGGCGAACAAGCTGGCGCGTTATCCGCTGCTGCTCGACGAACTGCTCGACCCGAATACGCTCTATCAGCCGACGGCGACGGATGCTTACCGCGACGAGCTGCGTCAGTATCTGCTGCGCGTACCGGAAGAGGACGAAGAGCAACAGCTTGAGGCGCTTCGTCAGTTTAAGCAGGCGCAGATGCTGCGCGTGGCGGCGGCAGATATCGCCGGCACCCTGCCGGTAATGAAAGTGAGCGATCACTTAACCTGGCTGGCGGAAGCGATCATCGACGCGGTTGTCCATCAGGCGTGGGTGCAGATGGTGGCCCGCTACGGGCAGCCGAAACACCTTGCAGAGCGCGAAGGCCGCGGTTTTGCGGTGGTGGGTTACGGCAAGCTGGGCGGCTGGGAGCTGGGCTACAGCTCCGATCTGGATCTGATTTTCCTCCACGACTGTCCGGTTGACGTGATGACCGACGGCGAGCGCGAAATCGACGGGCGGCAGTTCTACCTGCGCCTGGCCCAGCGCATCATGCACCTGTTCAGCACTCGCACCTCATCCGGCATTCTGTATGAAGTGGATGCGCGTCTGCGCCCGTCCGGCGCGGCAGGCATGCTGGTTACCTCCACGGAGGCTTTTGCCGACTATCAGAAGAACGAAGCCTGGACGTGGGAGCATCAGGCGCTGGTGCGCGCCCGCGTGGTGTACGGCGATCCGCAGCTCAAAACGCAGTTCGATGCGATCCGCAAGGCGGTCATGACGACCCCGCGCGAAGGCTGTACGCTGCAAACCGAAGTGCGGGAAATGCGTGAGAAAATGCGCGCGCACCTTGGCAACAAACATCGCGATCGCTTTGATATCAAAGCTGATGAGGGCGGGATTACCGATATTGAGTTTATCACTCAGTATCTGGTGCTGTTGCACGCGCACGATAAGCCGAAGCTGACCCGCTGGTCGGATAACGTGCGCATACTGGAACTGCTGGCGCAGAACGACATTATGGATGAGCAGGAGGCGCAGGCATTAACCCGCGCCTACACCACGCTGCGTGACGAGCTGCACCATCTGGCCTTACAGGAACAGCCGGGCCATGTGGCGCTGGACGGTTTCACCGATGAACGCGCGCAGGTGACCGCAAGCTGGCAGAAGTGGCTGGTGGAACCGTGCGTAACAAAACAAGTGTGATATTATCGCGCGCAAATTGTGAATCTTTCTGGAGTCAGGAATGAAAGTAACACTGCCAGAGTTTGAACGTGCTGGAGTTATGGTTGTCGGGGATGTGATGCTGGATCGCTACTGGTATGGGCCGACCAGCCGTATCTCTCCGGAAGCGCCGGTGCCGGTAGTTAAGGTCGACACCATTGAAGAACGTCCAGGCGGCGCGGCAAACGTGGCGATGAACATAGCCTCGCTGGGCGCGCATTCGCGTCTGGTGGGCCTGACCGGCATTGACGATGCGGCGCGTGCGCTGAGCCAGTCGCTGGCGGACGTGAACGTGAAGTGCGACTTCGTTTCTGTTCCGACCCACCCAACCATCACCAAGCTGCGCGTGCTGTCGCGTAACCAGCAGCTGATCCGCCTCGACTTTGAAGAAGGGTTCGAAGGCGTTGATCCTGAGCCGCTGCATGAGCGCATTAGCCAGGCGCTGGGCAATATCGGCGCGCTGGTGCTGTCTGATTATGCCAAAGGTGCGCTGGCGAGCGTGCAGACCATGATCCAGCTGGCGCGCAAAGCCAGCGTTCCGGTGCTGATCGACCCGAAAGGCACCGATTTTGAGCGCTATCGCGGCGCAACCCTCCTGACGCCCAACCTCTCTGAGTTTGAAGCGGTGGCGGGCAAGTGCAAAACTGAAGAAGAGCTGGTTGAGCGCGGCATGAAAATCATCGCTGATTTCGAGCTGTCTGCGCTGCTGGTGACCCGTTCCGAACAGGGCATGACGCTGCTGCAACCGGGCAAGGCGCCGCTGCATATGCCAACCCAGGCGCAGGAAGTGTACGACGTGACCGGTGCCGGTGATACGGTGATTGGCGTGCTGGCGGCGACGCTGGCGGCGGGGAACTCCCTGGAAGAAGCGTGCTACTTCGCGAACGCCGCGGCGGGCGTGGTCGTCGGTAAACTCGGAACCTCCACCGTTTCGCCAATCGAGCTGGAAAATGCGGTGCGTGGGCGTGCGGATACCGGCTTTGGCGTCATGACCGAAGACGAGCTGAAAGTGGCCGTTGCCGCCGCGCGCAAACGCGGTGAAAAAGTGGTGATGACGAACGGCGTGTTCGACATCCTGCATGCGGGTCATGTCTCGTATCTGGCGAATGCGCGCAAGCTCGGCGACCGCCTGATTGTGGCGGTCAACAGCGATGCCTCAACCAAACGTCTGAAGGGTGAAACGCGTCCGGTGAACCCGCTGGAGCAGCGCATGATAGTGCTCGGCGCGCTGGAAGCGGTGGACTGGGTGGTCTCATTTGAAGAAGACACCCCGCAGCGCCTGATTGCCGGAATTCTGCCTGACCTGCTGGTGAAGGGCGGTGATTACAAGCCAGAGCAAATCGCAGGTAGCGAAGAGGTCTGGGCGAATGGCGGTGAAGTGATGGTGCTCAACTTTGAGGACGGGTGTTCAACCACCAACATCATTAAGAAGATCCAGAAAGACAGTCAGTAAAAAACGGGCCAGTTGGCCCGTTTTTTTATGTCGGGTGGCGGCTGCGCCTTACCCGACCTACGCGTTCATGTAGGCCCGGTAAGGCGTAGCCGCCACCGGGCACAACAGACCGCACTATGCCTGGTCATCCACCGGTGGAATAGCTGGCGCTGGCTTCACCTCTTCCGGCGCATTGCGGCTCTCCAGCTCGCTCAGACGCTGTTCCAGCAGCGCCAGCTTCTCGCGGGTGCGCAGCAGCACCTGCGTCTGCACGTCAAACTCTTCGCGGCTGACTAAATCAAGGCGAACCAACTGTGCCTGCAACGTCTGGCGAATTTTCTTCTCAACGTCATCACCAAACTCACGAATACCTTTCGGCATGGACTCATGAACCTGACGCGCGATCTGCTCAATTTTCTTTGGGTCAATCATTGTCGTTTCCCTTGATGAAAAGGTGTTAGTGCCTATTGTAGCGCGTCATGCCGCGGGTTAAACAAAATTGTTTGAAGCTTATGCATTGCCCAGGGTAATCATTAGCGTTATAGTTATCTCGCTTATTCTCAGGGCGGGGCGAAATTCCCCACCGGCGGTAAATCAGCTTAACGCTGAAAGCCCGCGAGCGCTTTGGGTGAATTCTCAAAGGTCAGCAGATCCGGTGTAATTCCGGGGCCGACGGTTAGAGTCCGGATGGGAGAGAGTAACGATCCAGTCGGGCAAGGCCCGCTCACGTTATTTTTTTGCCGCTTGTACGGCGCTCCTAAGACTGCCCTGATTCTGGTAACCATAAAGTTAATGAGGTTTTTTTACCATGAATCAGACGCTACTTTCCTCTTTTGGCACTTCAACTCAACGTGTTGAACATGCACTGGATGCACTGCGCGAAGGCCGCGGTGTGATGGTGCTTGACGATGAAAACCGTGAAAACGAAGGCGACATGATTTTTGCCGCCGAGAACATGACCGTTGAGCAGATGGCGCTGACCATCCGTCACGGTAGCGGCATCGTATGCCTGTGCATCACCGAAGACCGTCGCCAGCAGCTTGATCTGCCGATGATGGTTGAAAACAACACTAGCGCCTTTGGTACCGGCTTCACCGTGACCATTGAAGCGGCACATGGCGTCACCACCGGGGTGTCGGCGGCTGACCGCCTGACTACCGTGCGTGCAGCGATTGCTGATGGTGCAAAACCCTCCGATCTGCACCGCCCTGGTCATGTCTTCCCGCTGCGCGCGCAGCCGGGCGGCGTGCTGACCCGTGGTGGTCATACCGAAGCGACCATCGATCTAGTGACGCTGGCTGGCTTCAAACCCGCAGGCGTGCTGTGCGAACTGACCAACGATGATGGCACCATGGCGCGCGCGCCGGAGTGCATCACCTTTGCGCGTCTGCACAATATGCCAGTGGTGACGATTGAAGACCTGGTTGAATACCGCCGGGCGCATGAGCGTAAAGCCAGCTGAACATGCTGATGTGAAAAAGCCGGGGAAACCCGGCTTTTTTGTTTCTAGTGGTAGTTAATTTTGAACAGTACCACGGTTTCAAACGGCCCGGACTGAATCGCTTTTCCTTCATCCCGCGAAAGTTCAGCCGTGTAGTTTTGCTCAAGATTCATCATATCGCCCGTAAAATCGGCGTATTCCTTGTACTGGTTGAATGTGTAAGGCTCCGTTCCGTTAAGAATACGCAGCTTTAACCCATTCCCTATCAGTACCGCGGTGTCGTCTGCGCTGAGCGTTTCGGTTGTGTAAAATGACGAGTCCATCTTAAATCCGTCCGAGCACTGGGCATCCTGCACTTTGGTGGTTCGAATTGAAAACGTGCGAATACGCTTCTGCTGATTCACAATGTCGCGCGCACTGAAGGTGCCGAAGTCGATCTCCTGATTCTCAGGGTAAATGCTAAACGTCGCCCCGCAATCAAGGACCGTAATGTTTTGCAGCCCGTTGATGTGATACTTCAGGTTCTTCGCGTCGGCCATCTGATTAACGCCACCCTTACCGTCAAATTGCACAACGATGTAATCGCTGAGCGAACTGACATAGCCATGCGGCGGCACAGCCTTTATTCTCACGAAAAGTCGTAATCGGGCGACGAACGTGCGCGAAATATGGATATCATCCGGATTACCAGAGCAAATGCGATTCTCCCACCCCATCTGGCGGATTTGAGCAGGGGTGTAAATAGTGATGTTATTGTTGTCCAGACACTGGCGGGTATCCACGCCGTTGGGCTGACCTGTAGCATCGTAATCTATACCTTCATAGGTGACGCCCAGCTCATAATAGGGATCGGTTGCGGCAGGATAAGGATTTACCCAGGCAAAGACATCTTCCGGCTTAAAATTGCTCGAGACGTTGTTATCACACGTCACCGGAATCTTAATGTCATCAGACTCCCATATTTTTTGGCCAATTTGGGCGTTGCTGGGTATGGCAAAGGGGGAGATCGTTTTTGTCTCCTCGACGGAACCGCCAGAGCCACCCAGATAACAGTTAAGCGCCATCGCATCTTCCAAAGGTAGCGCTGAAAGCAGCAATGTAAGCAGGACACTAGCGAGCTTTCGCATCTTTATCGATTTTCCGTTCGGTAAGTTTACATTGCGCCGTTCCGGTGCACTGCACGTCGACTTTTTTCAGGGCACCGTAATCGTCGATATAGCCGATGCTGTAATAACTACCGTGGTAATCGCCGGTAGACGCGGTTGCCGTGGCGAAAGGCGCAATCATCAGACTGTCAAAACCCGGCAGCATGGTTTTAGCATTTTTGCTCAGCCACGCCAGCGTGATGTAGTACGGCGTAGGGTTGTGGACCGTGAGCCCATCCGCGTTGGCGGAAATTTCCATTCGCATTTCAGTCAGTTCGCCGGATTTTTTGCTAATCGCTTCTGGACGCCAGAACAGCTTAATTCGGCTCTGCATTGCTACCTGCATCACGCTGCGCTCCTCGCTGGCGCTGGTGTTTTTTGGCGGTACTTCACGCAGGTTGAAATAAAACAGCGATTCCCTGTCTCCTGGCAGCTGGCGAGTAGCGGCTTGTTTAACAATCCTTATCTGCGACGAGGTGCCCGCTTCGATACGTTGAATGGGGGGAAGCGCCATAAAGTGCGTATCTTCTTTTTGTCCCTTTTCATCTTCAATCCAGGAGAGCGCCAGATAAGGCAGCACCTTGCTCTGATTGTCCACTTTCAGGCTGCTGGCCTTGTCGCTTTCTGGAAAAACAATGCGCGTGCGGTCCAGATTAATGGCTGCGTGGGTAGCAAATGCTGTGCTGGTTAGCATCAGGCACAGGCTTTTAAACGGCGTTAATTTCATGATGATTTCTTACTGACACGGCAGTATCAACTGCATACTGTTTTCTAAGTGAGAAGGTAACGAGAAGCGACACTGTTGGTTGTCGCCCCATGTCACGCGAAACTGCTGTTCTGGCTCAACGGCGGCCAGCCAGACGCGGCCTTCATCGGCCACCATCCCAACCTGCAAATTGCTTGCTTCCAGGCGAACAATCGCCCCGAGAGGTGGCGCTCCTGATGACATTCGCAGAACGCCTGTCACGTCCTTACCTGCGCGCGTGGCAATCTGACGATAACCAATGGCTCCCTCAGTCCAGGTTGAGGTCACGACGCGGTTGTCTACGTCCACGCCATCAGGGAGGTCGTTCAGATTGACCTGCACGCTGGAGGGGGAATAGCTGGAGAATGACGGTAAAACGCCGATGCCAAAACGGTTGGTCTCATCTCGCGACATGTTCAGCGGGATATTGCCTACCCCGTCGGTGCTGACCATCACACGAGGTTCATTACCGTAGCTGCGCCGGTGCAGCGCGGCGCCTTTCGCCGTTGAGGTGAAGGAACCACTCCAGCTCGCGCTGAGGGAGTTATATTCGTCAGCTTTATAGCTGCCTGAGAGATTGAGATCGCCGTACGTAGAATAATGCTGATAATTCCCGCTGACCTGCGCGCCGGAATCTGGCTTCCCGCTCTCCGCGCCTGCGGAAACGCCCCAGGTATTATTGCGATCCGACGTGTCATACCACGACACGTTATGACTCAGCGCTTCGCTGTTACGCAGGTCATAGTTAAGACGATGATCGGGATCGAGCGGTACGCTGAGCGAGAGATAGAACTGAGTATCGTCACTTTCGTCTTCCTCATCGTAATGCGTTTTACTCCAGGACAGGGTTACGCCGAGGTTCTTCCAGCGGCCCATATCAAAGTTGTAGCCCGCCGTGATGCTGCCGGTCGTGGAAGGTGAATCATTCCACCATGTCTGACGCAGCATGTTGACGTACAGGTTCAGGGATAACGCTGAAATGTACTGGCTTGCCGTCACGCTCAGGGTTTGTTTCTCCGACTGGCGGTCACCGTCGTCATAATCAAGGTAGCGGGCGTAGCTCAAAAACTGGGGGTCTGAGTAGCGGTAGCTGGCAAGCGTAAGCTGACTGCCGGTGGTATCGAAACGCTTGCTGTAGTTAATGCGATAGCTGTAACCCGTCTGACTGCGCTGGTGTGGCAGCTGGCTGGTGGCCTGCGTGACGTCAAAAGAGAGCGCCCCCAGCCAGGCCATATTCTGGCCGATCCCGGCAGCGACGGAACGATAACCGTCGCCATCAGTCAGCGTGCCGCCATACAGGGAGGTGTGTGACAGCATGCCCCAGGAAAATTCGCCGCTCATGAAGGCGTTATCTTCAACGTCATGGGAGGCACCCTGGCGCGCTTTACCCGCCGCGAACTTGTAGCGAACCTGACCCTTGCGCGTTAAAAACGGCACGGACTCGGCAGAGACCTGGAAGGTGCTGACGCGGCCGTCCTCTTCCGTGACTTTGACGTCCAGCGTGCCCTGAACCGACTGGTTAAGATCCTGAATAACAAACGGGCCTGGTGGCACTTTACTTTGGTAAATCACGCGATCGGCAAGGCTTACGGTCACCGTGGCGTTGGTTTGCGCTATCCCGGTAATCTGCGGGGCATAGCCGCGCAGCGACCATGGCAGCATACGTTCTTCGCTGATTAGCGATGCGCCGGTATAGGTAAAGGCGTCAAAAATTGCGGACTGGAAATCCGTTTCACCCAGCGTCAGTTTCGCTCCGATTGAGGGCAGAGGGCGGAACATATATACGCGTGAAAAACGGCCATCCTGCTCTGAGCCTGTTTCAGTATCGCTTCGCGTGTACTGGTAATCGCTTCGCAGGCGCCACGCGCCCATGTTCGCACCGACGGTGCCATAGGTATTGGCGTTATTATTGCTGCTGCCGCTATTGGGCTGATAATGGCTGGCAAAAAGATTGTAATCCAGCAGTACGCCCGGCACGCCGTTGTCCCAGGTGGATGGCGGCATCCAGTCCACCGCACGGTATTGCAGCCATGCCTGGGGGATCGTCACATTCAGGGATTGGCTATCTTGCTCAAACGTAAATCTGATGTCTGGTCTGGCGGCGAAATCAACGCATCCCTCTTTTTCTGGCAAAGCGTGACGAACCTCATCCTGTAACGCAAATGTATCGGCCAGTTCGGGAGGAATACACACTTGAACTGCATTATTTATTTCTCTCCAGCGAAGGAGCCAGCCATTTGCCAGCGGAATATCATTAACTGAAACGGTAACGAAATAGCTTCCCGGCGTAACCGATATTTGATCTTTAAAACGTGATAAATCGACGCTGCCGCGCTGATCTTTATCAATGGCGTTTATATTAAATTCAGTGGCAGAGGTAAGTCTCGTCATTAACAGGGATGCAATGATGATTATCCATTGTAATTTGTATGTCATCATCCTGTTACTCGAATATATAAAGGATGCCGACCGGTATGAATTACCAGTCGGCTAATACTGTTACGTAACAGAACTATTTGTACAACAGGACGTAGTTAGCCGTGGCTTCAACCTGGCCTGCCGTCGCAGTTTTACCCGTGGGGACTTCCATAACCGCTTTGAAATGCAGCGTCTGGGTGGTTGATCCTGCCAGCAACTCAACCTCGTTGGATTCTCCCAGCGTGATAGCAGCCTCCGCATTATCCAGCAGACGTACACCCACGTTCTGCGCACCACTTGCATAGGTGTTACTCATCAGGCTGGTGTCTGTCGCGTCTGTCGCTGCGCTGGTGAAGGTCACATCCACTTTGGTAATTGGCGTGTCGGTTTCGTCTGCCGGATCGTCAAGCTGGCAGTTTTCCAGATTGATATCGACCGGAACCGGCGTGGATTTTTTGTTGGCGTTGATAACGGCCGTAGTCACTTCACCCAGATCGACTTCTTTATCAACGCTGTCTGGTGCGATGCTGCACGGTGCGTCAATAACAACACCTTTGAATTTGATTTTGCCAGAGCCTTGATCTTCAGCAAAAGCAGAACCCGACACAATGCCAGCCATAGCCGCTGCTAACAGTAATTTCTTACCCATATACATGGAAATATCCTTTTTCAGAGTGATTCATAATGTGAATATTAATTTCAGAATACTTGCAAAGTATACGGATTGGGGTGGGAATACGCGATTAACGTGACTTAAATATATTTGTAGGTGCTTTTAATTAATATTTTCAGGCTATCTTAAGAGACGCCTTTTTTTGAAATTCTAATGGGTTTATATTTGGTGAGTTATTATAGGATAAATATATAGGATTGTTATTTTGAATAGTATAATGCCTCCGTATGAAACGGAGGCATTAATTCTTAACCAATACCTGCCGTTTGTAGCAGAACCAGACTCATCCCCATCACTGACATTCCACACAGCACGCCGTAGCTTGGGTTATTGTTGGGATCGATCTCTTTTGCCAGCGGCATCAGCTCATCGACAGATAGCGCGACCATAATCCCGGCCACGGCAGCCATAATTGCAGCCATTACAACCGGGGATACGAGGCTACCGAGGATCAGCCACGCCAGCACGCCGCCGAGAATTTCAGCCATCCCGGAGATACCCGCCCAAAAGACAGCTGTACGTTTTGAACCCGTGGCGGCATAAACGGGCCCGGCAACGGCAAGTCCTTCAGGAATATTGTGCAAAGCAACGGCCAGCGCGACACCAAAACCCATTTCCAGGTTGCTGCTGGCCGTGACATAGGTGGCGATACCTTCCGGAAAGTTATGCAGGCTGATACCCAGCGTCAGCAGAATGGCCGTGCGTTTGATATTGCCAGGGATGGGGGCAACGCTTTTTTGCATTAGATCCTGCGGGTGCGCGTGAGGAAGGATACGGTCGAGTGCAAAATAACCCAGCAGGCCAATGATAAACATGCCATAGCCCAGAACAGGCGACATCCCTTCGGCGTGAAGCGCGGCGGGCAGCATCTCCATCAGCGAGATAAGCAGCATGATCCCGGCGGCGAAACCCAGCGAGAAGGCCAGCAGGCGATTAGAGGGTTTTTGACCGAGTACCCCAAGGAACGCACCGATAAAGGTCGCGGCGCCAGCAAGTAAGGTCAAAATCAAAGGTACTGACATGCATTCTCCTTAAGCGATATCTGGCATTCAAATTTCCTGATGATGATCTTCACGGTTATCTACGTTCATCTTCACCTGAATGCGCGTAATGTAGGCTCATCACTTTGTCACTTCCTCTAAGGATATCACCATGTCTCCTTCTCGTATGCCAGCACTGTTTTTAGGCCATGGCAGCCCCATGAACGTTCTGGAAGATAACGTCTATACCCGCGCCTGGTGTCAACTGGGTAAGACGTTACCGCGTCCGAAGGCAATTGTGGTGGTCTCTGCGCACTGGTTTACCCGGGGTACCGGCGTGACGGCCATGGAAGCGCCAAAAACGATCCATGATTTTGGCGGTTTTCCGCAGGCGCTGTACGATACGCATTATCCGGCCCCCGGTTCGCCTGAGCTGGCGCAAACGCTGGTGGATTTGCTGGCACCTTTCCCGGTCACCCTGGATAAAGAGGCCTGGGGCTTTGACCATGGCTCGTGGGGCGTGCTGATTAAGATGTATCCTGATGCGGATATCCCGATGGTGCAACTGAGTATCGACAGCACCAAACCGGCTGCCTGGCATATGGAGATAGGGCGTAAGCTGGCTTCGCTTCGTGATGAGGGCATCATGCTGATTGCCAGTGGCAACGTGGTACACAATCTGCGTACGGTACGCTGGCACGGTGAAAATACGCCGTACCCTTGGGCAACAGCCTTTAATGACTATGTAAAAGACAACCTGACCTGGCAAGGGCCGGTCGAACGGCACCCTTTGGTGAACTATCTGGATCACGACGGCGGTTCGCTCTCTAACCCGACGCCGGAACACTTCTTGCCATTGCTGTATGTATTAGGCGCATGGGACGGTCAGGAGGTTATTACAACACCGGTCGACGGTATTGAGATGGGGAGCTTGAGTATGCTGTCGGTGCAGGTGGGGTAAAACATGCCCGGTGGCGCTGCGCTTACCGGGCCTACGCTCGACATGTAGGCCGGGTAAGGCGAAGCCGCCACCCGGCAAGTCTTATTCAATAAAAATATGCGGGTAGAAACGCGAAAGATCCTGCGTAATCAGCGCGCGATCTTCGCGAATACCAATCCCGGCAGGCTGATCGTTAATAAGCCAGCTGCCGATCAGCGTATAGCTGTCGCCAAACTTCGGCAGTTGATAAAACGCCTGGACGATCATCCCTTCCTCACCGTACGGCCCTTCAACCGTTTCCAGCGTTTTACCGTTTTCGATAATCGAGACGTTCGCGCCTTCACGGGAGAAGATTGGCTTAACGACGTATTTCTCCATCGGCGGGAAATCATCTTCGGCAAAGTAAGCAGGCAGCAGGTTCGGGTGGTTCGGGAACATCTCCCACAGCATCGGCAGCAGGGCTTTATTGGAGATAATGCTCTTCCAGGCTGGTTCCAGCCAGCGCACACCGGCGTCTTCCAGCTTGGTAGAAAACATTTCGCGCAGCATGTATTCCCACGGGTAGAGCTTGAACAGGTTGCTGATCACCTGATCCTGCGTGTCCGTAAACTGACCTTTTTCACCTAAACCGATCTCTTCGATATAGAGGAATTCCGTCGCCACTTCCGCTTCGGCTGCGCAGTCCTGCAAATACTGAACCGTACCGCGATCTTCTTCGGTATCGCGACAGCAGGAGAGGTGCAACAGGTTGAAACCGTGCTGTTCTCGCAGTTCGGCGAAACGCTCAATCAGTTTTTCCTGAAGGCTGTTGAACTGGTCGCTGCCTTCCGGCAAGTTTCCGGCATTCGCCTGATCTTCCAGCCAGATCCACTGGAAGAACGCGGCTTCGTACAGGGAGGTTGGCGTATCTGCGTTGTTTTCTAAAAGCTTCGGTTCACCCACGCCATCCCATGCCAAATCGAGGCGAGAGTAGAGCGAAGGCTGGTTCGTTTTCCAGGACTGACGAACAAAGCTCCAGGTGTGCTTCGGAATGCGGAATTTTGTCATCAGTTCATCGCTGTCGATGACTTTCTCTACCACCTTCAGGCACATCTGGTGCAGTTCTGCGGTCACCTCTTCAAGCTTTTCGACCTGCGCGAGCGTGAGCTTATAGTAAGCGTCTTCACACCAGTACGGCTCGCCGTACATGGTGTGAAAGTTGAAACCGTATTCGGTGGCTTTTTCGCGCCAGTCCGGGCGCTCGACAATACTGACTCGTTCCATGATCAGCCGCCCATTGAGCGAGTCGAAGAGCCGGTCGCACTACGCTGCATGGTGGTTTGTTTCGCCACAGACTCACCGAAGCCGCCACGGGTAATGGTGCTGGTAGTGGCTGGTTTCGGTGCCATCGCGGTTTTCGGTACGGTCATCGTACGGCCAGGCGTTACAGCACCGTAACCCTTGCCGGTGGCATCGGTGTATTTACCGTACGCCGGGCTGTTTGGGTTTTTAGAACTAAACAGCGGTTGCTGCTGGTAGCCCGCGCCGCCGCTCATCAGACGGCCCATCATATAACCCGCCATCAGAGGCATCCAGAAGCTACCGCTGGACTGTGCCTGCGCCTGGTTTTCCGGCGCCATACCTGCCTGAGCAGGAGCCTGCTGGCACTGGCCTTCGCCGAATTCGGCTACACAGTCTTCGCGTGAGGCATATTTCGGCGCGGTACGTTCTGCCTCTTTCAGGGCGTTGTTATAGGCCGTCGTACACTCGGCGGCTTTACCGGTTGCGCTCGCACAATCGTCAGCGTTTTGATATAGCGACACCGTTTCGTCGCTTTGCTCACAGCCTGCCAGCATAAAGACGGCGGTGACCGCCAGCGCGACAGGTGTCAGGTGGCGTGCGTTCCAGCTTTTGCGGAACGACGCGTGATTCATCGTTTTTGTCCGTTTCATATTTGTCTTCCAGGACCCAGGGGTATTAACGCTCAGGATAGAGGATGAGTGGTTGAAAATGAAGCGAAGAGGGGCGAAATCCGGGGGATCTTTACGTTGGCTTACGTTCGGGGGGGATTAATGTGCTCCCTCTCCCTGTGGGAGAGGGCTGGGGTGAGGGCATCAGGCCGCACTGGGCCTGATGACACACTTAGTTACGGAACGGATTCGTGCCGCTGCTGGCAGGTGAGGTGCTGCGTGCTGCCGCTGGCTGTGCAACCGGGGCGCTGCCGTTAGCGTTGAAGTTATCAACCGCGGCATCCTGCTCTGGATTTTCCGGCGCCACGCTGTCAGGCGACGTGGATACCGGTTTACCCAGCGTACTGTTCAGCATTTGCAGATCCTGCTCGTTCAGCGTACCCAGCGCCTGCTTGATGTTCAACTGGTTAATCAGGTACTGGTAACGTGCGCTGGAGAGCTGCTGTTTCGCGTTATACAGCGTGGTCGTTGCGTCTAACACGTCAACGATGGTACGCGTACCGACGGAGTAGCCTGCTTCCATCGCGTCCAGAGAGCTTTGCGCAGAGACAACGGCCTGTTTGTAAGCGTTGATGCTACTGATAGAGGCATTGACGTTGTTAAAGGAAGAACGCACGGTCTGCACCACGTTACGGTGCGCGCTTTCCAGCTGCTCGCTGGCACCCACAAAGTTGTACTGCGCCTGTTTCACCTGAGAGTTAACCATCCCGCCCTGGTACAGCGGCAGAGAGAAGCTGAGGCCCACTTTGTTCTGGCCAACGTTGCTGTCGTCATAGGCCTGAGACGTCGTTTTAGACCCGCTGTAGCTGGTATCCGATACGCCGGTAGAGGCGCTCAGGCTCAGGGTTGGCAGGTGACCATCCTGTGCAAGGCGGATCTGCTCGCGTGCCAGATCCTGGCTCAGGCGCGCCTGCAATAAGGTCAGGTTACGGTTTTCCGCTTCTTTCAGCAGAGCATTAACCGCCTGCGGTTTGTCCGTTTTGAAACTGTCCACGTTCAGAGAGGCCAGCTCAGGATAGTAGTTACCGGTGACCTGACGCAGTGCTTCCAGTGCGTTGTCGAGGTTGTTACGTGCGGTCACTTCGTTAGCCAGTACGGTATCGTACTGTGAACGGGCGTTCTGCACGTCCGTGATCGCGACCAGGCCTACGTTAAAACGCTGGGTGGTTTGATCTAACTGGCGGTAAATCGCCTGTTTCTGCGCTTCGGTATAGGAGAGCGCGTCAATCGCGCTCAGCACCTGGAAATAGGCGGTCGCGGTATTCAGGATCAGCGTTTGCTGATCGGTCTGATAGGTGACATCCTGAATGCCTGCGCTCTTTTCCTGCAAACTCAGTTCACGCCATTTGGACATGTCGAACAGGGTCTGTGTAAGCTGTAAAGAGGCGCTGGTGGCATTCGAGTCGATGCCATTGTTATCGCGAAAACCGTTAGTGTAGGTATAATCTGCACCTAAGCCTAACTGCGGCAGCAGTGGACTACGTGCTTCGTTAATCTTTTCAAACGCAGCATCACGATCGGCCGCTGATTTACGTAAATCAGGGTTGCCCAGACGTGCCTGCTGGTAGACCTGTAACAGGTTCTCTGCCTGGCTCATTGCACTGAAGCCCGTCAGGCTCAGGCCGATAAGGATGGGGAGCAATTTCTTCATTTGCATTCCTTGTTGTGAAGCAGTATTAGCGCTGATCTAATTAAAAATAATTGCCGATTCTAACAGAATCATCCACACCAAAAGGTTGGCGTAACGTGCCATCTGGCGGTAATTTGCTCCAATCTACCATATAGCCATACAAACGGCAGCCAAACAGCCTTGAAATTCACAATTTCATCACCATTGCTACCAGGACTCGACCGATGCAAAAACCAGAAAACGTGCCTGTCACCTTCGCCAAAAACGATGTAGAAATTATTGCACGAGAAACGCTTTATAGCGGTTTTTTTTCAATGGAACTTTACCGTTTCAGGCATCGCCTGTTTAACGGTGAAATGAGCGGTGAAATCAAACGCGAAATTTTTGAGCGCGGGCATGCGGCAGTCTTGCTACCCTTTGACCCAGTGCGTGATGAAGTCGTGCTGGTCGAGCAGGTCCGTATTGCGGCGTATGATACCAGCGAAACGCCGTGGTTGCTGGAGATGGTGGCCGGGATGATCGAGGAGGGTGAGTCGGTCGAAGACGTCGCTCGCCGCGAGGCGCTGGAAGAGGCAGGCCTGGCGATCGGTCGGACGAAACCGGTGTTGAGCTACCTGGCAAGTCCGGGGGGAACAACGGAACGCTCATCTATTATGGTGGGCGAAGTGGACGCCACGACAGCGAAAGGGATCCACGGTCTGGCAGATGAAAACGAAGATATTCGGGTTCATGTGGTGAGTCGGGAGCAGGCTTACCAATGGGTAGAAGAGGGTTTAATCGACAACGCAGCGTCTGTCATCGCCTTGCAATGGCTGCAACTGCATCATCAGAATTTACGAAACGAGTGGAAAAAATGAAGCGCTATACACCTGACTTCCCAGAAATGATGCGCCTGTGCGAAACCAATTTCGCCCAGCTGCGCCGCCTGCTGCCGCGAAACGACGCGCCCGGCGAAACGGTAAGCTATCAGGTGAGCAACGCGCAGTATCGGTTAACGATAACAGAATCAACGCGCTACACTACGCTGGTGGAGATTGAGCAAACGGCGCCGAGCATCAGCTACTGGAGCCTGCCGTCAATGACGGTACGTCTTTATCATGATGCGATGGTCGCTGAAGTGTGTTCAAGCCAGCAGATCTTTCGCTTCAAAGCGCGGTATGATTATCCGAATAAAAAGTTGCATCAACGCGACGAAAAGCATCAAATTAACCAGTTTTTAGCCGACTGGCTAAGATATTGTTTAGCACATGGAGCAATGGCGATTCCGGTTTGTTAGCGTCATAAACCTACCTAAGGACACCATTTGGAAAGCCTGTTGAACCTGACTGTTGCTGGTGGGGCGCCAGTCAGGATATTACAAATCACCGACACCCACCTTTTTGCCGAAAAGCATGAGACGCTTCTGGGCGTGAACACCTGGGAGAGTTATCAGGCGGTTCTTGACGCGATCCATGCTGAAAAGCGGCCATGCGATCTGATCGTCGCGACAGGCGATCTGGCGCAGGATCAATCCTCCGCAGCCTATCAGCATTTCGCCGAAGGAATTGCGAGCTTTAGTGTGCCTTGCGTCTGGCTACCGGGCAATCACGATTTTCAGCCCGCCATGTACAGTTCGCTTCAGGAGGCGGGGATTTCGCCGGCAAAATGTGTCTTTACGGGGGACCAGTGGCAAATTCTGCTCCTCGACAGTCAGGTGTTTGGCGTTCCGCACGGTGAGTTGAGCGACTATCAGCTTGACTGGCTGGAGACAAAACTGGCCGCCGAACCGAATCGTAATACGCTGCTGTTACTGCATCATCATCCGCTGCCGGCGGGCTGTAGCTGGCTTGATCAGCACAGCTTACGCAACTCTGCGGCGCTGGATAGCGTGCTGGCGAAATTCCCGCGCGTGAAAAATTTGCTGTGTGGGCACATTCACCAGGAACAGGATCTCGACTGGAACGGTCGCCGCCTGCTCGCGACGCCGTCCACCTGCGTGCAGTTCAAGCCCCATTGCGCTAACTTCACGCTGGACACCATCGCACCGGGCTGGCGCTGGCTGGACCTGCATGCCGACGGCTCGCTGACCACCGAAGTGTGCCGTCTGGCTGGCGCGCAGTTCCGCCCGGATACCGCTTCAGAAGGCTATTGATGTCGACGCTCCTCTATCTGCACGGGTTCAACAGTTCTCCGCGTTCCGCAAAGGCGACGCAGTTTCGCCAGTGGCTGAGCGAACATCATCCGCACGTGGAGATGATTATTCCGCAGCTGCCCCCTTATCCGGCGGATGCGGCAGAAATGCTGGAATCGATTGTGCTTGAACACGGCGGCGAATCGTTTGGCGTTGTCGGCTCGTCCCTCGGCGGCTACTACGCCACCTGGCTGTCGCAATGCTTTATGTTGCCCGCTGTCGTCGTTAACCCGGCGGTCCGGCCATTTGAGCTGTTAAGGGACTTTCTTGGCGAAAACGAGAACCCCTACACCGGCCAACAATATGTGCTAGAGTCACGCCATATTTACGATCTCAAAGTTATGCAGGTCGACCCGCTTGAAGCGCCCGATCTTATCTGGCTGCTGCAACAGACGGGAGATGAAGTGCTGGATTACCGCCAGGCAGTGGCGTATTACGCATCCTGCCGCCAGACTGTAGAAGAGGGCGGAAACCATGCTTTCACGGGCTTTGAAGATCATTTCACCCAGATTGTCGATTTTCTTGGACTGCACAGCCACTGACAATCAATGCGAATTGCTAGCTTAAATCATGACGCAAACCTATAACGCTGATGCCATTGAGGTACTCACCGGGCTTGAGCCGGTTCGCCGCCGCCCGGGGATGTACACCGATACGACGCGCCCAAACCACCTGGGCCAGGAAGTAATTGATAACAGTGTGGACGAAGCGCTGGCAGGTCATGCCAAACGCGTGGACGTTATCCTGCACGCCGATCAGTCGCTGGAAGTCATCGACGATGGCCGCGGCATGCCGGTGGATATTCACCCGGAAGAGGGGGTTCCTGCCGTTGAGCTGATCCTCTGCCGTCTGCATGCGGGCGGTAAGTTCTCCAACAAAAACTACCAGTTCTCTGGCGGCTTGCACGGCGTGGGGATCTCTGTGGTTAACGCCCTGTCAAAGCGCGTGGAAGTGAACGTCCGTCGCGACGGCCAGGTGTATAACATCGCGTTTGAAAACGGCGAAAAAGTGCAGGATTTGCAGGTCGTCGGGACGTGCGGTAAACGCAACACCGGCACCAGCGTCCATTTCTGGCCTGACGAAAGCTTCTTCGACAGCCCACGCTTTTCTGTTTCCCGCCTGACGCACCTGCTGAAAGCCAAAGCGGTGCTGTGCCCAGGCGTAGAAATCACCTTTAAAGATCACGTTAACAACACCGAACAGAGCTGGCGCTACGAAAAGGGTCTGAACGATTACCTGTGCGAAGCGGTTAACGGCCTGCCGACCCTGCCGGAAAAACCGTTCGTCGGGAATTTCGAAGGTGATACCGAGGCGGTGGACTGGGCGCTGCTGTGGCTACCTGAAGGCGGTGAGCTGCTGACGGAAAGCTACGTCAACCTGATCCCAACGCTGCTCGGTGGGACGCACGTCAACGGCCTGCGTCAGGGTCTGCTGGATGCGATGCGCGAGTTCTGCGAATACCGCAACATTCTGCCGCGCGGCGTGAAGCTTTCCGCAGAAGATATCTGGGACCGCTGCGCCTACGTGCTTTCCGTGAAAATGCAGGATCCGCAGTTTGCCGGTCAGACTAAAGAGCGCCTGTCGTCACGCCAGTGTGCGGCGTTTGTTTCCGGCGTGGTGAAAGATGCGTTTACCCTGTGGCTGAACCAGAACGTTCAGGCCGCAGAAATGCTGGCTGAAATGGCGATCTCCAGCGCCCAGCGTCGTCTGCGCGCGGCGAAGAAAGTGGTGCGTAAAAAACTGACCAGCGGCCCCGCGCTGCCGGGCAAGCTGGCGGACTGTACCGCCCAGGATCTCAACCGCACCGAGCTTTTCCTGGTGGAAGGAGATTCGGCGGGCGGATCGGCCAAGCAGGCGCGCGATCGTGAGTATCAGGCGATCATGCCGCTCAAGGGTAAGATCCTTAACACCTGGGAAGTCTCGTCTGATGAAGTGCTGGCCTCGCAGGAAGTACACGATATCTCGGTGGCGATCGGCATCGATCCGGACAGCGACGATCTGAGCCAGCTGCGCTACGGCAAGATCTGCATTCTCGCGGATGCGGACTCCGATGGCCTGCACATCGCCACGCTGCTGTGCGCGCTGTTCGTGAAGCACTTCCGCGCGCTGGTGAAAAACGGTCACGTCCACGTGGCGCTGCCGCCGCTGTACCGTATCGACCTTGGCAAAGAAGTCTACTATGCGCTGACGGAAGAAGAAAAAGCGGGCGTGCTGGAACAGCTGAAGCGCAAGAAGGGCAAACCGAACGTGCAGCGCTTTAAAGGGCTGGGCGAGATGAACCCGATGCAGCTTCGCGAAACGACGTTGGATCCGAACACGCGCCGTCTGGTGCAGCTGACGATCAGCGACGAAGACGAACAGCAAACCAACGCCATGATGGATATGCTCCTTGCCAAGAAACGTTCTGAAGACCGACGTAACTGGCTGCAGGAGAAAGGCGATATGGCGGATATTGAGGCCTGATGCTGAAAAAGCCCTGCGATGCAGGGCTTTTTTTTGCCCGGTGGCGCTGCGCTTACCGGGCCTACGATCGATCCCCTCGCCCCTCTGGGGAGAGGGTTAGGGTGAGGGGAACGCCTCGCACTGACGTCAAAACTCCATCTTCACCGTAAACTGCACTTCACGCGGGTCGCCAATCTGGTTGCCCAGGTTATTGGTCGCAATCGACGACGTGTAGTAGGTCTTATCAAACAGGTTTTTCACGTTCACCTGTAGCGTCACCGGATATTGCAGCTTCATTTTGTACGCCGCAAATGCATCCGCCACGAAATAGCCCGGCAGATAATAATCCGCACCGTTAGTCGCTGAACGACGGCTCACGCCGTGCCCGCCGCCGCCAATTGTCAGCGTATTCCCGGCAAACGCATTGTGAATATCGTACGTCAGGAACAGGGAGCCGGTATGGCGCGGCACGTTCGGCAGCGGTTTGCCCGCGTAGTCCGGGTCTTCCAGCACCTTCGCATCGGTATAGCCGTAGCTGGCGATAATGTTGGTGTTCTCGGTCAGCGATCCGGCGAGATCCACTTCGACACCCTGCGAGCGCACGCGGCCCGCGGTTTTGGCGACGGTTTCATCACCGATGCTCTCGGTGTACAGCACGTTGCGCTTGTGGATATCAAACAGCGCGATGTTGGCAGTAATGCCGTCGAACAGGTCGAATTTAGCGCCTATTTCATACGCGTTCGACGTTTCCGGCGGCAGGTCGCCGATGTAGCTCGCAATGGACGACTGCGGCATAAACGTCTGGGAATAGTTAGCAAACAGGGAGACTGCCGGCGTGAGCTTGTATACCAGGCCCAGCTTCGGCGTCCACTGGTCGTCGCGGCTGTCGGTGTTGACGTTAAACGGACGGCCTTTGCCCGCGTACTGGGTGTAATACTGGTAGCGCAGTCCGGCAACGGCGATCCATTTATCGGTCAGGTACAGCGCGTCCTGCGCGTAAGCGGAGTAGCTCTCCTGCTTGATGGTTTGATCGCTGTCGGATGCCGAGACGGTGGTGCACTTGCCGAGGCTGCCATAGCTCGGGTTGTAAATATTGAAATCCTTAACGTTCTTACAACGGATCATGTCCGTACGCAGCAGATCGTAATTCTCATACGACACGCCGGTCAGGATCTCATTGTAAAAGCCCGCGATGTCCACGTTCCCCTGCAAATCTGCCCGCGTTGTGTGCATACGCTGGGTCGAACCCTGGGTCGCATCCACGCGGCGGGTCAGGTTGCCGGTTTTTGAATCGTAGGCCATCACGCGAGCCTGGTTATCGCTGTACTTATCCTGGCTGTAGCTGTAGTCGAACTTCGCGGTCCACTGGCTGTTAAGGCGATACTCCGCGTTAAGCTGAGCGAGGTCGGACTGACCGTCGGTCACGTTAAATGGCTCATCAAAGCGGGTTTTGCGATCGACGTCGACGGCCTTTTTGGTGTTGAGATCGAAGATCGTTCCGCGATCGAACGGCGTTTTATAGTCGCGATGCGAATAGAGCACGGTCACGGTGGCATCATCGCCGAACCAGGTCAAAGACGGGGCGATAAAGGTGCTGCGTTCGGTGCCGAAATTACGCCAGTAATCCTCGTCCTGATACTCCCCCGTCAGGCGATAGGCCAGACGCGTACCTTCAATCGGACCGGTGACGTCAAACTGTCCGGTACCGCCGCCAAAGCTGGTTGATGTGGCAGAAATCGAGCCGCCGAAGGTTTTCTCCGGGCGTTTGGTCACCACGTTAATCAGGCCGCCGGGGTCGAGAATACCGTAAAGGGTCGAGGCCGGGCCTTTTAGCACCTCCACGCGCTCGGTTGCGGCATTGAAGCTGCGCGGCAGCACGGTGCGCAGGCCGTTGGTCATGATCGAGCCATCGCGGTTTGCGCCGAAGCCACGGCGCACGAAGGCATCCTGCGTGCCGCCCAGGGTGTTGGTCTGCACCACGTTGCTGACGTTATACAGCGCCTCGTCGAGCGTGGTCGCGTTTTGGTCTTCCAGCACTTTATCGCTGACGGTATTGACCACCTGCGGGATGTCCAGCATCGGCATGTTGGTCAGCGTGGCGGTGGAGGTGTTCAGGGGCTGATAGCCGCTGGTGGCGTCGGTGGAAGCGTAAGGGTCGGCAGTGACGGTAAGCGTCTCACCGTCTTTTGCTGCTGCGTGCACCAGAGGCGCCATGAACAGGAGTGAAAAGAGCGCGCGCCCTTTTACCCCGGCGAATGAAGGTGTGAACTTAGCCATTACATCTGTTTTCCCAAAATATCCTGCGATGAAATGCTCGCGGAAGAATGTGTGAGTCATTGCCCTTACGGTCTGTCCGTTAGCCTCTACGGCATCGGACTTGTAATTGAGAATCATTCAAGCATGAGGGAATGTAGTAGTAAATGGAATAAATAAAAATTTCGCTACAGAGGTTTCTCTCTGGCTAATACGCGTTGATTTCCTGTTTAAGGCATTGAAAATAATTGATAAAAAGGAATTTTGATTTGTGAAACGATGCTCAGTTATCCCTGGGGTTTACAGGGTATATCTTCGCTTGACTACTACATGGCGCGGCGGCAAACTCACAAAAGAGAATGAGTTTTATTTTTATTTGTTGGTTTTTTTTCTTACGTTGGCGTTCACGTGGCTCACTACATCAAAAAGCCGGGACTGGTTCTTGAGAACCTCTCCGCGGGTTACCAGAAAAAAATCATCGTTGATGATATCTCCCTTGCGATCCCCCAGCAGAAAATGACTGTTCTGGTGGGCGCAAACGGCTGCGGAAAATCGACGCTGTTAAGTACCCTCGCGCGACTGCTTCAGCCGCTCGGCGGCAGCGCGGTGCTGGACGGCAAAGCCATCCACTCGCAGCCAACCAAAGCGGTCGCCCGCCAGCTCGGGATCCTGCCGCAGTCTCCGCTGCTTCCAGAAGGGTTAACCGTATTTGAGCTGGTCTCGCGTGGACGTTTCCCCTGGCAGAACGTGATGCGCCAGTGGAGCGAGGAAGACGAGCGGGCCGTGGAAGAGGCGTTACGCCTGACCGGAACGGCAGAGTTTGCCCATCATCTGGTTGAAAGCCTTTCCGGCGGCCAGCGCCAGCGCTGCTGGATCGCCATGGTACTGGCGCAGCAAACGCCCTATATCCTGCTGGATGAACCCACGACGTACCTCGATCTTCGCTACCAGGTGGAGATCCTCGAACTGCTGCACACGCTGACGCGCCGGCACGGGCGCACCGTGGTGGTGGTTCTGCACGATCTCAACTTCGCCGTGAACTACGGTGATTCGCTGGTCTTTTTACGTCAGGGAAAGGTTGAGGGGGTACTGCATGAGGGCGACGCCTGCACGCCGGAGCTGATCAAAGCGGTGTTTGATGTCGACGTGCATATGTCGGTTAACCCGCTGACCGGCAAGCCGTTCTTTATGCCGTTCCGTCAGGCTGTCGACAAACCATGATGCGCATGTCTGTGGCCTTTATTCTCTTTACGCTGCTGCTTCTGGCAGGCGCGATTGCGCACCTGAGCATCGGGGCGCGCGTTATCGCCCCCCGGACGGTAGTAGACGCATTTTTCCACTTCGACCCGCGCAATTTTGAGCATAGCGTGATCGTCAGGCTGCGTTTGATGCGACTGTGCGCCGCCCTGGTGACGGGCGCGGCGCTCGGCGTCGCGGGCGTGCTGCTGCAGTCAGTGATCCGCAACCCGCTCGGCGATCCGCATATCCTGGGGCTAAATGCAGGGGCGGCGCTGGCGGTGGTGCTGACGAGTGCCCTCGGGCTGTCGCTGCCGTTTGGCCGCCCTCTGATAGCCGCAGCCGGCGCCGCCGCGCTCTTTTTGCTGGTGCTAACGTTCTCCTCATCCGGGCGTACCGGTCTCACGCCGATGAAAGTCACGCTGTGCGGCGTGGCGATGTCGGCATTTGCCTCATCGATAACCGCCACGGTGTTGATTCTGGATGAACAGACGCTGCTGGCCATGCGGACCTGGCTTGCGGGGGATGTGGCGGGAGTCATCGGCGAGACGACCGCTAGCGCCGCGGGGGCCGCTGCCGTGGGTTTTGCGCTGGCGCTCTGGCTGTCGCCGTCGCTGAACATGCTGGCGCTGGGGGACAGAATGGCGCAGGGGCTTGGCGTGTCGCTGCTGAAAACGCGCCTGCTCGCGCTGCTGGCCATCGCCCTGCTGTGCGGCGCGGCGGTTTCAGTTGCCGGACCGATCGGGTTTATCGGACTCGTTGTGCCGCAGCTGATTCGCCGTCTGGTATCGGTGGACCTGCGCGTGATGGTGCCGCTCTCAGCCCTCTGCGGGGCGCTGGTTCTGCTGATGGCGGATATCGCCGCCCGCACGCTGTTTACGCCGTATGAGCTGGCAACCGGCGTGATGACTGCGCTGGTCGGCGCGCCGGTCTTTATCCTTATGGCGTCAAGGATGTTCAAATGAACCGGGCTGGATTGAGGGCAGTACGATTTTCCTCCTTCTCGGCGCTGGTTCGCCCGAGGGCGCTGCTGTATCTGACCGTTTTAACCCTTGCCGTTTTACTGCTGCTAAGTTTTGGCCTGACGCACGGCTCGCTGCCCATTCCTGCTTCCGCCATCGGACGTGCGCTGTTTTATCCTGAACGTCTGACGGCGGATGCGCATTACATTGTGATGGATATCCGCCTGCCGCGCCTGCTGATGGCGGTGCTGTGCGGCGCGATGCTCGGCATGGCGGGGGCGGCCATGCAGTCCATTACCCGCAACGGCCTTGCTGACCCCGGACTTATCGGCGTGAAAGAGGGCTGTAGCGCGGCGGTGCTGCTGCTGATTTTTCAGTTTCCGGGATTGGGGCCGTACTGGCGTCCACTTATCGGCATGGCCGGTGGGCTGCTGACCGCGCTGCTGGTAGTGGCGCTGGCGCGTGATATCTCGCGCCCGCGATTCATCCTGATCGGCATCGGCGTGTCATGGGCGTTTGCCGCCGCGATGGGGGTCTTTATGACGACCGCCGACGTGCGCGACGTCCAGACGGCGATGCTGTGGCTGGCGGGGAGTCTGCATGCGGCAAGCTGGACGCTGGTCAGCATCGCTGCTGCCTGGACAGTGCCGGCGTTTGCGCTGCTGCTCTTTACCGCGCGCGCCGCAGACGTAGCCTTGCTCGGCAACCACACTGCGACGGGGCTGGGCGTGCGGACTTCACACCTCGCGCTGCTGCGCGTGTTTGCCCCCGTGGTGCTCACCGCGGCCTGCGTCTCCTGCGTGGGGAGTATCGGCTTTGTCGGGCTGATTGCCCCGCACATGGCGCGCCTGCTGCTGCGCGGAGGGCAAACGGCACTGCTGACGGGAAGTGCCGTACTGGGCGCGCTGCTGGTGCTGCTGGCGGATAACGTCGGGCGGCTGGCATTTCTCCCGTTGCAGCTGCCGGCGGGAATTGTCATTTCACTGATTGGCGGACCGTTTTTCCTGCTGCTGCTCTGGCAGCGTCGGGATCGATTTTAGGGGATAGAAATGCGCGTATTTTTTGCAATGCTGGTGCTGGTGGGTTTTGCTGCAGGAGCCGCAGAGCCAACGCAGACGTTTACTGACGACCTGAACCGCAAAGTGGTGGTGCCGGTTAACCCGAAGCGGATTGTGTCCCTGCACGACCTGGATATCACCATTCCGCTGATCGAGCTTGGCGTACCGCCGGTTGCCAGCCATGGCCGCACCCGACCGGACGGCAGCCATTTTCTGCGCTCCAGCGGCATGCTGACGGGCATCGATTTTGATAATTCCGACATCACATTCATCGGCACCGCCGATATCGATATTGAAGCCATCGCCGCGGCGAAGCCGGATCTTATCATCACCGAGCCGACCCGCAACACGCCGGTCGAACAGCTGGAAAAAATTGCCCCGACGGTGAGTATCGATCACCTCGACGGCGGCGCGCCGGAGATCTACCGCAAGCTGGCGCAGCTTACCGGGACAGAGGCGCGGCTGAAGATTCTGGAGCGTCGCTATCAGGAGCAGATCGAGGCGCTAAAGGCGACCATCGATACGAGCAAACTGACCGTCTCGGTGATTCAGGCCAATCAGGGCAAAATCAACGCCATGCACAGCTACCACTCGCTTGGGCGCGTGCTGCGCGACGCAGGGTTCAGGTTCCCGCCGCTGATTGAGAGCATCCCGGAGGGCGGGCGCATCGACGTCAGCGCCGAGCGTCTGCCGGAGCTGGATGCTGATTTTGTCTTTGCAACCTGGCGCGGGGACACCGGCGGAAAACCGCAGGACGAGCTGGCGGCGATGGATGCGGTGATGCCGGGCTGGTGTCAGTTTCTCAACGCCTGCCGAACCGGGCATTACGTGCTCATCTCCCGCGAGGAAGCGATCTCAAATTCATTTGCCTCGCTGGGGCTGATGGCCGCGCAGGTGCAGTCGCAGATAGCGGGCCGTCCGCTGCCGGAGGCCGCTCGATGATCCGAAAAATTGATGTCTACGGCGACCGCCTCCGCTCGCGGGCGCACCAGCTGACGCCGCGCCTGCTGCAGGTGGCGAGCTATATCAATGAAAATCGTGAAGCGGTTATGGAGCAGACGGCAATGGAGATTGCCGCTGTGCTACACACCTCGGACGCCACCGTGGTGCGTGCCATTCAGGCGCTTGGGTTTGGCGGGCTGCGGGATCTCAAGCAGACCCTGGAGCAGTGGTTTGGCCCGGTGGTCACCTCCAGCGAGAAGATGTCCACGACGGTAAACACGCTTACCAGCGACGTCGACGCGAGCATCGATTTTGTGCTGGAAGGCCATCAACACACCTGCGCGGTGTTGTCCGAACCGGGCAACCGCTACGCGATGGCGCAGGCGGTGTCGCTGCTGGCGCAGGCGAGACAGGTCGCTATTTTTGGCATTGGCGCATCCGGCATTCTGGCTGAGTACACCTCGCGACTGTTTAGCCGTATAGGCCTGCCTGCGATCCCGCTCAACCGCACCGGTATTGGCCTCGCCGAACAGCTGATTGCCCTACAGCGCGGTGACGTGCTGGTAATGATGGCGCAAAAATCCGCGCACCGGGAGGGACAGACCACGCTGCGCGAAGCGAAGCGCCTGGGTATTCCCACCATTTTGCTGACCAACGCCACTGACTCGCGCTTTAGCAAAGAGGCAAGCGTAGTGATCCACGTCCCGCGCGGCGGCGAGAAGGGCAAAATCCCGCTGCACGGCACGGTGCTGCTGTGCCTGGAGATGATTATTCTGTCCGTCGCCTCCACCGAGCCGCAGCGCACCATCAAGTCGATGAAGCGCATCAACGAGTTACACCGCGGATTAAAGCCGGGCAAGAAGAGCGGTTGATTTTCCCCCTCTCCCCGTGGGCTGAGGGATCCCCAGTAATTTTTTTATGCAGAAGCAATAAAGTTGCTTTCTAAATGACTGAGGGCTGTCAGCGATGCCCTGGTCCGGCTGTAAATCGCTGAGGCGTTTGCCTTCCGGCCGGGGCGAGG
>NZ_JADCLG010000002.1:115433-140343 GCF_014982425.1 Enterobacter cloacae complex sp. I1M | reverse complement strand
GGGAAAGAGCCATACAGGGCACGCTTACGCGCCGGGGCGTTCTCGGTCGCCAGCAGCGCCGCGCCGCCCCATTCCCCGCCCAGCCCCAGGCCCTGACCAAAGCGCGCCAGCGCCAGCAGCACAGGCGCCAGAATGCCGATAGTTTCATAGGTCGGCAGCAGGCCGATGGCGACGGTGGAGATCCCCATCGTCAGCAGCGAGGCAACCAGCGTCACTTTACGACCGACGCGATCGCCAAAGTGGCCAAAGACCGCTGAACCTATAGGACGCGCAACGAAGGCGATAGCAAAGGTAGCTAAAGACTGTAGCGTGGCTGCCGTCGGGTCGCCCTGTGGGAAGAAAATATGCGGAAAGACAATGACCGCAGCGGTGGCGTAAATATAAAAGTCGAAGAACTCAATGGCGGTGCCAATCAGCGATGCGACGACGACTTTATTGCGGGAGTTGACCGGAACGTGTTCCGCCCCTTCGTTAAGTGTGGTGGCTGTTGCTTGCATAATATTTTCTTATTTTTGGACGAACGAAGGGCCATATTAGGCACAGCAAAAGCGACATTTCAATCTGTAACAAAGGCGTGACATGGTCATAAAAGCAACAAAAAGCGGATAATTTTCAGGCCAGCGAAAACACTTCCATGAAATGCTTCACACATTTTAAATATCAGTCATTAAAACTGGTTTTGAGTTAAATAAAAGTTACGGTCTGGATTTATATGCTGAAATGATGAATCGGGCTGAAATATCAGCCCGACAGGACATCAGTGGTGGGTTTTTCCCGGCATGCGCGGGTCGTCTTTATACTCTGCGGTGGCGATCCACGCGGCACAGAACAGCGTCAGGCGTGCGAAGAAATAGAAGAAGGCCATCAGCCCCAGCACCGAACCAAAGGCCGCGCCGGAGGGGGACTTCACCAGCGATGGCAGCGTATAGGTCATCACAATTTTGATCACCTCAAAGCCAATAGCGGCAATCAACGTCCCACGGATCAGCGCCTTCTTGCGCGGCCGATGGCGGGGCAAACGCCAGAAGATCCAGAAGAACAGCAGGTAGTTAGCAAAGATGGAGATAGCAAGCCCTATACCGCGCCAGGCCGGTTTCAGCCATTCAATGTAGTCCAGATACAGCGCGGAGATAATCATCTGCTGCGCAGAACCGGCGACCGAGGTGATAGAGAGCGTGATGACCAGCGCCACCAGCAGACCAATCAGCGAGATAAAGTCGCGCAAATACTTCACCCATATCTTCTCCTGATCCTGCGGCGTACGCTCCCAGACGTCACGCGACTGGGCGCGAATGGCTTCACGCAGGTTGCCCATCCAGTTAACCCCGGAATAGAGCGCAATCAGCAACCCGACGATACCCACGGTGGTACGCTGCTGCACGGCGGTGTTGATGGTGCTTTTGAGCGTCGTGGCGAGCGTCTGGTCGCTGACGTTGGTCAGGATCTTATTGAAGATGTCCTGCAACAGCGTCGGGTGAGACGCCAGAACAAAACCGGCGGCAGCAAACGACACCATCAGGATGGGGATCATCGACAGGAAAGAGAAGTAGGTGATCGCCGCGCCAAACTGATTTCCCATGCGGTCGTTAAAGCGCTCAGCGGCGCGGATCAGGTGAGCAATCGCGGGTATCTGCTGAATTTTTTCGGCTATGCCGGTCACGGTGCCCAGCGCTTTGCTGGTCGTTCCAGGCTCCTTCGGCGCTTCAGGCTCGTTATCCATCTTTTTGATGGGTTCATAATCTAAATGTTGAGTCGGTCGTTGCGGGTTATTTTCCGGCGTCACGCGCATTTTCCTTTTCGTTGAGCTGGATGTTACTGAATTATAGCTTGCGACTAGTCCACGTAACTTTTTGTGAGTTCGGTAAGCCACTCCATAAACACATGCACCCGACGGGAGAGATTACGGCGGTGGGGATAAATGAGGGAGACGGGCATTGGTTCAGCCCGATATTGCGGCAGGATCTCAACGAGTTTTTTCGTGCGCAGGGCATCACGCACCCCGACGCGCGGGACCTGAATAATGCCAAGCCCGGCGATACAGGCGGCCTGGTAGGTTTCCGTGCTGTTAACCGTCAAAACGCCTCCCGTTTTTATCCACTGGGTCGCGCTGCCGTTGAAATACTCAAAACCCAGAGGACGGGTGCCCAGCGTGGCGGAGTAATGAATGAGGGCGTGTGAGCCCAAATCATCCAGCGTCTCAGGGTAGCCGAATCGCGTGAGATAATCCGGGCTGGCGCAGTTAATCACTGAAAGCTTCCCAAGCGGGCGGGCGATAAGCCCGGAGTCCTTCAAGTTTCCCACGCGAACCACGCAGTCAAATCCTTCGCGGATGACATCGACCAGACGATCGCTGCTGCTTAGCTCAAGCTCAATGCCGGGAAACTGTTGTAAAAATGCAGGCAGTTTCGGAATGACGACATTTCGTGCAATGGCAACGGGCATATCCACACGTAGCCGACCGCTGATGGTGGAAGGGTCGTGCAGAAACATGCCGTCCAGTTCGTCCAGATTCATCAGCAGATCTTTTGCGCGTTCGTAATAAACCATGCCGTCCTGCGTCAGGCTGACGCGGCGGGTAGTGCGGTGCAGCAGTTGAGTGCCAAGCGCGTTCTCCAGCGCCTGGATCTGCCGCGAGACACTCCCCTTCGGCAGGCTTAACGTCTCCGCCGCGCGGGTAAAACTCTCCAGTTCCGCGACGCGAAGGAAAAGCTGCATTGCGTATATTTTATCCATAGATATGGGTCATTGTTGTTTGAAATGAAACAGTGAAGCGTTGGCGGCACTATTTATTGATTTTCTACCATCTAATAAGCTCATTCTCAATCTTCATCGCAGTCGAAACGAGGTGAATTATGCGTGAACGTATTGCATTAGTGACGGGCGGTAGCCGCGGCCTGGGTAAAAATGCGGTTTTGAAGCTTGCTGCGGAAGGGACAGATATCATCCTGACCTGGAACAGCAGTCAGCAGGAGGCGCAGGAAGTTGTACGCGAAATTGAGGGAAAAGGTAGAAAAGCGGCAGCATTGCAGCTTAACGTCGGCGATACGGCAAGTTTTGCGCGCTTCGCTCAACAGGTGAAGGAAACCCTTACACACGTCTGGCAACGTGACACCTTTGACTATTTAGTGAACAACGCAGGTACAGGGTTATACGCACCCTATACCGAGACGACAGAAGCGCAGTTTGATGATGCGGTGAATATTCACTTCAAAGGTCCGTTTTTCCTCACACAACAGCTGCTGCCGCTCATAAAAGACGGAGGACGGATCCTGAACGTCTCAAGCGGACTGGCCCGTTTTACTCAGCCAGGTTCAGGGACTTACGCGGCAATGAAAGGAGCGATGGAAGTGCTGACCCGCTATCAGGCAAAAGAGCTTGGCGTGCGCGGAATTTCCGTCAATATCATCGCGCCTGGCGCGATTGAAACCGACTTTGGAGGCGGACGCGTAAGGGATAATGCGGAGCTTAACCAGCTGCTGGCCTCGCAGACGGCGCTGGGACGGGTGGGCCTGCCCGATGATATCGGTGACGCCATTGCGGCGTTGCTCAGTGACAAACTGGGCTGGATGAATGCGCAACGTATTGAAGTTTCAGGCGGTATGTTCCTGTAATGTTCAGACTTAAGGGGGAGGGAACCCTCTTAAGGAAATCCTTAAAGCAGGTGTGTCTAAATGATGAAAGATATAAAGAGAGCTGGGTGAATTGTAACCTCTCCATTCATTGAGTTTTTTCTTAAAAAATGCCTCTGTAGAATCCCCCTTCGCTATTCTCAGAGGAGTAATACGATGCGAGTAATCATGTTTGACAGGCAGTCATTATTTATTCATGGAGCGAAGTGCAGTTTGCAGAAATTAATTCCGGAAATAGATTTGACAGGAACTCGTCAGACTGATGAATTATGGGCACACTTATCCGCGTCACCTTCCGCTATCGTCATGATAGATGGGTATTTAATTCATGATAACGGTGTGGCTTTACCGGAAGAGATTATGAATCGTTTTCCAACAGCGCGCGTGGTGCTGGTGTTAACGAAAAAAGAGCCTCGCTGGGTTGAGCAAATGCTACAGCGCAACGTGGTGGCAATAATCCCTCGTAATGCGAATCCCGAACGCTTTTCCGCCGTGCTGGATTCTGTATCGCGAGGGATGGTCTGTTTTCCCGGCGAGTGGATGAACCAGCACTCCTCTCATGATGAGCTGTCATTGTTAAGTGAGCGCCAGCGTGAGGTATTGAAATTACTGGCGGCCGGAGAGTCAAATAAAGAGATAGGTCGTAATCTCAATATCAGTGCGGCAACGGTAAAAGCCCATCTTGAGACGCTTTTCCGTCGTCTTGATGTCAAAAACCGGACGCAGGCCGCGATGTACTATACCCGGGCGACGGCCTGAAGGATCTTCTCTGGCAGAGGGGAATCTTCCCCAAAACTGAAGAGCGTTAATACCAGTGCATCATGCTGCTGTTGGGTTAATGGGCGTTTGTTCATTTCCCGCAGCAGCGACTCACATAAATGAATATCATTGAAAAGCAAATTCTCCGCCTCAGTCGGCGTGATGAGGCCGTTAAATTTTTCCCACTGGCGAATCACGTGACCGTAACCTATAACCCATATTCCCTTTTCGTCACGGTATTTCTCCAGGGAAAGACCCTGCTGTTTTTTAATTAATGCGATTGCAGCAGAAGATATCTGCATTGCATAACCCGTCATAAGCGTTTCCTCTTTATGGCGGAACTATAAAGGGAAAACAGCCCGGGGAATATCCGCCAAATGGCCGTTGATCAGGTTTTACTGAACAGATATTCCTTTTTCAGTAAACCGAATAGCCAGTCGTTATGCCATTGCCCTGAAAGGAAATAACTCTCGCGCAACTCACCTTCCAGCTGAAAACCTGTTTTTTCCAGCAGTCGCCTTGAGGCGATATTTCCCGCCGTCATGGTCGCGGTGAGCCGACGGATATTGCCCTGGGTCAGCGCGAAATCACACACCGCCCGCAGAGATTCAAAGCCGTAACCTTTCCCCTGCGCAGAGGGCGCAAAGAGAAAACCGACTTCGGCACAATCTGCTTCCCGGTGCACATAGCCGGTTACGCCCAGCGGCGTCTGGCTGGCCGTCTCACGCACCACAAGGCAGAGCCAGTGCGAGCTGCCCGGTGCCCACGGCAACAGACGAGACACAAAGGCCTCCCGAATGTCAGCCTCGCTACGCTCATGGGCGACAAAACGCATCACGTCAGGATTTTGCTGTAGCGACAGAAAAAAGGGCCAGTCTTGCTCTTGCAGCGGCAAGCAGGTGAGACGCGCGGTGGTTAAGGCGGGCATGACGATCCTCCGGAGACATTGCAAATGATTATAGGGTTGTCACTTTATTTCAACAGAAAGTCAGGTATGTTTAACCTCCTATAAATAAAAAGAAAAACGACTTTTAATGCCGCTTTGGCGGTACTCATTGTCTCTCAAGGAAAACAATGATGATTAGCTCATCGCATCATACCCGCGAACAGTTTGAACACTGTCTGGCGGCGATCCGCCAGGCGTCTGTTGAAATCTTACTTCTGTTGAATGTACATGTTTCTGAAGGAAAAGATCCACGCTGGTTTCTGGAACAACTGGATAGCGCCCGCCTGGGGCTGGGCGGGTGGGGCGCCGTAGCCAGAAAGCTGAACCTGAATGATGCGGAAATGACAGCCTTTACGCTGCAATTACGCTTGCTTCAGCAGCGCGTTCCCCAGTATGAAAGCGGGCAGGATGTCAGCGAAAACCAGCTGATTGCGGCGATGCGCTTCGTCACATCCCTTGAATATCTGCGTCTGCAACAGCCCCTTCTGACCTACGATACCGGGAGGGTGCCAGACAAGGCGAGCCAGCTCCAGGCGCAGAAACAGGTGCGTGCCATTGAGCTGATGATAAAAGGATTGATACAGCAGGCATGGCCCGATCCGGTGCGGCTGAATAATCATCTTAAGACCTTGTTTAATGCTGAACGTGTGCGTCGCTGGCTGAAAAACGGTGAAATTAATGATGTTCTGAGCGGCATGTTATTTAGTGAGCTGGCCCAGCTGCTGGTGGATAAGAAAGAATTTAGCCGCTACTACGCGTCGCTGTTTAACGCCCCGGACATGCTGACGCTGCTGGTAGAACCCCGCAAAACCCTGCAAACCTTCCTCGAAGATATCCGTCAAATCCGCAACAGCATCACCGTGCAGCAGCCGTTGAGCGGGGCGCAAATCCAGCTGCTCGACAGCTATTACACGCAGATCACCCGCTCCGTTCAGCGCGCGTTTGAGGAAGGGCGGACACGCGTTAACCCGGCGGCGCTGATGGCGGTGGATGAAAGCGAGCTGCATGCATTCTGGGAAAAGGCGCAAAAAATAGACCGCACAACAGGCGGCGATCTGTTTGAAGTGCGTGACAGCATAGAGAAACCGACTCAGCGCGCCGCGCGTACGCCAGAGCAGCGCGAACAGCTGATTTCCGGCGTGCTGTGGGGAGCGGTTGGCGTGATGGTTATCGCGATTGTCGTGGGAGGAGCCTGGCTGGTAACCAGCAGTAAACCGCAGCCGACTGTGGCCAGCACGGCATCTCCCGCGCCGGTGCAGGAGATGCGCGAAACGCCTTCCTCGCGAGAAACGCTGACGCGCATGGGTGTCACCTGGGATGAAAACAACTTCCGTTCAGCGATTAGCCGCAACGATACCCGCGTGGCGCTCCTGTTCTTGCAGGGTGGCATGGACTGGAAAATGTCATGGACGGAGGAGGCATTGTCGGCAGGCTACGATGACGTGCTGGAAGTGATGTTGCGCTACCGCCTGCAAATGACAGAGCAAAAGCCCTGCCGACGCTTTATTAATACGCTTAGCCATGCGATGGCGAACGGGGAATCGCTGACGCCTATGCGTAAGCAGTACCTGAAAGCATTCTGTACCGTCCCGGCGGTAGTGAAACGCCAGCAGCACGACGCCGATATGGCAACGCGCCGCGCGAAGACGCAGCCCGATGCCAGTACAAAAAAATGGCAGTCCATCCAGACTGCCATTTATGAAGTGATCCGCTGATTATTTTTCCCCCTCACCCCGGCCCTCTCCCCAAAGGGGCGAGGGAGAAAAGGCCGCACCGTTAAGTCCCCTCTCCCCTCAGGGGAGAGGGTCAGGGTGAGGGGTGAGACTCAGGGCTCCCCATACAGCCCAATCAACCGCCGCACCACCCCATTCGTCCACCCGAAGCCATCCTGCAACGGATACTCACCCCCGCCACCTTCGCGTGGCGTGCTGCTGGCGATATGGTACTTCTCAATCAGCTTATGATGGGTTTTGTAGTAATGGTTTACCGTGTGCAGCCAGCTCCAGGCGATCTCATCCCCCAGCGAGTCGTTGCCGTACTGCTTGAACCCCTGGATCGCCATCCATTGTAGCGGTGCCCAGCCGTTCGGCTTATCCCACTGCTCACCTGTTTCATATTCGGTGGCGAGAATACCGCCCGGCGTGAGCAGACGGGCTTTAACGGCATCGGACAGCCGTTCAGCCTGCTCATGGGTCGCCATGCCCACATACAGCGGCACAATGCTGGCCGCAGAGAACAGCGCCAGGGCTTCACGGCGCCAGTCGTAATCACGATAACAGCCGTTCTCTTCGTCCCACAGATAGCGGTTCACCGCCGCGCGCCGGTCGCTGGCTTTCTGGCGGAATAGTTCAGCCGTCTCTTTATCCCCTTTCGACGCTGAGATATTGGCGATAGCGCTCTCCAGTTTGAACAAGAATGCGTTCAAATCGATGGGGATAAATTGCGTCGTGCGGATACTGGCCAGCCGCGCAGGATCGCGCAGCCAGCGGGACGAGTAATCCCATCCTGAGGCTGCCCCGGCGCGCAGGTCGCGATACACCTCGTTCGGCGGGCGACCGGAATGACGGGCGGTTTCAACGTCCTCAATCCAGGATTCATCCCGTGGCGTATCACGATCGTCCCAGTAGCGGTTGAGCAATGAGCCATCCGGCATGCGCACCGCACTGCGATAGGCCTGGTTGAGCAGCAGCGATTCCGCCCCGTCCATCCAGAAGGCGTACTCCATCTTGAGATGCTCAAGATAGCGCTTCGCCCCGCGCACGCCGTCCTCTTCAAACAGCTCCACCATCAGGGCAAAAACCGGCGGCTGGGAGCGGCTGAGGTAGTAGGTGCGGTTGCCGTTCGGGATATGTCCGTAGCGCTCAATCAGCCAGGCGAAGTTATCGGCCATGCATTTCAGCAGATCGTTACGACCGCTTTCTGCCAGCCCCAGCATGGAGAAATAAGAATCCCAGTAGTAGGTCTCGCTGAATCGCCCGCCGGGCACAATATAGGCCTGCGGCAGCGCCAGCAGCGACGACCACGGGATGTGATCCTGCGGCTCGCGCGTCAGCACTGGCCACAGGTTATCAATGTGTTCTTTCAGGGAGAAGCCGGGATCAGAGACATACTCTTTGCTGTAGTCCTCCGGCAGCCAGAAGTGATTCTCCACAAAGCGCGCCAGGTCAAAATCCCGATGACGACGCACTTTACGGTAGCGGATCAGGATATCCAGCGGGTCCATTTTCGGCGCGCAGTCTGGGAAAGTTTTGCTGTCCGCAAACAGCCGTGTCGACTGCACATGTTCGAACAGTTCAAGATAACGATCGGCAGGCGTCAGGGCATCGGAGGCAGGTAGCCCCTCGATCATTTCGGGTTCCGGCTCCGCCTCAATCATTTCATCCAGTTTCAACTCGCAGGGATCGGTCTCGTAGCGCAGCTCTTCTGCAATCTCGAACTCGATGTTCTCGGTAGCCTGTAGTTTCTGGTTGAACATGGTGATAAGGACCTCCGGTTGTGTGTTCTAAAAGACAGGTTTTTCCGGGCGTCTTATAAGCGTAGACATTCGCTTCGGTGGATGTGGAGGGATATGTGCGGTAGATCACGATTTTCGGAGCATTCGTTTTGCAACGATTTATGAATGTTAAAAAAATGCCCCTTTGAAGAGGGGCATCAATATCAACGCATTGTTACAAACTCTTCTGCCGCAGTGGGGTGGATCGCCACGGTGTTATCGAAGTCTTTTTTCGTTGCGCCCATCTTCAGCGCCACTGCGAAGCCCTGCAGGATCTCGTCCATGCCAAAGCCTATGCCGTGGATGCCGACGATCTTCTCGTCCGGGCCCACACAGACCAGCTTCATGCGGCACGGCTGACGGTGCGAGGTAACCGCGGTATACATCGCGGTAAACGCCGATTTATACACTTTCACCTGATCGTCGCCGTACTGCTCGCGCGCCTGCGGCTCGGTTAAGCCGACGGTGCCGATTGGCGGGTGGCTGAAGACCACGGTCGGGATGTTGCTGTAATCCAGATGTTCGTCCGGCTTGTTGTTAAACAGACGCTCGGAAAGACGACGCCCCGCGGCCACGGCAACCGGCGTCAGTTCTACGGCACCTGTGTTATCACCAACGGCATAAATACCCGGTACGCTGGTGTTCTGGAACTTATCAACGACGATGTAGCCTTTTTCATTGGTTTTCGCCCCGGTTGCGGCCAGGTTGAAGTTGTCGGTGGCCGGTTCACGACCAATCGCCCAGATCAGGCAATCAACGGTCTGGCTGCGGCCATCTTCCAGCTCCAGGGTCAGGCTACCGTCCGCATTTTTAACCACCGCTTTTGGCACGGCGTTGGTGTGCAGGGTTGGGCCTTCGGCGTTCATCACCTCGACCAGCGTGTCGACAATCAGCGGGTCAAAGCTACGCAGCGGCGCGTGTTTACGCACAAACAGGTGCGCTTCCGCCCCAAGGCCGTTAATCACGCCGGCCAGCTCAACCGCGATGTAACCCGCGCCTACAATAGCAACGCGCTCTGGCAGAGCAGGCAGCTCGAAGAACCCGTCGGAGTCGATACCGTATTCCGCGCCCGGAATGTTCGGATGGCTCGGACGGCCACCGGTGGCGATCAGGATGTGATCGGCGGTGATAGTCTCGCCGTTCACTTCGATCGTCTTCGCATCCACGAAACGGGCGAAGCCGCGGATCACGTCGACGTTATTCTTGCCCAGCACGTTATCGTACGAGGTGTGAATACGGTCGATATAGGCGGTACGGCTGGCGATCAGCTTATCCCAGTCGAAGTGGTTGATGGTGGTGTCAAAGCCGTAGTCCGGGCCATACATATGGATAGCTTCACGGATTTGCGCGGCATGCCACATCACTTTCTTCGGTACACAACCCACGTTTACGCAGGTGCCGCCGAGTTCTTTGGCTTCAATCAGCGCACACTTCTGGCCGTACATGGCCGCACGGTTGATGGAGGCGATGCCGCCGCTGCCGCCGCCGATTGCGATGTAGTCATAATGCTTAGTCATAGCTTTTGTCCTTAATCGTGAATTGCCGCGATTGTATACCTGAAATCAATAGGTTCCACCGATGGCTGCGATTACTCCGGCACGATCCAGCTTACGGTGGCGTGGCCCGTACCGGCTGGCACCAGCGTTTTGTGCAGCCACGGCAGCACGTTGTTCATCTGCGCTTCGAGCTTCCACGGCGGGTTAATCACAATCATGCCGGACGCGGTCATGCCGCGCTGGTCGCTGTCGGGCCGCACCGCCAGCTCAATCTGCAGGATTTTGCGGATGCCGGTCGCCTCCAGATCCTTGATCATGCGCTTAATTTGCGCGCGTAGCACTACCGGATACCACAGGGCATAGGTTCCGGTCGCAAAGCGTTTGTAACCTTCGTTGATACCGGCCACCACCGCCTGATAGTCGGTTTTGATTTCGTACGGCGGGTCGATCAGCACCAGGCCGCGACGCGAAACCGGCGGTAGTTTGGCTTTTAGCTGCTGGTAGCCATCGGCTTTGTCCACGCGGGCGCGGTTATCTTTCTGAAACTCAGCGCGCAGCAGCGGGAAGTCGCTTGGGTGCAGCTCGGTCAACTGGAGGCTGTCCTGCTCGCGCAGCAGCTGGCGGGCAATCAGCGGAGAGCCAGGGTAATAGCGCAGCTGGCCGTTGCGGTTGAAATGATTCACCACGCCGATGTACGGCTCCAGTTCGGCAGGCAGATCGTCCTGCTGCCAGATACGGGCGATGCCTTCCAGATATTCACCGGTACGCTCGGCATGTTCGCCGCTCAGCTGATAACGGCCCGCCCCCGCGTGGGTGTCCAGGTAGAGAAACGGCTTGTCTTTCTCTTTAAGCGCTTCAATGATCAGGCTCTGAACGGTGTGTTTAAGGACGTCGGCGTGGTTGCCAGCGTGGAAGCTGTGGCGATAACTGAGCATGGGTAATGATTTTCCGCTGAATTGACGATTTGCCACAGTTTACAGCAGAACGGCACAGATTACCCGTAGGCCCGGTAAGCGCAGCGCCACAGGGCGTTTTTCGACAACCTCCGGCATTGAAATCCTCTACACTTAACCCCATTACAGAAAATAATATGCACAGCGCCGGATGCGCGCTTCATTCATCTATTTCAACAGGACAGCGTTTATGACCAATCCATTACTGACGCCTTTTTCGTTGCCACCGTTTTCTAAAATCCTCCCTGAGCATGTGGTTCCAGCCGTTACCCAGTCGCTGGAAAACTGCCGCGCGGCGGTAGAGAACGTGGTCGCGCAGGGCGCGCCGTACACCTGGGAAAATCTGTGTCAGCCGCTGGCCGAAGTGGACGACGTGCTGGGGCGCATTTTCTCCCCGGTGAGCCACCTGAACTCGGTGAAAAACAGCCCGGAGCTGCGTGAAGCCTACGAACAGACCCTGCCGCTGCTCTCCGAGTACAGCACCTGGGTCGGCCAGCACGAGGGGCTCTACAAAGCCTACCGCGACCTGCGCGACGGCGACCATTATGCCGAACTGAACACGGCGCAGAAAAAATCGGTTGATAACGCGCTGCGTGATTTCGAACTGTCCGGGATTGGCCTGCCAAAAGAAAAACAGGTTCGCTACGGCGAAATCGCTGCGCGCCTGTCCGAGCTGGGCAACCAGTACAGCAACAACGTCCTCGACGCCACCATGGGCTGGACGAAGCTGATTACCGATGAATCCGAACTGGCCGGTATGCCGGAAAGTGCGCTGGCGGCGGCAAAAGCCCAGGCCGAAGCGAAAGAGCAGGAAGGCTTCCTGTTAACGCTGGATATCCCAAGCTATCTGCCGGTGATGACCTACTGCGACAACCAGGCCCTGCGCGAAGAGATGTACCGCGCCTACAGCACCCGCGCCTCCGATCAGGGGCCGAATGCCGGTAAGTGGGATAACAGCCCGGTGATGGCGGAGATCCTCGCCCTGCGCCACGAGCTGGCACAGCTGCTGGGCTTCGACAGCTACGCGGATAAATCCCTCGCCACCAAAATGGCCGAGAACCCACAGCAGGTGCTCGACTTCCTGACCGATCTGGCGAAACGCGCCCGTCCTCAGGGTGAAAAAGAGTTAGCTCAGCTGCGCGCCTTTGCGAAAGCGGAGTTCGGCGTGGACGAGCTTCAGCCGTGGGATATCGCATACTACAGCGAAAAACAGAAACAGCACCTCTACAGCATCAGCGACGAACAACTACGTCCGTACTTCCCGGAAAACAAAGCCGTCAACGGTCTGTTCGAGGTAGTAAAGCGCATCTACGGCATTACCGCGAAAGAGCGTACCGATATCGACGTCTGGCATCCGGACGTGCGCTTCTTCGAGCTGTATGACGAGAACAACGAGCTGCGCGGCAGCTTCTATCTCGATCTCTACGCGCGTGAGAACAAGCGCGGCGGGGCGTGGATGGACGACTGCGTGGGCCAGATGCGTAAAGCGGATGGTACCCTGCAAAAACCTGTCGCCTACCTGACCTGTAACTTCAACCGTCCGGTGAGCGGCAAACCTGCGCTGTTTACCCACGATGAAGTGATCACCCTGTTCCACGAGTTCGGTCACGGCCTGCACCACATGCTGACCCGCATCGAAACCGCTGGTGTCGCCGGTATCAGCGGTGTGCCATGGGATGCGGTCGAGCTGCCAAGCCAGTTTATGGAGAACTGGTGCTGGGAGCCGGACGCGCTGGCGTTTATCTCTGGTCATTACGAAACGGGCGAACCGCTGCCGAAAGAACTGCTGGATAAAATGCTGGCGGCGAAAAACTACCAGGCGGCGATGTTTATCCTGCGTCAGCTGGAGTTCGGCCTGTTCGACTTCCGCCTGCACGCCGAGTTCAGCCCGGAGCAGGGGGCGAAAATCCTCGAAACCCTGGCTGAGATTAAAAAGCAGGTTGCCGTCATTCCAGGCCCGACCTGGGGACGCTTCCCGCACGCGTTCAGCCATATCTTCGCAGGCGGGTACGCCGCAGGCTACTACAGCTACCTGTGGGCCGACGTGCTGGCGGCGGATGCCTTCTCGCGCTTCGAAGAAGAGGGGATTTTCAACCGCGAAACCGGTCAGTCCTTCCTCGACAACATCCTGACGCGCGGCGGTTCAGAAGAGCCTATGGAGCTGTTCAAACGCTTCCGTGGCCGCGAGCCGCAGCTGGATGCGATGCTGGAGCATTACGGAATCAAAGGCTGATTGCTACGTGAAGATCTGCTTAGTAGATGAAACAGGCGCCGGTGACGGCGCCTTATCTGTTCTGGCGGCCCGCTGGGAGCTGGAACATGATGAAGAGAACCTGATGGCGCTGGTGATGACGCCGGAACATCTGGAGCTGCGCAAGCGCGATGAGCCAAAGCTTGGCGGGATTTTTGTCGATTTTGTCGGCGGCGCGATGGCGCACCGGCGTAAGTTCGGCGGCGGTCGCGGCGAAGCGGTGGCCAAGGCGGTTGGCATTAAAGGGAGCTATCTTCCGGACGTGGTGGACGCCACGGCGGGGCTGGGGCGCGATGCGTTTGTGCTGGCCTCGGTGGGCTGCCGTGTGCGGATGCTGGAGCGTAATCCGGTTGTCGCCGCGCTGCTCGACGACGGGCTGACGCGAGGCTATGCGGACCCGGAAATCGGCTCGTGGTTACAGGAACGTTTGCAACTTATTCATGCCTCCAGCCTGACGGCGCTGACCGATATCACCCCGCGCCCGCAGGTGGTCTATCTCGACCCCATGTTCCCGCATAAGCAGAAAAGCGCGCTGGTGAAGAAAGAGATGCGGGTGTTTCAGTCGCTGGTGGGGCCAGATTTAGATGCCGATGGCCTGCTGGAGCCGGCTCGTCAACTGGCGACGAAGCGGGTGGTGGTGAAACGTCCTGACTATGCGCCGCCGCTGGCGGACGTTGCGACCACTAACGCGGTGACCACCAAAGGGCATCGCTTTGATATCTACTCAGGTACGCCGGAATAAAAAAAGCCGGGTGGCGGCTTCGCCTTACCCGGCCTACATTCAGTACCGCTTGTAGGCCCGGTATGCGTTAGCGCCACCGGGCTTTTTTGCACTTACTCGTCTTCTTCGTCACGCAGTGGAACAATCAGCATATCCACGTGTACGGTGTTAATCAGCTGACGTGCGGAAGACATCAGTTTGCTCCAGAAGTCCTGATGGTGACCACATACCACCAGGTCCATATCGTATTTCTTAATCGCATCAACCAGCACCTGGCCCAGATCGCCGCTACCGCTTAAGGTTTCAGTAATTGGATAGCCCGCGTTGGTAGAAAGCTCGCTCAGCGCGTGGTGAGTCTCTTCGGAGATGCGTTTCTGCATATCGCCGAGATTCACGTCGATCAGACCGGTGTAGAGGTCGGAGTAATTCACATCAACGTGAATCAGCGAAACTTTCGCGTTGTAGGGACGTGCCATGGATACTGCTTTATCAACCAGCACTTTACTCTCCGGGGAGAGGTCTACCGCGATAAGAATGTGTTTGTAAGCCATAGTGTTACTCCTTCCTTAAGTTATCGATGACTAAATGGGAAAGCCGTCGTCTGATGCTTTCATTACGGCCCAGTTAAACATATTTTTCAAGCTTTGGTGTTGATAACGATTAACCTTGTGGCAAAAAAATTAACGGATCTCCTACACTATTTAATGAGCCGTTCGGATATTAAAACGCGAACCGGATCGACTTTTAGTCATTCTTTCACTGAACTGTCTGTCAGGGCATTGGGGTGCGGTAGCTCAGGAGCCTTGCTTCGTGGGTGGACGCCGGGGAGGATGTATGATTAGCACCGTCGCATTGTTTTGGGCGTTATGCGTGGTTTGCATAGTGAATATGGCGCGCTACTTCTCATCGTTACGTGCGTTGTTAGTGGTACTTCGTGGTTGCGATCCGTTGCTTTATCAATATGTGGACGGTGGAGGGTTCTTCACCTCGCACGGACAGCCCAGCAAGCAGATGCGTCTGGTGGGGTATATCTACTACCAGCGCTACCGCGATCACCACGATGAAGAGTTTATCCGTCGCTGCGAGCGCCTGCGTCGTCAGTTCATTTTGACCAGCGCCCTGTGTGGTCTGGTTGTGGTGAGTATGATTGCGCTGATGATATGGCACTGAGCATAAAAAAAGCGGGTCAGTTTCCTGACCCGCTTTTTTGTCGCCTTCAGCCGATTAAATTAGCTTCAGCGAAATCCAGTACAGACCGCCAGACAGCAGGATGGACGCCGGGAGGGTGAACACCCAGGCCATCAGAATGTTGGTCACGGTTTTACGCTGCAAACCGCCGCCGTCAACAATCATGGTACCTGCCACGGACGAAGAGAGTACGTGGGTGGTGGAGACTGGCATACCGGTGTAGCTCGCCAGACCGATAGACACTGCCGCCGTCATCTGCGCGGACATGCCCTGTGCATAGGTCATGCCTTTCTTACCGATCTTCTCACCGATGGTGGTCGCCACACGACGCCAGCCAATCATCGTACCGATGCCCAGCGCCAACGCGACCGCCATGATGATCCAGATTGGCGCGTACTCAATGGTGTTGAGCATATCGCCTTTCAGTTTCTTCAGCAGACGCTTATCGTCAGCATTGACCTCTGGCAGCTTCGCGACTTTATCGGTCACGTCGGAGATACAGAGCATGATACGACGCAGCTGACCACGCTGTTCTACCGCCAGTTTGTCGTAGCTTTCGATATCGGCCAGCATGCCTTTCGCACGTTCCAGCGCGTTAATCGCGTTTGCCGGGTGGCAATGGAACTCGCCCGGTGCAGTCAGTGCGCCAGAGTCAGGAGAAGGGATCAACTGGTCTACGCCGGTCGCTTTCTTCAGCAAATCAGGATGCTGCTGGAAGTAAGTCTCAACGTTGTTTACCGCATCACGGGTACGGGTGATCTCATAGCCAGAGGCGTTCATGTTAACCACGAAGCCTGCCGGTGCGACGCCAATCAGAACCAGCATCACCAGACCGATACCTTTCTGACCATCGTTCGCGCCATGAGAGAAGGCGACGCCGATAGCGGAAATGATCAGCGCGATACGCGTCCAGAACGGCGGCTTTTTCTTGCCGTCTTTCTTCTCACGCTCTGCTGGCGTCAGGTGGATACGTGCACGTTTCTTCGTGTTGCTCCAGTAGCGACGCAGGATGAAAATCAATCCACCTGCTACCACCAGACCGACGATAGGGGAGATGATCAGAGAGCCGAAAATACCCAGTACTTTAGGAAGGTTCAGCGCATCAACAACCGATGTACCGGTCATCAGGGCGTTAGTTAAACCGATACCGATAATCGCGCCGATAAGGGTGTGAGAGCTGGATGCCGGCAGGCCGAAATACCAGGTACCGAGGTTCCAGATAATCGCAGCAAGCAGCATTGAGAACACCATGGCCAGGCCATGACCGGAACTCACGTTAAGCAGCAGATCCGTTGGCAGCATATGCACAATGGCATAGGCAACGCTCAGTCCGCCCAGGAGGACACCAAAAAAGTTAAATACCGCCGCCATAACGACCGCAAGCTGCGATCGCATTGCGCGAGTGTAGATAACCGTTGCAACTGCGTTTGCAGTGTCGTGGAAGCCATTGATCGCTTCGTAAAACAGCACAAAAACCAGAGCAAGCAATAATAAAAGCCCGGTATGTAAATCCAGGCCGGCAAACAAATGTAGCATAGGACGTTACGCCATTTTGAGGACATGAACGCGGCGCATTATCCAGGACAAATGCGCAACGGGCAAAGTGAAATATAGACTTTTTTTGACATACCACCTGATTTGAGAAATGTGCCTGAATAGATAATCTTTAAATATCAATGAAATGGCTTTGTAATATCTTTTTACGCTGGTGCGACCACTGAGGAAACTTTACAATCCGCGGCAGTTAACGAAGAGGATTTTGACGTGGAAAGGTTTGATGCCGTAGTAATTGGCGCCGGTGCGGCGGGTATGTTTTGTGCGGCAATGGCCGGACAAGCGGGTCGTCGTGTGCTGCTGCTGGATAACGGAAAAAAGCCTGGCCGCAAGATCCTGATGTCCGGCGGCGGGCGCTGCAATTTCACTAATCTTTATGTCGAGCCTGCGGCCTATTTGAGCCAGAACCGTCATTTTTGTAAATCTGCGCTGGCGCGCTACACGCAGTGGGATTTCATCGAACTGGTGGGTAAACACGGCATCGCGTGGCATGAGAAGACGCTGGGACAGCTGTTCTGCGACGACTCTGCCCAGCAAATCGTGGATATGCTGGTGGCCGAGTGCGAGAAAGGCGGCGTAATCATGCGCCTGCGCACCGAAGTGCTGGACGTCGCCCGTAACGAGCAGGGGTACACGCTGCAACTCAACGGCGAAACCGTCAGCGCCGATAACCTGGTGATCGCCAGCGGCGGCCTCTCGATGCCGGGGCTGGGTGCCTCACCGTTCGGCTACAAAATCGCCGAGCAGTTTGGCCTGAAAGTATTACCCACGCGCGCCGGGCTGGTGCCGTTCACGCTGCATAAGCCGCTGCTGGAACAGCTTCAGACGCTCTCCGGCGTGTCTGTGCCGTCGGTCATTACGGCCGAAGACGGCACGGTGTTCCGCGAAAACCTGCTCTTTACCCATCGTGGTCTCTCGGGGCCAGCGGTATTGCAGATCTCCAGCTACTGGCAGCCGGGGGAGTTTGTCTCCGTAAACCTGGTGCCGGACTGCGATCTGGACGCCTTCCTCAATGAGCAACGCGCCGCGCACCCGAATCAAAGCCTGAAAAATACCCTGGCGATGCAGCTGCCGAAGCGTCTCGTGGAGTGCTTGCAGGTGTTAGGGCAAATTCCGGATGTTGCGCTTAAGCAGCTCAACAGCCGCGAGCAGGACACGCTGGTGGAGACGCTGACGAACTGGCGCGTGCAGCCAAACGGCACCGAAGGCTACCGCACGGCGGAAGTGACGCTGGGCGGCGTGGATACAAACGAACTCTCATCCCGCACGATGGAAGCCCGCAACGTGCCGGGTCTTTATTTCATTGGTGAAGTGATGGACGTGACCGGCTGGCTCGGCGGGTATAACTTCCAGTGGGCGTGGGCCAGTGCCTGGGCATGCGCGCAGGCACTCGCTGATGTCCGAGGACAATAAAGTTGTACACAAAGCACTAAAGTTGTAACCATTCTCAAAAAACGACGCTAATGTTGTATACTTACTGAATGTGTGGTTATAGGGTTGGAGACTATAAAATGCACATATAGGTACGTATCAATGTCGTTTTTAGGGTACGATCATGGCTAGGGGTAGGCGTCTCAAATCCTATTTGGATTATGAAAATGCGCTAGGTGACGGCATAGGAGTGGGCTATGGCCAAAGTTATCAGCCTTGGCTTAGAGCTCAGGACGTTAAATCCCGTGGAAACCGTTCGATAGTCTTTGGCCTTAAGACGTTTCGAAACCATCATCTCCTTTCTTCTGTCGAAAGTAACTTTTTCTATCTGGCTGAGTTTAATGACTCGGTGATTGATATCCGGGAACAATTCCCACTCTTTCCTCTCCGGCTTACCCAACAAATAGCAAATCATCTACATTTTCAACATCCTATGGTGAGGGGAGTAAGAGGAGTACCTGTCGAAGTTCTGAATGTTATGACAACCGATTTTTTACTGACCTTGAGAACTCCTGAAGGCGGACTTCGATACAAAGCTATAGCAGTAAAACATAACGAGAGCATACCTGAACGCGAAGCCCAAAAACTTGAAATAGAGAGGATGTTTTGGCAGTTGATTGATGTTGAGTTTCAAATTTATGTTGGCTCGGAACTCAATAACGTCGTCGGTAAAAACATTTGCTGGGCTACTTCTGTATTAAGAGATGGTTCTGAATTTTATGATAAATATCCTCTTGATAAAATCCTATGGAAGCTTAAACCAGATGTTTATCCCATAGTAGGACTACGTGCAATGATTTCATCAATCTTTGGGGTAGATGCACAAGAAGCGATGATGTTATTGCAGGCAATGATTGGATTAAAAATGATAAATGTTGATTTATCATATCCAATACTCGAAACCGGTCTGATAAAGATAATTTCCAATGACCACTATATAGGACTGAACGCAAATGGATATTATTAGGAATTCAGTCTGGCTCTCTCAAGGCACTGATTTGCTTGCAGAGGGACTTTACCGTGTTTTGGATTTTGACAGAAAGGTCGATTTGTTAATTTTGTTTAAAATAAAATCAGAAAGAACGGGTAAGCCAATCCCTTTCTCATTTTCAATGTTTAAATATTATATTGAATCAAATAGCATAACTTGTAAAGATTATATATATCCTTCATATATGTTAGTAGATGAGAAAGAATTAACAGATAAAGACAGAGGAAGGCGAGATGAAAATTACAATATCATTAAAGATCTTGTAGATGACAGAATGTTTCTGTTCGACTATGCATTACATAAAAAGTCGCACCTTTTAATGGATTACTCAAGAAATAAAAAAATATCACAATATACTATCAGAACGCTTCTGGCGTTGTATTGGCGACATGGGCAGGATATTTATGCATTGCTACCCGCATTCTCGAACTGTGGCGCCGCTGGGAAAAGTAGAATCAAACATGAAATTAAACTTGGGAATTCCAAAAAAAACAGAGCATTACCTAATGAACGATCACGTGTTTTCATTCTTAATGAAAGAGATATAAATAATATTAGAAAATCTCTCATTACGTATCATTATAAAGTTAACGGAGATACGATAAAGAAAACATTAGAGAGACATATTGATTTGTATTTTAGGGATGAAATTAAAACAGCAAACCTAGAAAATAGAGCTCCATATGTTCCTTCTTTAAAACAATTTTCATACTGGAATAAAAAACTCTTCACTAAAGATTTCTCGATAAATAAGAAGAACACGAAAAAAGAAATAGACCTCAAAATGCGGGCGCTTTTAGGTAGTGTGGCTAATACAACTGTTTTGCCGGGTGATGTTTTCGAAATAGACTCAACTGTCGCTGATGTACATCTTATTTCGAGTTTAAACAGACGAAAAGTCATTGGGCGTCCTACTATTTATACAGTGGTGGATCGTGCAACAAGAATGATTGTTGGCCTTCATGTTTCTTTATACCATGCTTCATGGCGAGCCGCCCGACAAGCGTTAGCAAATTGCTTTATGCCAAAAAAAGAATATTGTAGATTATTTGGAATCTCTATTACTGATGATGATTGGCCTTGTTCTCACATTCCATTAACATTGATGTGTGACAACGGGGAGATGATTGGTCTTAAACCTCAGGAAGAGATGACCCCCCTGACAAAACTTGAGTTTGCGCCAGTCGGTAGAGGCGACAGAAAAAGCATTGTTGAACGCTGTTTCGGCATTCTGAATGATGAGGTTATTCATAGGCTTATTGGAACAACACGAAGGGGAAAGATTGTTAAAGGAGAGCCAACACCGCAATCCAGGGCTTGTTTAACGATTCAGGAGGTCACGTCTTTACTGATTCGGGAGATACTTGCACATAATCAGAGAACGTATGAGGAACTGGCTTATATCAATCCCTTACTGATTGAAAATGATCTCGTAATATCACCAAAAAATAGTTGGATGATAAGCTTAAAGCACGGGAGATTCAGCGCAAGAGCCGTTGGGGCCGACGAAGTGATCGCACGATTGTTAATCCCTGTGAACGCTAACATTACCGCCGGTGGGATTCAGTACAATAATCTTTTTTATGAATGTGATCCTGAAATTGCATCAGGTGTCAGAGTATTTGGAAGAACCACTTGTGAAGCAAGAATAGATGACAATTGCGTAGATTATATATATGTAAGATTTGACAAAAATAGCATTTTCAAAAAACATTACCTACTTAAGAAAAGAGATGTATTTAAAGGGAAAGCTCATCTTGATACAGATGTAATGGCTGATTGGGTAGATACTCAAAAAGAAATTAATTTATTTACTCTGGATTCGCTCAGCAATATCAATAATAAAGATGAATTTAACAGGAAAGGTAACGAAAGATTAAATGAAATATACGAATCTCGCCGGGTACATGGTAAAGATATTAAAAAGAACAGGAAAAATGAACTTGATTCATTAGGGCGAACTCATGTTGCTAATGGAAGATCTGAACCCCTACTTCCTTCATCCAGTAATGTTCTGCTTTTGCCTGGCCGGGAGGAGAAACAAAGATGGTTAAAAGGTAAGAAGAAGACTGAGGACGCAGAATAATGAATCTTATACGGCGCGTTTCAGCGATATATAAAGAACAGGAGTTACCTGAGTATCGTGGCAATCCCTTAATTGAAGCACTTCCTGAAGCGCTTACGGAAGATGAAGTACTTCTGGAAATGAGTTATTTCCCCGAAATTGACGAAAAAATCCGCTGGACTGCCCCGGCGAATGTTAGAGAGCAGTATGTCGAACGTATAAAGAAATTCCGTTGCCCTCAAACCAATCTTATCCAGGCTTATAAGATGATCTTACGGGCACTTAGGGAAAGCTATGCAGCTCGTAATCCTTTAAAAAGCGGAACAATTCAATATCTTCATTACTATGGAAATGAGCGTCCTGATATTGAGCCAGAAAGTGGATATTTTAAATCCCAGGCTGAAACTATTACGATAGTTGGAATGAGTGGTTCTGGAAAAACTACCATGATTGAGCAAGTCATGGATCATTTCCCTCAGATTATAGAACACAGCAGCTATAAAGGAGTTTTTCCCGGCTTCAGTAAGCAAATTGTATGGGTAAAGATTAATTGTCCATACAATTCAAGTGTGAGAGACCTTTGTGAAGAGATTTTACAAAAATTAGATGATGCAATTGGTATTGAACGAACTACACCTGAGATTAGAAATGGTGCTCTGGCTCGCCAGATTGCACAAAGAATTAAATCATCATTTTTGGGTATCCTTGTTATTGATGAAATGCAGAGGCTTAAATTTTCAAGAACCGGGGGTGAGAGTAAGTTGATTGATTTTTTACATGAAATTGTAGATTCCATGGGGGTATCTATGGTTTTTTGTGGAAATCATCCTTTTGACGAGACGCTGACAAAGAAAATGAGAATTGCCAGGCGGGCAGAGTCTGGTGGTTACATGAAAATTAAGAATGTTAGATACGATTCACAAGACTGGCAATCGTTTATTCATTATTTATGGCCATTACAATGGACAAATGTTGAAACTCCATTAAATGATGAGTTAAACGAAAAATTATTCATTTTATCTAAAGGCAATATTGGATTGGCTCAGATGATTTATCGGGGGGCACAATTAAAGGTTATCGGTAGCGGCAATGAAATCATCACTGGCGCAGTCTTGTCGGCCTCTGTACCGGTACTCGTGAGTCATACGGAGGAATATAAGGATACTCCACTCCCGGGGGCCGCGACTGAAGATGAGGAAGCTAAATGGCTCTCTGCATCTAATGAGGGTGATGCTTCGGCTAAAATCATGGCAGAGAAGTCCCTAAAGTCTTTGATCCCTGGGGATATAGACAGGCCACAGCACAAGGAATTCGTAGGAAAAATAGACGAAGTTTTGCGCAATTTCGACGAGAAAATACTGTCTCTTGACCACGATCTTGTTATCAACAGAACAGCTGAAAAGAAAAATACCTACGATGCTCTTCAGCGTTGCGGGCTTATAAATATAGATCCACTTAATAAATTGTAATGAGGTAACAGTTCGTAACGGTCAAAGAGAGGTGTGGGAAATGAGAATGTTGCCTGTTTTGCCTGATGAATCCTTGTTCAGCCGGTTTTGTCGGACAACTACCGTGTACGGTATGTCCCCATCTTCTCTGTTAACGATCATTTTCAACAAACCTGATATGAACGTCCATCCAATTCTCAATTCAGGATTAAAGGCTATTTCTCTTCATACATCCGAAAGTGCAGATCAGCTCTGGCATGAACAGACTTTACTCCCTCTTTTTGCCTGGGCACTACCAATCAGTCGTAATGAAATTATGGATTTCAACACGACCCCTGCCAGGCTTAATCGATTGTGCCGCCTTAGTAATTTTTCACTAGGGCAGCGCACACTATTGAAGTTTTGCCCGGTTTGCGCTCGTGAAGATACTTTTCATTATGGTGTTACTTATTGGCATCTGGCGCATCAGCTTCATGGGGTTACAACCTGCCATCGGCATCCGGTAGCGCTTGAAAGCATCCATGTCCCTTCTTCACCGCACATACGTATTGGACTGATGCCTCCTGTTTCGTATACAGAACAACTTAGCAATGAGATAGACTTCGATTTTGCTAAGTTTTGTTATGAGTCCCTAAATATAATCAGAAGAAAAGATATTACACACCCCAATTACATGGATGTACTTAAAAAGTTGAATTTATTATCATTGGATGGAAATTTAAAGAAAAATGTATTCTACGCACATGTTTATGCTAAGTGCCAGTTATTTGGGGAGGGTTCATCGGGACTTATACCAACATCCCTAACTGATTATCATTACTGGGAGCCTATACTCAAAGACAAATGTTGTCAGCATCCCACAAAGCATCTTTTGCTTTGTTATTGTTTGTTAAATACTTGCTGGCCAACGTATGCAGGAAGTCGTACTAATAAAAAGAAAGAAATCTTTAAAAGTCATAAGAAATACAGTTTTCATATAGTTGAAAATAATACTAGTGTTAGCAACCTTGGGAAGGAATTTAGTCGCAGCAGATGTTACATTAAAACACTTATTTATAAAAAATACCTGAGGGCGTTTAAGCGAAACACAAAAATTAATATATTCACTGAATTGCTTATCAAGTCTATGGCTGTAAGGGGGTTTAGTCTGGCATCCATAGCTGAGAAAAACTCATTATCGGAAGGAGCTGTATCCTCTGTAATTTCATCTTGTTACGGTTTATGCTCATGGCGTAAAAAATGTAAAAAAGATTCTTTAAGACGGCGTCATAAGCAGAAAATATTAAGATTTATACATAATCAATCCGTTTCTATAACACGAAAGTTAGTCAAAGAAAGTTGTTATGCAAGTTTCTATTGGCTAAATAAACATGAATGTGACTGGCTTAATTCCTGTCTTCCTAAAACAATACGATGCTATAAAAATAAAAGAGTAGACTGGAGCGAGAGAGATATTATCTCATCATCATTAATAAATGATGTTTTATCTCAGGGGCAGTACTCGATGTCACTTACAAGTCTAGATGCTTTACTGGGAGGGCATGGCTGGCTTTTGAAATACAGAGATAAACTACCAATGACAATGATACTTCTCAGAAAAATGGAACTAATTAAATAAGAGGGAGTTATATGGTTTACGAAAATGAATTGTGGCACAGTTTTCTTCTGCGTTCACAGATAATGTATAACTTATCCAATTGCAGGAACATAATATCAAAGCATGGCGCACTAAGGTACGATGCCTTTCCTCGTTTCGAACTGATTGATATGTACAAATTGCATAGCTTGCAGGATATATATGACATTCTTGCCACTAGAAATGGTTATATACTAACTTCCAATATAGTGTCGTTATCTTCTGGTGTTTACGGGTATTTTAACGCTGTTGAAGATGCCTGTCGGAAAAATTTTCACATAACTAATTCATATCCATTGGTAAACATCTCAAACATTCGTTACTGTCACAAATGTATTGTTGAAGATAT